>JAPYUH010000179.1 GCA_029936195.1 Alphaproteobacteria bacterium
TCGAGGAACAGGCCCAGACCCTGGTGCGCACGGCGTTTAGTACATCCAGCCGCGAAGCCGGTGACATTTCCGCCGGCGTCTTCAACCTAAAGGGCCAGATGCTGGCCCAGGCGGTCACCGGCACGCCGGGACATATCAATTCCATGGCCCGCGCGGTGGTGCATTTTATCGACGTGTTTCCGGTGCAAGACATGGCGGAGGGTGATGTCTACATCACCAACGATCCTTGGAAGGGCACCGGACATTTGCACGATTTCACGGTGGTGACGCCGACTTTCCGCAACGGCGCCATGGTCGCATTGTTTGCCTGCACCTCCCATGTGGTCGACATCGGCGGTGTCGGCATGTCGCCGGATGGGCGGCAGATCTATCATGAAGGTTTGTTCGTGCCGATCATGCCCCTGGCCCAGGCCGGCGAGATGAACCAGTGGCTGTTGAACTTGGTCCGCGCCAACGTGCGCGAGCCGGTGCAGGTGGAAGGCGATATCTATGCCCTGGCCGCCTGCAATGAGACCGGGGGCCGGCGGCTGTTCGCCATGATGGATGAATACGGCCTCGACAATCTCGACGCACTGGGCAGTCATATCATCGAGCAGAGCCGGACTGCGATTACCGCCGCCATCAACGCCCTGCCCCAGGGCAGTTGGCGCCATGCCATGCGCATTGACGGCTTCGAGGAACCCATTGATCTGGTGGCGGAGCTGACCATTTCAAACGGCATCATTCATGTGGACTACAGCGGCTCCTCCGGCACCTCGGACTTCGGCATCAATTGCCCGATCTGCTATACCGAAGCCTACACGGCGTTCGGCGCCAAATGCGTGGTGGCGCCGGACATTCCCAACAACGCGGGGACCCTGGACGCCATCACCGTCTCGGCGCCGGACAACACCATTCTCAATGCTCCCCATCCCTGTGCCGTGGTGGCGCGATCGACCATCGGCCACATGCTGCCCGACGTCATCTTCGGCTGCCTGCATCAGGCCCTGCCCGAGCGGGTCCCGGCGGAAGGCACCTCCAACCTGTGGAACGTCAAGCTGGGCGCCGGCCACGGTATCACCGAACGCACCGAGGGTGAGACCACGGCTTTCATGCTGATGGCCTTTCACAGCGGCGGCGCGGGCGCGCGGCCAAGGCTGGATGGTCTTTCGGCCACGCCATATCCCAGCGGCGTGCGCAATGTACCGGTGGAAATTTCCGAGGCAATCACGCCCATCGTCGTCTGGCGCAAGGAATTGCGCATGGATTCAGGCGGCGCCGGCGCTCAACGCGGCGGCCTGGGGCAGGTGATGGAGATCACCAGCCGCGAGGATGCGCCGTTCGGCATCTTCGCCAGTTTCGAGCGGGTCCTGTTTCCGGCCCGTGGCCGGGACGGTGCCGGCCCCGGCGCCACGGGACGGATCAGCCTCGCGTCTGGCCAGGAACTCCGCAACAAGGGTTTCCAAACCATCCCGGCGCAAGGCCGCCTGATCATCGAAATGCCCGGCGGCGGCGGCTTTGGCGACCCCATGGCCCGCGACCCGGAAGCGGTCGCCGACGACGTGCGTCTTGGTCTGGTCAGCCCGAAGGCGGCGGCGCGGGATTACGGCGTGGTGATGGGGGAAAACGGGCAAGCCGATGGCGCAGCGACGGCGAAACGCCGCAACGTGTTCTAGCGCGTTTCCATGCTATCGTGGCGCACGACCGCCAAGGGCTATAGGGATTGGTAGCGTGAAAAGCCGCCCGGTCAATATGCTGGAGCTGGGCAATCACAAACCCGATAGACTACCTGCAGGTCGCCGACTGCCATGGGATGCCGTCGAACCCTGATTCTTACTGATGTTGAAATTCGTCTGTATTGGGAGAATGAATGTGGCCGAGGCCGAAGGCAAATTCGCGTCGATAAGACGGCGATTGCTGTGCTTGCTTGGTCTGCATGGCTATGACGTTGTGGACGTCGTCATGGGTTTTGGGACCGGGGGCGCGGTCGAAACGGTGAAATGCCGATACTGTGGAATTGTCGCGAAACGCCGTGGCTCGTGATGCAAATCGGTGGGGCGGCAGGGCCGGACACGGTACATAATGGCAGCAAGGAACGGAAACCATCCTGGAATAGGTACGCAATTGAAACGGCCGCCAAACGCGCCACCGAGCACGGAAAACCCGCCGGTAGCCGGCTATTCGAGCGCAAATTTGATTAAAGTTGTCTATATTGGTGGAAATCGGCTAAACTCGGTTTCGACATAAATATCACCTGATATTTCCCGGCCATTCATGTTGCAACCGGTTGGGAAGTTGCAAATCGAGATTGCCGAACGTATCTAGCGGCGTTGTTTTTTTTGGCCGCCTGATTCAAACTGGATAGATGAACCATGGGCCGCTCCGCCTTGAATTGGTGGTCGAGAATTTAGCCCAATCCATCTCCGAACACGGCGTCAATCTCACGGTCAACGACAATGGTCTTTGCGTATTCACGTCTTCCGCGGCCATTGCCTTAGACACTTCGATGTTTCTTTCGTTGCCGTGATCAATCGTCGCGGCGATGCCCTGTTGGCTTTTGCATGCGGGTTCGATCGACCCGCATAGGCCATGATTTCGGACCTTGGAATAACAATCCTTCGAGGAGGCGCTGAATATGGACTCTCGGGCAGATGATCGCCGTGCTGTTGATCATGAACGATAGCGGCAACAATAAATATCTTCTGACCCCCGGCCCCTTGACAACGTCGCTCACCACAAAGCAAGCAATGTTGCGCGACTGGGGTTCCAGAGACGCGGACTTCATTGCCATCACCAGACGCATTCAGGATGAATTGCTGACCATTGCCGGGGTCGGGGATAGCCATGCGGCGGTGCCGGTGCAGGGCAGTGGCACCTTTGGCGTGGAGGCAACGCTGGGCACATTGATCGCGCCCGGACAGCGGACCTTGGTTCTGGAAAACGGCGCCTATGGCCAGCGGATCGTCACCATACTGGAGCGGATCGGGCGCGAGGTTTCGGTGCTGCATTGGCCGGAGGATCAACAAGTCGACCCAGCCGCGTTGGACAAGGCGTTGGGCGAGGACCCCGCGATTGCCCACGTCGTTGTCGTGCACTGCGAAACCACCACCGGCATATTGAACGACATGGTGGCGATTGGCCGCGTCACCCAGGCCCATAAGCGTCGGCTGATCATTGATGGGATGAGCGCCTTCGGGGCTATTCCCATTGATGGCGAAAGCGTACCGTTCGATGCCTTGATCGCCTCTTCCAACAAGTGCTTCGAAGGTGTCCCGGGCATGGCCTTCGCGCTGATCGCCAGAGAATGGCTGGAGCTGGCCGAGGGCAACGCCCATTCCGTCAGCCTGGATCTTTATGAACAATGGCGCGGACTTGAAGCCAACGGGCAGTGGCGATTTACGCCGCCGACCCATGTGCTGGCGGCCTTTGACCAGGCCTTGAAAGAGCATGGGGAGGAAGGCGGCGTGGCTGCCCGTCATGCGCGCTACAGCGCCAATCGTGATATTCTTGTCCAGGGAATGCGGGAACTAGGTTTTGAAACCTTGCTCCCCGACATGGTGCAGGCACCGATCATTGTTACCTTCCTGATGCCGGACCATCCCCGTTTCGACTTCTCTTGCTTCTATGACCATATGAGCGCCCGTGGCTTCGTCATTTATCCGGGCAAACTCGCGCGTGCGGACAGCTTCCGGATCGGCTGCATCGGCGCCCTCGGCGCGGTGGAGATGCGGCAGGCGGTAGCCGCCGCCAAGGCCACCCTGGAGACGATGGACATCGAAGACCTGGCACCATTGCCAACGAACCAAAACGACTCTTTAAACAGAATGGGAACCCAATGAAAAAGACCACGGCCTTTCGAGACCTGCTAAAATCAAACGAACTTGAATTTATATGTGAGGCGCACAATGGATTGAGCGCCAAGATAGTCGAGGAAGCCGGCTTCAAGGGCATCTGGGGCAGTGGCCTGACAATTTCCGCGCAATACGGCGTGCGGGACAACAACGAGACCTCCTGGACGCAGGTCCTGGAAACATTGGAGTTCATGTCGGACGCCACATTGGTGCCGATCATGCTGGACGGTGATACCGGCTATGGCAGTTTCAATAATTTTCGCCGTCTGATCCACAAGCTGGAACAGCGCGGTATCGCCGCCGTTTGTATCGAAGACAAGATCTTTCCCAAAACGAACAGCTTCATTTCCGGCAACACACAGCCGCTGGCCGACATCCATGAATTTTGCGGCAAGATCAAGGCCGGTAAGGACGCCCAGCTTGATGACGATTTCTCCATCGTCGCGCGGGTGGAGGCTTTCATCGCCGGCTGGGGCCTTGGTGAAGCGCTCCGCCGGGCCGAAGCCTACTATGAGGCGGGCGCCGATGCGATTTTGATCCACAGCGCCCTGGCCGTGCCGGACGAAGTGCTGGCATTCAAGAAAGAATGGGCCGACCGCTGCCCGGTTGTCATCGTGCCGACGAAATATTACGCCACCGCCACGGAGGTATTCGAGGATGCCGACTTCTCGCTGGTGATCTGGGCCAATCATTTGCTGCGCGCGTCCATAACGGCCATGCAGCGCACGGCAAAGAAAATCCACGGGGAGCAAAACCTGCTGTCCATCGAGGATAATGTTGCCGGCGTTGACGAAGTTTTCCGCCTGCAAGGGGCTCAAGAGCTGAAGGAAGCCGAGAAACGCTACCTGCCTGGGGCGGAGGTGGCGCCCTGTGCCGTGATCCTGGCCGCCTCCAGAGGCAAGGAGCTGGGCGCGCTAACAGAAGACAAACCCAAGGTCATGATCGAGGTATCCGGCAAGCCGTTGCTGTCTCATATCGCTGAAACCTACAATCAGGTCGGCATCAAGAAGCTTGTCGTCGTGCGCGGCTATATGAAGGAAACCGTCAACGTGCCGGGCCTGGATTATGTGGACAATGATCGCCACGACAGCACGGGCGAGCTGGTTTCGCTCAAAGTGGCCCTTGACCATCTCGGCGGTCCCCATGGCAACCTTGGTACGGACATGGTCGTTTCATACGGCGACGTGCTTTTCAACAAATACATTTTGTATCTGCTGGAAGAGCCGGGGGAGGATTTCGTCGTCACCGTGGATGCGGATTGGCACAACAGCCGCAATGCCGGACGCGAGGCCGATTGGGCAGTCTGCAGCCAACCAAACTCTAGGGCCGCCTTTTCCACCAATGTCAACTTGCGGCGCCTCGGCGATGATATTCAGGAAGCCAGTATTCACGGCGAATGGATGGGGTTTTTGAAGGTTTCGGCGAAGGGTTTTCCGATCATCAAGACCGCCCTGGATAAATTGCTGTCGAACCCGGAGCAGCAGCAATTCAAGATGCCCGATCTGATCAACTTGTTGATAGAGGACGGCAACACGATCCGCGTCATATACACCACCGGGCACTGGCTTGACATTGATGCGGTAGAGGATCTGGTCGCCGCCGGAGATTTCAATGCCTGAATTTCGTCACCCGAAAATCCATCACACTAGCGGAGCGCATACATGATCAATGCCGACGATTTTCTCGGGCCCGCGCGGGACGAAGGTTTCGATTTTTACACCGGCGTGCCCTGCTCTTACCTGACGCCGTTGATCAACCGGGTGATCAACGATCCGGCCAATCGCTATGTGGGAGCGGCGAGCGAGGGCGAGGCGGTCGGTATCGCGGCGGGGGCCTGGCTGGCCGGGCGGAAGACCGTGGTGATGTGCCAGAACTCCGGCCTTGGCAATGCGGTCAACCCGCTTACTTCGCTCAATGTGCCCTTCAACATTCCAACGCTGCTGGTTGTCACCTGGCGCGGCCAGCCGGGCCTGGCGGATGAACCCCAGCACGAACTAATGGGGCAGATCACGCCGGCCTTGCTCGACACTCTGCGCATCCCCCATATGGCCTTTCCGGCCACGGCCGACGACATCGGCCCGGCGATCGCCGCCATGTCGAGCAGCCTGAACGAGACCCGCCTGCCCTTCGCTTTCATCATGGAGAAGGGCAGCGTGCACGACGATGGATTGAGCGATACCACGCCGACCCCGCGGTCGGGCGGCACGCGCACGGATTTTTCCGTGTCGGGGGACCGGCCAACCCGATATGCAATTTTGGAGCGCTTGCTCGCCGCCGTTCCCGATCATGCCGCCATCGTGGCGAGCACTGGTAAATGCGGGCGCGAGTTGTTCACCCTCGCCGATCGGCAGCAGCACCTCTACCAGGTCGGCTCCATGGGCTGTGCGGGTCCAATGGGCCTGGGCGTGGCATTGAATACGGACCGGCCGGTGATCGTGCTCGATGGTGACGGTGCCGCCCTGATGAAGTTGGGCGCATTCGCCACGATTGGGGCGATGGGCCCGGATAATCTGGTCCACATCATTCTCGACAATGGCGTCCATGACTCAACAGGCGGCCAGCCGACCGTATCGCCAAGTGTCGATTTTGCCGGCGTCGCCCTGTCCTGCGGCTATGCCGGCGCCGCCCTGGCGGCCGATCCCGACGGATTTGAAAAGGCCTTTGCCATCGCCCTGGAAAATACGGGACCCCATCTCATTCATGTGCGTATTCGACCCGGCTCCCTGGCGAGCCTCGGCAGACCGACCCTCTCCCCAAGGGCCGTGGCTGATCGCTTCAAGGCGTTTCTGGCCGACCCGAATAGTGCCGCTGGTTGAATTCGGTCGCACTGCGGCGAAATGCTTGGAACGCTGACCTTCCAAATGATTTCTACCCCGTGGGGCGCGGGTGCCCGGCGATTCACCGAAAGTAGAAAACGTTTTAGGCTGAAAACCCGGTTTCCAGCAATGGTTCGTCGTCGATCACCCGTTGATAGGACATGCGGGAGAGATCAATGGTTTGGTAGCCGCCATGGAGCAGCAGTTCGGTGATGGCACGGCCGATGGCGGGGCCCTTTTGCAGGCCGGCGCCGGTAAATCCGGTGGCGATGTAAAAATTGTCCAGGCCGCCAATCCACTTGCCGATGATGGTGTTGCCGTCCATGCGGTTGTAGGCATAGTGCCCGGACCAGCCGCGCTTGACCTGCAAAGCCTCGAAGGCGGGCACCCGATGCGCCAGGGCGGGCCAGAAGACCTCTTCGAACTTGTCGTGGTGGACGTCCCAGTCGAAGCCGAAGGGAACGTTGATGTCAGTCTGCCCCGCTGTGAAGCCGGCACCTTCCTGGCGGAAGGCGACGCCGCTGGGGTCCTTGGTCAGGGGCATGGTTTCGACCTGGCCGCGTATTTCAAAATAGAAGGTGTTGCGGCTAAGGGGTTCCACCGGCACCCGCATGCCGACCATAGCGCAGACTTCAGGCCCCCAGGCCCCCGCCACGTTGACGATGACATCGCCCGCCACCCGCGCGCCCGACCCCAGCACCACCGCCCGGGCCAGACCGCCCGCGACCTCGATATCCACGACTTTGTCCTGGATATAGGTAACCCCAAGGCTGATCGCCTTGCGCCGAAAACCCAACACGGCGGCATTGGGATCGATGAAGCCGTCTTGCGGCGCGTGGATGGCGGCATCGATATCGGCCACGTTCATGGAGGGGAAGCGCGCCGCAACTTGGTCCCGATCGAGAAAATCATTGGGCACGCCGAGGCCGGTCTGGATGCGCCAGTTTTCCTCGGCCGCCGCAATCTCCGGCCCGCCGGCGACAAGGTAGAGATAGCCATGTTCGAGAAATTCAAAACTGCCCGGCTGGCCATCCACATCCATAAGAGCGGCAAAATCCTTGTAGACTTCGCGGCCATAGCGGGACATCTCGATATTTTCCGGCAGGCCATGCATCAGCCTCACGCCACCCGAGGATCGCGGCGCCGCCGCCCATTCATAACTGGGATCGGGCTCGATCACACAGATATCACCCCCCCGCCCGGTCATCGCCAAATGATAGGCGATGGAGGACCCCATGATACTGCCGCCGATGATGATGATATCCGCCATGGCGGACAGCTTATACCAGATTGCGAAAATGGGAACCCATGGAGGTGACCACCGCCACCGCCCTCTTCTCAGCGGTCATTCAGACGGGCCCTGAGCGCATATTGTGCCGCGATCAGCAGGGTCAGGGACACGCCCAAAACCATGGAGCCGACCTGGTAGAGGTGCTGCTGCCGATCGGCGAGGGTGAACAACTC
>JAPYUH010000180.1 GCA_029936195.1 Alphaproteobacteria bacterium
TGTCGCTTGTTCGCCATCTCTGATCCTCCGTTGCCTAACTATAGGGGTGGACCAAGCGGGCTGTTCAATTTGGCGGATGCCTTGATCGGCTGGGTGCCCGGCGGTTTCGCCTATGCCACCCTGATCGCCGCCGTGCTGTTTGGCGCCATATCAGGCTCCTCCACGGCCATGGCCGCCGCCATGAGCGTCATCGCCTACCCGGAAATGATCAAACGCGGCTATCCGAAATTGATGGCGGCCGGCGTGATCGCCTCCGCCGGCGGGATCGCGCTGCTTATTCCACCGAGCATTACACTGATCCTATTCGGCGTGATCACCGAAATCTCCATCGTTGATTTGTTCTTTGCCGGGGTTATTCCGGGCATCATTCTCGCCATCAGCGATGCCGTTATCATCGTTTTCGTGTCGGTATTCATCGTTAAGCTGCCGGCGGGCACTTTCGAATTGCATAAGTGTTGGACGGCTTTTAAGGAGGCTCTGCCGGCGTTGTTGATGCCGGTGATTATCCTGGGCGGCCTTTATGGCGGTTTCTTCACGCCCACGGAGGCAGGCGCGGCCGCGGCCTGTTACGCGCTCGCCTATGGCGTGCTTTTCAAGGGCAAGACCTTCATCAAAGAACTGATGGGCGTGACCCGCCGGGCCATGAACCTGACGGCGGTGGTATTCTTCCTGCTCGGCTGTGTCGGCATCTTCCAGTTCTTCCTGGCCAACATGGGCTGGCCGCAGGAGATCGCCGCCTGGGCGGGCACCTTGGGACTTTCGAAATACACCTTCCTGTTCGCCCTGATGGGCACCCTGCTGGCGCTCTCCATGTGGCTGATCGGCGTCGCTATTCTGGTCCTTATCGTACCGATTTATTTTCCCGTGGCACTGTCCTTGGGTGTGGATCCGGTGCATTTGGGGATCCTGACCGCGCTGTGTATCGAGATCGGCAGCGTTATTCCACCCGTGGGTTTAAATCTGTTTGCTGTCAGCGGCGTTACCGGCCTGCCGGTAACACAGGTGATCAAGGGCTCCTTCCCCTTCTGTATCTCCGACACCATAGTGCTGATCATCGTGCTGCTGTTCCCGATGCTGGCGCTCTGGCTGCCAAGCATGTTGATCACTTCGTATTTCTGAGCCCGACCGCACGCATTTTCCATCGCCGCACCTTGGTGGAAACACTGTAATTCAGATCGGAACAACCTTATCCACGACAAGTGACTTCATCATCACATTTGCAGCGTCAATTCCATCCAGCGAAACCAGTTTGCCCGCCGTGTCGTTCTCATGGATTTCGTGTAACCACCCGACGGCATCAGCCTCGCTGCGTACCGCATCCTTATCCACTGTAATATGACCATGGCGGTTGACCGGCGGGATGGGCGACGATTTCACCCAATCGCGGTCGGAACGCATGAGGAATTCAATGTGGTAGTGGATTTCAAATTTCATTTTTGAACGGCCGGTTCAAAGCGGTTCGATCAAGGGGCCTGATATTGAAAATCTACTGAAATTCTACTGAAAATCATAGTCATGTATTTACCGTCTTGGCGGGCGATGTTCGACCATGCCTTCCGGCCCGAGCCGTGTGTTGGCCAGGGTCCGCTCGTCATGGTTCATGCGCCAGCTCAGCATTTTTTGAGCATATTCGAGCACCAGGCCGTGATGGGCGGGATCGTCGGCGAGATTATGAAACTCGTGAGGATCGCTCTCCAGATCGAAAAACAGCGGCGGCAGACCGGCAAAATGCACGTATTTGTAGCGTCGGTCCCAGAGTAGGTTCGCGTTGCATTGATCGGGTGCAAGGCCCAGGGTTTGGCCGCCGTCAAGGCCTGGAAAATAGCGAAAATCAATGGACGCATGGGCTTCCCCGCGCCAATTCGGGACTTTGGCGCCGTGGCAGAACGGCAGCAGCGAGGCGCCGTCGCAGGCGGCGGGAACGTCCAAGCCAAGGCAGTCCAGGATCGTCGGCATAAGGTCGACATTCTCCGTGAAGGCATCGATTGCCGCACCGCGACCTGGCTCGGACGCGGCGCGCGGATCCCGGATGATCAAGGGGATATGGTAGGTCTGCCGATAATAGCTGAACTTTGACATCATCCAATGATCGCCCAACTGGTCGCCGTGATCTGAGGTAAAGACGATCAGTGTCCGTTGCCAGGCGCCCGTTTCCTTCAGATGCGCGATCAGACGCCCAATTTGGTCGTCGATCTCCGTTATCATGGCGTAGTAGGTGGCCCTGATCTGGCGCATTTCACATTCGGGGATATCCAGATAATCCTTCAGCGAGGCGCCATGTGTATAGGCTGCGTCCAGCTGGTTGGCGAGATAGAAGCGGGCCCAGGGGTGCTGTCCGGCTTCTTCCGCCGCGCTGTCACGGCGAACGGGCAGCGGCACCAACCCCGGATCGTAGAGGGCATGATAGGGTTCCGGCGCGATATACGGGGGATGCGGCGCGTGATAGGAGATGTGGGTGAACCAGGGCCGCTCCCCGCGGGCCGCGATATAGTCCAGCGCCTGGTCTGTCAAAAAGGCCGCGCCGCTGTCTTCCGCCCGGTACCAGGTCGGCGCGAAGGTGCGGCCTCGGGTCGGGTCAATTCCCTCCCGGTTGGGCCGAAAAAGTGCCCGTGGTTCGTCATCAACCTGATAGCCCCGCCGCCGCAACGCATCCATCCAGGGCCGGTAACCGTTGTCCATGCGGACCAGCGGCGTTAAGCCCGGCAACAACCCGGCCCGCTTCTTGAGTTCGGGATCGTCCGGGTCCCGGCCACGCGGGTCGGCGGCGATATCGGTATAGCCGAACAGAACGGGATCATGCCCCCCCTTTCGAGCCTCGAGCGCAAAATTGGCATGGCGTTCATCCAGCGGCGTGCCGTTCGTCACGACGCGGTGATTATGCTGATAGAGGCCCGTGTACAGGCTGGCGCGGGCGGGGCCGCAGGGCGTGGCCTGGGAATAGTGATGTCGAAACAATGCGCCCGACGCCGCCAACGCATCCAGGTGCGGCGTCTTCACGACCGGGTGACCCATGGCGGAGAGGCATTCGCCCCGCCACTGATCCGCCGTGATGAAAAGCACGTTTTCGACCGTTTTGCTCATGTCAATTTTGAAGACCCTTGATGCTATTCGTCCAGGTAGCGCTATTCGTCCAAGTGGTGCTCTCCGTCCAGCTCGGCCTGGCGCCGGGTTTCGGCCGCCGCCGCGTCGACATAGGTATACTCAACCTCCCTGAAGTCGCCGTAAAGGACCCGCAGATATGTGTCCGGCTGGCGCGGGCTGGCGATCTCGCCGCCCTCGAAGTTAATCGTCGATGTGGGCAGCACGATCTCCCGCGCCAGACCATAGCCGCCGCTTTCCGTGGCCGGCATTTCGCCCTTGTAACTCCGCCTCTCCAGAACCGCTTCGCCGTGGCTGACGGCGGGGCGATAAATTGCCAGATCTACTCTGATTTCACCGCGCATGCGGTTGCGCTCCCATCTAAATGGCCACGGCTTCGGCGGATCGAACGAGATCGCGATAAGGCCGTGTTTCTCGAAGAGATCAACATGGTAGCCGTCCCGCGCGCCCCGATCGACGAGCCCGGCGGACAATCTGTCCCAACTCATGTCAGCGTCGAGCAGTACTGACAGATCCACGTCATCCTCCCATGCCAGCAGCGCGCCGTCCTCTCGCACGGCGCCAAGCAGGCTGCCGCCCTCCAACCAATGCACGGCGCCAATGTCGCGCAGGCAGGCCGCGACATAATGGCAGATATCCCGCATGTGCGCCCGGCAGCACGGCGCGGTATTGAGGCCGAGTTGGTTGACATAGAGGTTGAAGGGACAGGGCGGCGTGCTTTTCCCGCAACCTTTCCAATTGACGGCTTCGGCCGTCAACGCAAGCTCGCGGATACCGTGGCGCCGCCGGAAAGCCCCGAGGTCACCATTGGCCTGGGATTTCAAAACCGCTACGTCGCGATCGTTCAAGGGATAGAGTTGGCGCCGATCACCCGCCCAGCGTTGGCGAAGGAACCATGACAATTCAATCACCATGGCGGCCGCCAGCATCGTCTGAAGTTTGCTGTTGGGCACCATCAATCCGGCTACGAGGGCGGGACCAAGCAACCACAAGCCCGCATGATCACCGTGCCGTGCCAGGAATTCCACGGCGCGGTTGGCTGGCCGAAAGGCGATCGCGGGGGCCGCGACGGGGAACGACAGGGCAATGATGAAGCCGGTGGAAATGGCCAGGCTGATGAGGTCAGCCCCTTCGGCGGACAACGACACCACCGCCACCGTAAGGATCGCAATCAGCCCCGTCGTCAGAATTTCCAGTCGAGAGGTTGAATTCCAATTCCGCATATAGCGCAACAGGTTGACGAAGGTTAGATAGGTGGCTGTGTAAAGAACCGCGGCAATGAACTCTGCAAAATAAGGCGTGGCCGAGGCGAATTCGAACCCTGTCATAGGTCTTGTGCCGCCCCTCTGCCCGCTCCCCCATCGACGGCCTTCAAGGCGCGGCGTTTCGCCGCCGCCGTGACGACAAGCGGCAAGATTTCGGTTTCGGCGCGGGCGACGTCGGCGGCGAAATCGATCTCGATCCAAGGCAACCCAGTGATGTCCTCGAAACCGAACATGCCGCGCGGCGAGGTCAGCAGCACATCACGGATCGTCTCTTCATAGGGCTCGTGGCGGCGGCCTTGGTCCAGATAAAGCGCGGTCTGTGCAATAATCAACTGGGCAGCATCGCTGGAGAATTTGAACATGCCCACGGATTCGCCGCAGAAATCGAATTCGGTGCTAAGCCATTTACGGAACTCGACGATCTCGCCATCACGCACACATACCTTGACCGGCTCATCGCCCGGCTCAAAGTCACGATCCACCAGCAAACAGTTCTGATGGCGGGAGTTGACGAGACGCGCCAGCAGCTCTTCGTCGTAGAGAACATCAGCGTCCATGAGCAGCACCGGGGCATCGCAACACAGCTCGTTCCGTACAGCCCACAACGTGACTATATTACCCTCTCGATAGTCCGCGTTGAATACCGTCCGCACGAAGTCCTGGGCACCCAGGGCCGCGATCTCCCGCTCGATATCCGTGTGTTTGTAACCGACGCCCAGCACCAGCTCATCAATGCCCAGTTGCCGGAAAATTTCAAGATGATGTTGCAGCAAGGTCTTACCGCCGAAGCGCAACAAAACCTTCGGTGGCGGTTCCGTGATATTGGAACCAAGCCGTGCGCCGATCCCAGCCGCCAACATAACAATTTTCATTTGGAAATTTTTTCCTCCATCCGGTTTCCCAATACTAACCAATTTGCCCCCTTTTCCCTAATTTCACCCGGCCCGACTTGCCCCCCGCGCCACTTTCGCCCTATGAAGCGCCACGCGCCTACCGGTGCTGAACTTTCATGACATAGGTCAAACCCAGCGTAATGCATCCCAATGTACCCAAAGGCTTTCAGCCCTTTCCCGAAGACCAAGGTTTCACAAATCATATCGGCCCATTGTATTTTCGCGTTGACGACGGCGTCGGCGTCATGGGCTTCGTGGTCGGGGATATCCACATGAATCCCGCCGGCATCTGCCACGGCGGCATGATGATGACCCTGATGGACATGGCCGTGGGCATGAACGTGCAACTGGCCGCGGAGACCGAGGCCTTCTCGCCGACCATTCAGATGAGTTATGATTTTCTCCAGCCCGCCTTTGAGAACGAATGGCTGGTCAGCGAGATCGATTTTCGCCATACCACCCGCCGCCTGGGCTTTGCCTCCGGCCTGATGATTGGTCCCAACGGCCCGGTCATGCGCTGTAACGGCCTGGCCAAGCTGCCCTCCAAGAATGACCCGCGCTTTGCACGGGCCGAAGGGGCGGCGGCCTTTATCAAATCAGCGGCGGCGACCTAAACGCCGCACCCAAATAGACAGGGAGAGACGAAATGAAACTATACGATATGCAAATGGCCCCGAACCCGCGCCGGGTTCGCGTATTCCTGGCCGAAAAAGGCATCGACAATGTGGAGCTGGTGCCTGTTGATATTTCAAAACGCGAGCATAAATCCGACGGCTACATGGCGGGCGTCAACCGCATGGGCCAGGTGCCCACGTTGGAGCTGGATGACGGCAGCCATATCTCCGAGAGCATGGCGATCTGCCGCTATTTCGAGGAAATTCAGCCCGACCCGCCTCTGTTCGGCCGCGACGCCAAGGAAAAGGCGGAGGTCGAGATGTGGAGCCGCCGGGCGGAACTGAATATCATGACTTGTGTTGCCGCTGGCTTTCGCCATACGTCCGACTTCTTCAAGGGTTTGGAAGACCAGGTGCCGGCCTGGGGCGAGTTGAACAAGGGTAAGGCGCCGGAGCGTTTCACCTGGCTTGACGGCGTGCTGGCGGACCGGGAATTCGTCGCCGGCGCAAACTATTCCGTCGCCGACATCACCGCCCTGATCGCCGTGGATTTTGCCCGCGTCGTCGGCCTTAAAGTTACCGACGAATGGCCGAACCTGGCGCGCTGGCATGGTGCCATGTCGGCCCGGCCCAGCGCCAAGGCGTAGTTCCGCGCCTTATACGTAGGTGCGGTTGCTTCGAGGGGAGATAAGAGTCAGGATCAAGGCCTTCAGATAAATTTTTCGGCGAATGAAGGAGGCCCGGTCATGAACCTCAACGACGGCAAACTGTTTCGTCAGCAAAACTACATCGACGGCGCCTGGTGCGATGCCGACGGCGGCGGGGTGATTGAGGTCGATAATCCGGCCACGGGAGCGATCATCGGCACCGTGCCCCGCGCCGGTGGGGCAGAGACCCGCCGTGCGATTGAGGCCGCGAACCGGGCTCTGGGGCCCTGGCGTGCCAAGACCGCTGGGGACCGGGCCAAAATCTTGCGCGCCTGGTTCAATCTGATGCACGAACATGTGGATGACCTGGCCCTGTTGATGACCCTGGAACAGGGCAAGCCCCTGGCCGAAGCCAAGGGCGAGGTGGCCTATGCCGCCTCGTTCATTGAATGGTTCGCGGAGGAGGGCAAGCGTCTTTACGGCGATACCATTCCCAGCCATCAGGCGGATAAACGCATCGTGGTGATCAAGGAGCCCATTGGGGTTTGCGCCGCCATCACGCCGTGGAATTTCCCCGCCGCCATGATCACCCGCAAGGTGGGCCCGGCATTGGCCGCGGGCTGCACCATGGTGGTCAAGCCGGCCAGTCAAACGCCGTTTTCGGCCCTGGCCCTGGCCGAACTGGCGGAGCGCGCCGGGCTGCCGGCGGGCGTCATGTCCGTGCTGGCGGGCGCATCCAGCGAGATCGGGGCGGAAATGACCGCCAACCCAATCGTGCGCAAATTGACCTTCACCGGCTCCACCGAGGTCGGCAAGGTGTTGATGAAGCAATGCGCCGACACGGTGAAGAAGGCCACCATGGAACTGGGCGGCAACGCGCCGTTCATTGTCTTTGACGATGCCGACCTGGACGAGGCGGTGATTGGCGCCCTGGCATCGAAATACCGCAACGCCGGGCAAACCTGCGTCTGCGCCAACCGCCTGTTGGTCCAGGACAGCGTTTATGACGCCTTTCTGGACAAGCTGGCCACCGCCGTCGCCGCCATGAAGGTTGGCCTTGGCACCGATGACGGCGTGGTCATCGGGCCATTGATCGACGCGGCCGCCGTCGCCAAGACCGAAGAGCATATCAAGGACGCCGTGGCCAAGGGCGGCCGGGTGGTGGTCGGCGGTGCCCGCCATGCCCTGGGCGGTAACTTTTTCCAGCCCACGATCGTCGCCGATGTCACCCCCGACATGGCCGTTGCCAGGGAAGAAACCTTCGGCCCCATGGCGCCCATTTTCAGGTTCAGCCCCGAGGCGGAGGCCATCGCCATGGCCAACGACACGGAATTCGGCCTGGCGGCATACTTCTATGCCCGCGATATCGGCCGCATCTGGCGGGTCTCCGAAGGCGTCGAATACGGCATCGTCGGCATCAACACGGGCATCATCTCCACGGAAGTCGCCCCGTTCGGCGGCATGAAGGAATCCGGCCTGGGCCGCGAGGGCAGCAAATACGGCATCGATGACTATGTGGAGGTGAAATACCTATGTATCGGCGGCATCGATCAGTAAGGCATAACTAAGACCGTCGGCGCCC
>JAPYUH010000181.1 GCA_029936195.1 Alphaproteobacteria bacterium
GCTTCCAGCAGTTGTTCGGGCGAAATGGGGATGGTGCGCCGGGCGTTGTCGCCGCGTCCGAACAGAGAGGCGATGCCGTGGGCCATGGCCCAGACGTGCAGGCTCATCATCAGGGCGGGGGGACGGCGACCTTCGGGCAGGTCGGTGATCAGGGCCTCGCAAGCCTGACGCAGAACGCCAAAAGCCCGCTCGGTGGCCTGGGTTAGCGCCCGGCTGGTATCGGGGGGCAGGCGTGCCTCGAACATGGCGGCGAAATAAGCCGGTTCATTGCGGGCGAAGGCTAAATAGGCTTGACCCACCGCCTTGAAAGCCGCCATGGCATCCGGCGCCCCGCCGTTCCAGGCCCCGGCCAGGTCATCGGCGAATTTGTCGAATCCACGCCGGGCGATATCCGCCATCAGGGCGTCGCGGTCGCGGAAATGCCGGTAGGGCGCGGCGGGGCTGACACCGACCGCGCGGGTCACTTCGGCGAAACTAAAGCCGGCCGGTCCAAACTCGGCGATCAAGTCCAAGGCAGCCTGTACCAGGGCCTCGCTCAAATTGCCGTGATGATAGCCGCGCCGGCCGCGGCTGCCTTTCGATTTACTCATGTAAAGGTTTATTACATGAGCGGGCGCGGTGTTGCACGCATCTTATTCAGCTGATGCGTTCAGGTGATACGTACCGGCATATGTTTGATGCCGCGGATGAAATTGGAATAGATGCGCTCCGGCTCGCCCATGATCTCGAACTGCATGTCGCGCTTCAGAACTTCCTCCCACAGGATCTGCAATTGCTGTTCCGCCAGGCGGTCGCCAACACAGCGATGAATGCCGGCGCCAAAGGCCAGATGGCGGCGGGCCTTGGCGCGGTCAATTTTGAAGGCCATGGGATCATCGATGAACTCATCATCCCAATTGCCCGAGACATACCACATCACCACGCGATCACCCTTGGCAATGGCCTTGCCGCAAAGTTCGGTATCCTTCAAGGCGGTGCGGCGCATGTGAATGATGGCGGACTGATAGCGAATGGTCTCCGGCACCAGGGTTTTGATTAGGCCGTGATCGGCGCGGAGGGCGGCGAACTGATCGGGGTTTTCACAAAGCGCGAGCAAACCGCCGCTCATTGTGTTTCGGGTCGTGTCATTGCCGCCGACGATCAGCAAGGTCGAATTGGCAATCAGGTCCATGCGGCTCATGTCCTTGGTCGCTTCGTTCTGTGCCAGCATGGAGATCAGATCGAAACCGGGGTCGCCCACCGCGCGGGCCTCCCACAATTTGCCCATGTACTGGCCCATCTCCTTCAGGATATCCAGACGTTCCTCGTCCGATTTAACCAAGGCGCCCGGCGCATCAAAGTCTGCCGTCGATACATCCGACCAATAGGTCAGCATGTGACGGTCTTCCCAGGGAAAATCGAACAAGGTGGCCAGCATCATGGTGGTCAGCTCGACCGAGACCTTGTCAACCCAGTCAAAGGTCTCGTTGCGTGGCAGCTCGTCCAAGACATCCGCCGTCCGCTGCCGGATCGTGGCTTCCATGTTGCGCAGATTCTGCGGCGCGACGATGGGTGCGACCGCCTTGCGTTGTCCCGTGTGGTTGGGCTGGTCCATGCCGATAAAACTGGCCATCTTCTTGCCGTTCGGGTTGTCGCGAATGGCAATGCCGCCCAGATGCGCGGCCGAGGAATAGGTGGCGTGGTCCAGTTCAACCTTCATGATGTCGTCATATCGGGTTACGGACCAATAGGGGCCGTAGGGGCTGTCGGCGCAATAATGCACCGGTTCTTCCCGGCGCAGGCGCTTGAAATAAGGATAGAAACTGTCGTTCTGATACAGCCCGGGATCGCTGACATCGATCTTGTCGAGGGGTATGTCGCCGACCGAAATTTCCGGCTGGATCTGAACTTGTGACATTTTACGTCTCCCTTACCATTTGCCAGGGCAAACTAGCGGGTAGAGGTCGGGTAGATCAAGGGTGTTGCCGCTATTCCTTGAATAATGGTGGGTCCACGAAAAAGAACAGTTTGGGATCCAGGGTCTGGTTGATGCGGATATCCGTCAGGGACAATGCGGTTGTGCCGCCCTGGGCGTCCCTGACCTTCCATTGCCGCAACAGCAGCGGCGGCTCGGTGAAGGTGATGGAAATCCAGCCTTCGTCGGGCAGTTCCCGGTCGATAATTCGTACGCGGAGGACGCCCAGGCCCTGCTCCACCTCCACCACCTCGACCTTTTCCCGCAAATTGACCGGATCGTCCGCCAGCACGCCCAAGGGCGTTTTATACAGGGGAAAGCGGTTGACCTGATCCAGTTCCCGATCGTGCAGAATTAACCAGAACCCATCGGCGACAATCAACAGGGGCGAGGGCGCGTCGTATTCAAAGCGCAGCCGCCCGGGCCGGCGCAGGTAAAGTTTGCCGTTGGCGACATTGCCGGCGGAATCCACTTGCAGGAATCGGGCCGAAAGGGTTTTGACGCTATTTAGATAGTCCTCAACCCGTTTAACGGCGCCGGCTTCGCCAGCCTTTCCGCCCGTGTTTCCAGAAGTATTTCCCGCCGCCATCACCGGAATTTGCGCCATGGATGCCAGAGACAGGGCGGTGGCCAGAACATGACGACGGTTCAAATTAGGTATCCTCGTCCGGATTGCGGACCAAAACTTCGCGCTTGCCCACGTGGTTGGCGCGGCCGACGATGCCTTCCGTTTCCATGCGGTCGATCAGATCGGCGGCCCGGTTATACCCGATCCTCAGGCTCCGTTGCAAAAACGAGGTCGAAGCTTTCTGGTGCCGTGCCACCACATCCACGGCGGCATCGAACAGGGCGTTTCCGCTGTCGGCGGGGGATGATGCATGGTCTCCGTCAAAAGGTATTTCGGCGCCGGGTTCCGCTTCCTCGGTGACGGCGTCGAGGTATTCCGGCCGGCCTTGGCTTTTCAGATGCCTGACCACCGCTTCCACCTCGTCGTCGCTGACAAAGGGGCCGTGTACCCGGCTGATACGGCCGCCCCCCGCCATGTACAGCATATCGCCCATGCCCAGCAGTTGTTCGGCGCCCTGTTCGCCCAAAATGGTCCGGCTATCGACCTTGGCGGTGACCTGGAAACTGACCCGCGTGGGAAAGTTCGCCTTGATGGTGCCGGTGATGACATCGACCGAAGGGCGCTGGGTGGCCATCATCACGTGGATGCCGGCGGCCCGCGCCATCTGGGCCAGGCGCTGAACGGCGGCATCGATTTCCTTGCCTGCGACCATCATCAGATCGGCCATCTCGTCCACGATAACGACGATATAGGGCATGGCCTCGGTATCCAGGACCCGGTCTTCAAACACGGGCTGGCCGGATTCAGGGTCGAAACCGGTTTGCACAGTGCGCTTCAGCTCTTCGCCGCGGCGTTCGGCCTCGGCCAGACGCTGGTTGTAGCCGTCGATATTGCGGACACCCAGATTAGCCATGGAACGATAGCGGTTCTCCATCTCGCGCACGGCCCATTTCAGGGCCATGATGGCCTTGGCCGGATCGGTGACCACGGGGGTCAGCAGATGAGGGATGTCGTCATAGACGCTCAATTCCAGCATCTTGGGATCGATCATGATCATGCGGCAGCGCTCTGGCGGCAAACAATAGAGCAACGACAGAATCATGGTGTTGATGGCCACGGACTTGCCCGAACCCGTGGTGCCGGCGATCAGCAAATGAGGCATTTTCGCCATGTCGACCAGGACCGGTGCGCCGGAGATGTCCTTGCCCAGGGCGAGCGGCAGGATCAGCTTGGATTTCTCGTAGTCCGTCGTGGATAGCAATTCGCGCAGATAAACCGTTTCCCGGCTCTGGTTCGGCAACTCGATGCCAATGGCATTGCGCCCGGGCACCACCGCAATGCGCACGCTGCGCGCCGACATGGAACGGGCGATATCGTCCGACAGGCCCACCACGCGGGAAGTCTTGGTGCCAGGTGCTGGCTCCAACTCGTACAGGGTGACAACGGGGCCGGGCCGGACATGGACAATACGGCCGTGCACGCCATAGTCGTCCAACACGGTTTCCAGCAAGCGGGCGTTTTGTTCCAGAGCCCCTTCGTTGATGCCCCGGCCTTGTTGCGTCCTTGCCGGCTGGGCCAGCAGATGCAGGGCGGGCAGTTGATATTCCTCGCCGTCACCGAGGGCCAGGGCGGGTTGTTGTTCGTTTTGGGCGCGGCGGCTTTTCCGTGCTTTCTTCTTGGGCTTTCTGACCCGGCCTGGGGTCAGGGGCACACCCACTTCAATGGGCGGGCCAGCGTCGGCGCTCTCGTCATCATCCACCGACAGACTAGGCTCGCGCCGGAACAGGGGGTGGGTAGCGGCTTGCCGGCCCAGCCGTTCCGCCGTCAGGGCCGCCAGGCGCGCGGCGCCAAGGGTATGGATGGCTCCAGCCACGCCGGCCCGGGCCAGACTCAACCATTCGGCCAGACGGATGCCGAAAAGATAGAGCAAAAGCAGAATGGTCACCGGGACAGCGACGGCAAGGACAAGTGGCGATACGGGTGTCTGACCAATCAGCAGCAACGGCGGTGAACTTGCCTGCAGCAGCCAATCGCCGCCATAACCGCCAAGACCAGCCGCCTGGGGCCATTGTTCGGGGGCCGCGCCGCCGCCCGCCAGCGCGGCCAGCAATAACAGGACGGGGGGCAGCAGAACCAGACGCAGGCCATACCAGGGCAAGCCGCGGTGCGAGGCGATGCGCCAGGCCCAACAGGCCATGATGCCGACCACGGCGATGCTGGCCAAACCAAGTGTTTGCAGCAATAGATCCGCCGCCCAGGCCCCGGGCGCGCCCAGCCAGTTGGCCACGGGTCCGGTGGCGGCCACGTTCAGGGATGCATCGGAGGCGTCATAGGTTGCCAGCGCCAGGGCCAGGGCGGTGGCCAGGGCAAAAAACCCCAGGCCGGCGCTTTCCACGGCGAGTCGGCGCATGAATAAAACAGCCGCAGGTGGCAGTAGTGCCGCGCCGCGCCGGTTGCCGTTTATTGGTGTCGCGCTACGTTGTGACATATCCAATTTCCCTCATGACATGGTCACAAAATCACAATATCTCGGACATCCGGGTCAGGGCGTCCGCCATTACCGCATGTTCGAAAACCATGGCGACCCGGATGTAGGGATCGCCTGAATTGCCGCCCCTGGGGTCATCCGCCGACAGATAGCTGCCCGGTAATACCCGGACCGCGCCCTGGCGCCATAATTTCTTTGTCGCCGCCACGCCATCGCCCACGTCGAGCCACAGGAAGAAACCGCCCTTGGGGCGGTAAAAGCCAAAGCGGTTGGACAGGATGCGTTCGGCTAGATCGAATTTCTCCACATACAGGGCCCGGTTCGCCACCACGTGCGCCTCATCCCGCCACAGCGCCGTGGCCGCGGCATAGACGGGCAAGGGGGACGGGTTGCCGCCATATTCGCTCAAATTGCGAAACAGCTTGATCAGGTCGGCATCACCCGCCACGAAGCCCGAACGCAAGCCGGCCACATTGGACCGCTTGGACAGTGAATGGAACACCAGAATGCCCGATAACTCCCCATTTCCAGTACAGGTTTGCAGGGTGCCGGGGGGCGGGTCGCCATCATAGATTTCGGCGTAGCATTCATCGACCACGAGGGTAAAATCGTATTGCCGTGAAAGGGCGACGAGGTTTTCCAGATAGGCCAGGTCCGCCACCGCGCCCTGTGGATTGCCCGGCGTGCAAAAATATACCAACGCCGTCCGCGCCAATATGGCTGGGTCCAGGCCAGCGAAATCCGGCAAAAAATGGTTTTCCGCCAAGGCATTGACAAATACCGGCTCCGCCCCGGCGGCGATCGCGGCACCCGCATAACATTGATAAAACGGGTTCGGCATCAAAACCACGGGCTGTTTGCCGGCTTTTTCAGGCGGCACCGCCAGAAAGGCGGTGCGGAACAAAGCTTCCCGCGTGCCTGCACAGGGCGCGATATGGCGATCGGGGTCGATCATGCCGCCGGGCAGATCGAACCGCCGGTTCAACCATTCGGTTACCGCGTCGCGGAAGTCCGGGGTGCCGGCAACGGGCGGGTATTTGCCGTAGAGGTGGCGGTTGTCATGCAAAATTTCGCCGACGAAATCGGGGTAGGGATGCTGGGGTTCGCCCAGGCTTAGGGAAATCGGCTCCAGACCGGGTGGGGGAGCAAGTGGATCCAGCAGCCCCCGCAGCCGCTCAAACGGGTAATCGGGCAGCTTGTCGAGGCGCGGATTGATGATATGCCGCGCGGTCGGATGGGGCGATGGAGTCACGATTTCGGGGCCCGCTTTCAGTCCTGTCCCAGGACAATATGAAGTGATTCGCGAATCGAGAACATAATATAAACGCACAATATATAATGTGGCCAGCTTTTGTTGTCTATACAAGGAGTTGCGTCGTTAACTTCTTGTTAAGGAGCAGGAAATATCCGTTATACGAATCGGCTTTCGCGTTTTGTTCTGGTTTGCTGAAATTGGGCTGTAAACCGAGGTGGGCCCGGCGAAATATCCGCCGGGCCCCCGGGTTTCGATTATCAACCCAAACGCCGCTTGGATCAGGTGATGCTTTCACCATGCAGCGCGATATCCAGACCCTCGCGTTCGTCATCTTCCTCGACGCGCAGGCCCATGACGGCGCCCACCAGTTTGACCAGGATGAAGGTCGCCACGGCGCTGTAGGCGATGGTTACGCCGACGCCGTAGAGTTGCAGGCCGATCTGCCCCGCGTTGCCTTCGATCAGGCCCGGCGTGCCGCCGACGGCTTCGACCGCGAAGACACCGGTCAGGATGGCGCCGATTATGCCGCCGATGCCATGCACGCCAAAGACGTCCAGGGCGTCGTCATAGCCGAGCTTGCGCTTCAACCACATCACGGCAAAGAAACAGCCCGTCCCGGCGATCAACCCCAGGGCCAGGGCACCGCCCGGCAGGACGAAGCCGGCGGCCGGCGTAATGGCGACAAGGCCGGCCACGGCGCCCGAGGCGATGCCCAGGACCGAGGGTTTGCCCCGGGTCATCCATTCCGCGACCATCCAGGCCAGGGCGGCGGCGGCGGCGGCGATCTGGGTCACTGCCATGGCCATGCCGGCGTTGCCGTCGGCGGCCAGTTCCGAACCGGCGTTGAAGCCGAACCAGCCGACCCACAACAGGGCGGCGCCAATGACCGTGAGGACAAGGTTATGGGGGGCCAGGTTCTCCCGGCCGTAACCAACCCGCTTGCCCAAGACGAGGCACAGCACCAGGGCCGCGACGCCGGAATTGATATGCACTACGGTGCCACCGGCGAAATCCAACACGCCTGCGCTGCCCAGGAAGCCGCCGCCGCCCCAGACCCAATGGCAGATCGGCGCATAGACGATGACCAGCCAAAGGGCCAGGAAGACCATCAGGGAAGAGAACTTGATCCGCTCCGCCACGGCGCCGGTGATCAGGGCCGGGGTGATGATGGCGAAAGTCATCTGGAACATCATGAAGACGGACTCGGGAATGGTACCGCTCATGGAGCCGACGCCGATGCCTTTCAGGAAAATCTGGCCCAGATCGCCCACGAACGGCCCTTCGCCGGAAAATGCCAGGCTGTAGCCGATGATCATCCAGACGATGGTCGCCATGCAGCAGACCGCGAAACTTTGCATGATGGTGGCCAAAACATTCTTTTTGCGCACCATGCCGCCGTAAAACAGTGCGACGCCGGGAATGGTCATCATCAGGACCAACAGGGATGAGGTGAGCATCCAGGCGGTATCGCCGGAATTCAGTTCTTCGGCCGCCAGGGCCGGTTCGGCCAAGGCGCCGAAGGCTGTGATAACAAGGCCGGTTTTCAGGGCGGCCCGGGTTAAATAAGACATCGAAGATCTCCTGCTTGAATGAAATTTAAAGGGCATCGGCGCCGCTCTCGCCGGTGCGGATGCGCACCGCCGTGGTCAGCTCCCAGACGAACAGCTTGCCGTCGCCGATTTGGCCCGTTTGCGCGGTCTTGGAAATGGTTTCGAGGACCCTGTCGGTCAGGTCATCCTCCACCGCAAGCTCCAGCTTCAACTTGGGCAGATAGTTCACTTCATATTCGGCGCCGCGGTAAATTTCCGTGTGCCCCTT
>JAPYUH010000182.1 GCA_029936195.1 Alphaproteobacteria bacterium
AAAGCTGGGCATCGAGATCATCGATGTGCGCATCAAACGCGCCGACCTGCCCGAGGCCAACAGCCAGGCAGTTTATGATCTGATGCGGGCGGAACGGAAACGTATCGCCACGGAGATCCGGGCCGAGGGGGCGGAGCGGAGCCAGAAAATCACCGCCACCGCCGACCGCCAACGCACCGTGCTGCTGGCCAATGCGCAAAAATCCTCGGAGATCATGCGTGGTCAAGGCGATGCCTTGCGCAACAATGTGTTCGCGGATGCCTATACCAAGGATCCGGAATTCTTTGCCTTCTACCGTTCCCTGCAGGCCTATCGCACGGCCTTGCAGGCGGGCAACACAACCATGGTGCTGTCGCCGAACAGCGATTTCTTCAGCTACTTCGGCGATATTCTGGGGCGGCCCGCCAAGGCCAAATAGCGGCGCGGTTACGGTTCGGCGCAATGACCGATGTGCTGTTGGTCGTGGGCCTGATCCTGGCCCTGGAGGGTTGTCTGTACGCGGCCTTTCCAGGTGGCATGAAGCGAATGATGGCGATTATGCTGCAACAGCCCGACGATGCCTTGCGCATCAGCGGCCTTGGCGCGGCGACCCTTGGCGTTGGAATCATCTGGCTGGCGAAGACGTTTTTGTCGTAACGTCGTTATCAATCGGCGGTCCATCACGGTGAATTGAAGCGCCGGTTGATAAAATTTCCACGTTGCCATGGTTTTGTCACATTTGGTTCCGACATCACGGTCCAGCATCCCAGTTAATGGCTGACTTGAAAGACGCTGAATTGGGACGTACATATTTAGGCAATAGAATTGGCGGCCGGGAATATTGCTATCCCGGCGCCATGTTCAAAGGAGAGATTTCGTGATCGGCACAATGATATCCCAATGCTGGACCGCACCCCGGACGATCACCGCCACAACAGCCGCGACCGCCGCGACGATTGGATTGCTTTTGCTGCCCGTCGCCGGCCAGGCCCGTGGCGCGCCCGATAGTTTTGCCGACCTGGCCGCCAGGCTGTCGCCAGCCGTGGTCAATATTTCCACCACTCAGGTGGTCAAGGCATCCGATAAAAAGAACCAGCCGGAATTCATGGTGCCGAAAGGCTCTCCATTCGAGGATTTTTTCAAGGAGTTTCTGGAGCGCAACCAGCCGAAAAACCGCGGCCCCCGGCGGGCTACCTCGCTTGGTTCCGGCTTCATCATCGATAAGTCCGGCCTCGTGGTGACCAATAACCATGTCATTGCCGAGGCCGATGAAATCTCCGTCCGTCTGTCCAACGGTACCCGCCTGAAGGCAACCCTGGTGGGGCGCGACGCCAAGACCGACCTGGCCCTGTTGAAAGTAGAGCCCGAGGGCGACCTGCCGGCCCTGGTATGGGGCAATTCGACCGTGTCCCGTGTTGGCGATTGGGTGCTGGCCATTGGCAATCCGTTCGGCCTGGGCGGATCGGTTACGGCCGGGATCATCTCGGCCCGGGGCCGGGATATTAATTCCGGACCCTATGATGACTTCTTCCAGACGGATGCGGCCATCAACCGCGGCAATTCCGGTGGTCCGCTGTTCAACATGAAGGGCGAGGTGATCGGCATCAACACGGCGATCTATTCACCGACGGGGGGCAGCGTCGGCATCGGATTTGCCATTCCGGCCACGCTGGCCAACCGGGTGATTAACCAGTTGAAGGAATTTGGCCGCACCCGCCGTGGCTGGCTGGGCGTGCGCATCCAGACCGTGACCGATGAAATCGCTGAAAGCCTTGGCATGGAAAAAGCCCAAGGCGCCCTGGTCGCCAGCGTTGGTGAAGATGGCCCCGCCGGCGCGGCTGGTATAGAGCCGGGTGATGTCATCATGAGTTTCGACGGCCAGACGGTCGATGAAATGCGCGCCCTGCCACGCATCGTCGCCAACACCCGCATCGGCAAGACCGTCAAGGTAGAGGTCTGGCGCAAGCGCGCGTTGACCGTCTTGGAAGTCGCCATCGCCGAGATGGAGGAAAGCGATACCAAGGTGGCCAGCTTGGATACCGAGGCCAAGCCGGAACCGGCCAAGGATGTGGAGCTTTTGGGCATGCGGCTTTCCGCCCTGACGGCGGAGGCACGGGAGACTTTTAAGGTGACCGAGGGCGCGGAGGGCGTGTTGGTGCTGGAAGTGGCGGCGGAAAGTTCCGCCGCGCAAAAGGGCCTGCAGCCGGGCGACCTGATTGTCGAGGTGCAGCAAAATACCGTCAACACGCCCGGCGACGTGGGCCAGCAAATCAGCAAGATCAGGGAAAACAACAAAACCCGTAAGACGAAAAAGGTCAAAACCGTTTTATTGCTGGTGGAGCGGGGCGGCACCAAACGCTTTGTCGCGGTGTCCTTGGACAGCAAGCCCAAGGCAATGAAAGACAAAGCGGAAAAAACCGAAGAGAAAAAGAAGTAGTAAGCGTCGACCTTCAGCTTTTGATCTGATCTGCCCGGTAGCCCTGCAAATACAGCAGGGCTGTCAGGTCGCCATGATCGATCCTGGCCGCCGCCGCTTCCGCCACGATGGGTTTGGCGTGATAGGCCACGCCAAGGCCGGCGTTCTGGATCATGGCCAGGTCATTGGCGCCGTCACCAACCGCCAGGGTGTCGCCGGCGGCGATGCCCCGACCGGCGGCGAGGGATTGCAGCGCGGCCAGTTTTTCGGCCGCGCCCAGGATCGGTTCCACCACCCGGCCGGTCAGGCGCCCGCCAGCCCATTCCAGTTCGTTGGCTTGTTGGTGGTCAAAACCGGTGGCGGCGGCGACCTGCCGGGTAAAATGACTGAAACCGCCCGACACAAGGGCGCAAAAGGCGCCATGGGCCCTCATGGTGGCCACCAGCTGCCGCGCCCCCAAGGTCAAGTGGATGCGTTGTTCGTAAACCGATTGCAAATCGTCCCGCCGCAAACCTTTCAACATGTGGGCCCGTTCGCGCAAGGCGCGGGGGAAATCCAACTCCCCCGCCATGGCCCGTTCCGTGATCGCCGCCACCTGGGCCTTCAGGTCCAACAGATCGGCCATTTCATCAATGCATTCGGCGGTAATAATCGTGCTGTCCATATCCGCCACCAGCAGCCGTTTGCGCCGGCCGCTTTCGGGCTGGGAATAGAGGTCGATTTCAGCCCCGTCCAGGACCGCGCGCAATTGTTGGTCCAGCCCCCTTGCCGGACCCGGAAAACGCAGATCACAGGCCAGGCCATCCGCCAGCCAGTCCGGCGCACCGGCGTTGGGCAGGAATGATTGAACCAGACGAATATGGTCGTCGGTCAACGGCTTCGCTATAAGGGTCAGAACGTGGGACATCGGGGACCATCATCATCGTGGAATGCGCTATTCTGATAGCCGGACCGACGGCCAGCGGCAAGTCCCGATTGGCGATTGAACTGGCCATGGAGCTGGCCAGGGACCAAGGCTGTGACCGGGGCAAGGCCCGGGGCGGCGTCATCATCAACGCCGACAGCATGCAGGTCTATCGCGAATTGCGAATTCTCTCCGCCCGTCCCAGCGCCGACGAGGAGGCCGCCATCCCGCACCGCCTGTACGGCATCACCTCCGCCGCCGCGGCATTTTCGGTTGGCCGCTGGGTCACTTTGGCCTTGGCCGAAATTGCCGCCGCCCGGCAGAGGGGCCAGGTGCCGATTGTGGTCGGCGGCACGGGGCTTTACTTCCAGGCGCTGACCGAAGGCATGGCTGAAATTCCGGATATTTCAGACACCGCGCGCGGGGAGGCCCGGCGACGGCTGGATGAATTGGGGGCGGTCGGGCTGCACGATGTCCTGCGTCAACGAGATCCGGAGATGGCCGCGCGCCTCCAGCCAACGGATTCCCAGCGCCTGGTGCGCGCCTACGAAGTTATCTTGGCGACCGGCGTCTCGTTGGCGCATTGGCAGCGCCAGCCCGCCACCACGGCCGTGCTCGCGGGGCCTTGGTGGGGATTTGTGCTGAACCGGCCCCGGCAGGATTTGTACCGCCGTTGCGATGCGCGCCTGGCCGCCATGCTGGACCAGGGCGCCCTGGACGAAGTTGCCGCACTGGCGGCCTTGGAACTGGACCCGTCGCTGCCCGCCATGAAAGCCCTGGGCGTGCCGGAACTGATACGTTTGAGCCGGGGCGAATTGACCCGTGCGGTGGCCCTGGCGGCGGCGCAACAGGCTACCCGGCGCTATGCAAAACGACAGATGACCTGGTTCAGAAACAAGATGTGTTCGTGGAATGATATAAATACGCAAGATTCGGAAAGATTATCAAATATTATCATTCCATTTATTTCAGAAAACCAGTTGACCCCACCAAATTGAAGCCCTATGTTGCGCCCCGGTCGTGACGCTTCCGGCAATAAAATTTTGTCTGAAATTTTGTGCGGGATATGTACGCGGCAATTTACTTTAGAGCCTCTCGTTCGAGGGGCTTTGTTGCATTGGTCACCATTGGAAGCCGCCGGATATTCGACCGGACAATTCGGCGGGCAACCCGCGTTAGGAGCAGATTATGCCGGGTACGGAACAAGACGTCATGGATCGCGAAACAGTTGAGGCCGCGGCAACAGCCGCAACAGCGGCGACAATGGCCGGGGCGGAAATTCTTATCCGCGCCCTCACGGACCAGGGTGTGGAAGTAATTTTCGGCTACCCCGGCGGCGCCGTGCTGCCCATCTATGACGCTCTGTTCGCACAAAACCATATCCGCCACATTCTGGTCCGTCAGGAAGGCGGCGCGGTGCACGCGGCGGAGGGTTATGCGCGCTCCACCGGCAAGCCCGGCGTTGTTCTGGTTACCTCCGGTCCCGGCGCCACCAACGCGGTGACCGGATTGACCGACGCGCTGATGGATTCCATTCCCATCATCTGCCTGACCGGACAGGTCGCCACCCATCTGATCGGCAATGATGCCTTTCAAGAAGCGGACACCATCGGCATCACCCGGCCCTGCACCAAGCATAATTATCTAGTCAAGGACACCGACGAGATCGGCCGCGTGGTGCACGAGGCATTTTATGTGGCCACCCATGGCCGCCCCGGCCCCGTGGTCATCGACCTGCCCAAGGATATCTGCGTCAATCAGGGCGTCTACGAGAAACCCGATCTGGCCAACCTGCAGCACAAGACCTACCGTCCCGCCGGGCAGGGCAACGAGGCCCAAGTGAAAGCGGCGGTGGAACTGATCGCCGGGGCCAAGCGTCCGATATTTTACACTGGCGGCGGCCTGATCAATTCCGGGCCCGATGCCTGCGCCAAATTGCGCGAGCTGGTGCAACTAACCGGCTATCCCATCACCAATACATTGATGGGACTGGGCGCCTATCCCGCATCCGATCACCAGTTCATCGGCATGCTGGGCATGCACGGTACGTATGAAGCCAACCACGCCATGCATGATTGCGACGTGATGATCTGCCTGGGCGCGCGGTTCGACGACCGCATCACCGGGCGGCTGGACGCCTTTTCACCGAATTCGAAAAAGATCCATGTGGATATCGATCAATCCTCCATCAATAAGAATATCCACGTGGACCTGGGCATTGTCGGCGACGTGGGCCAGGTGCTGGATCAGATGCTGGCCTGTTGGAAGGCCGGTACGCATCAACCCGACCGGTCAGCCTTGAAGGAATGGTGGACCACCATTCAACGTTGGCGCTCCCGCGACTGCCTGGCCTATAGCCAGGGCGCCGACGTCATCCTGCCGCAACACGCCATCCAACGGCTGTATGATCTGACCAAGGACCAGGACACTTATATCACCACCGAGGTCGGCCAGCACCAAATGTGGGCGGCGCAATATTATAAGTTCGAGGAACCCAACCGCTGGATGACCTCCGGCGGCCTGGGCACCATGGGCTATGGCCTGCCGGCGGCGGTGGGCGTGCAGATCGCCCATCCCGACAGCCTGGTGATCGACATCGCGGGCGAGGCCTCCACCATGATGAACATCCAGGAGATTTCGACCGCCATGCAGTACCGCCTGCCCCTGAAGGTGTTCATATTGAACAACCGCTGGATGGGCATGGTGCGGCAATGGCAGCAGCTGCTGCACGGCAGCCGGTTTTCGGAAACCTATAGCGAGGCGCTGCCCGATTTCGTCAAGCTGGCGGATGCCTTCGGCGCCACCGGCATGGTGATGGAAGACCCCGCCACCCTGGATGACGATATCCAGAGAATGCTGGATACCGATGGTCTGGTGATCGCCGACGTGCGCGTGGCGCCGGAGGAAAACTGTTTCCCCATGGTGCCGTCGGGCGCGGCCCATAACGAAATGATCCTGGGCACGGACGGGGATGACGCGGGCCCGGCCGTCAGCTCGGCCGGTCAGGCCCTGGTTTAAGGGCGGAGTTTCCCTCATGAGTACCGAGACAAACATAACGCCCCGCCATACCATTGCTGTTCTGGTGGACAACGAACCGGGCGTCCTGGCCCGCGTGGTGGGGTTGTTTTCGGGCCGCGGCTATAACATTGAAAGCCTGACCGTGGCCGAGGTGGACGCCACCCTGGACCGCTCCCGCATCAATATCGTGACTTGCGGCGACGACATGATTATCAACCAAATCCGCGCCCAGCTGGAACGTCTGGTGCCTGTCTTCAACGTTGTGGACCTGACGGACGAAGGCCCCTCGGTGGAGCGGGAATTGGCCCTGATCAAAGTGGTGGCGCATGGCGATGACCGGATCGAGGCCTTGCGGGTGGCGGATATCTTCCGGGCCCGGGCGGTGGACTCCACGCTGGGCTCTTTCGTGTTCGAGGTTACGGGCGACAGCAACAAGGTCAATGCCTTCATCGACCTGATGCGGCCGCTTGGTTTGGCCGAAGTCTCCCGTACCGGCGTCGTGGCCATTGCGCGCGGCGCGGACGCCATGTAGATAGGCGACAAATTTACTGACCGAAAACTGCTGCCCCGCCGCCCTCCAACATGGCGGCGCATCCAACCAAAGAGAGGATTTCCACCATGCGCGTTTATTATGACCGCGATGCCGACGTGAACCTGATCAAAGGCAAGAAAGTCGTCATTTTCGGCTACGGTAGCCAGGGCCATGCCCATGCCAACAACCTGAAGGATTCCGGCTCCGAGAACGTGATCGTAGCCTTGCGCCCCGGCAGCGGCTCCATTGCCAAGGCGGAAGCCGCCGGTTTCAAGGTAATGAATCCGACCGAGGCCGCTGTCTGGGCCGACCTGGCCATGGTGCTGACGCCAGACGAGGGCCAGGCCGATTTGTGGGAAAACGACTTGCGCGACAATATGCGCCAGGGCACGGCTATTGCCTTTGCCCACGGCCTGTCGATCCATTTTAATTTGATCGAGGCCCGCGACGACATGGACGTTTTCATGATCGCGCCGAAGGGCCCCGGCCACACGGTGCGTTCCGAATACGTGCGCGGCGCCGGCGTGCCCTGCCTGGTCGCCATTGACCAGAATGCCTCCGGCAACGCGCTGGAAATCGCGCTGAGTTATTCCTCCGCCATCGGCGGCGGCCGCGCCGGTACCATCGAGACCACGTTCCGCGAGGAATGCGAGACGGATTTGTTCGGCGAGCAGACCGTGCTGTGCGGTGGCGTTTGCGAGTTGATGCGGGCCGGCTTCGAAATCTTGGTGGAGGCGGGCTATGCCCCCGAGATGGCCTATTTCGAATGCATGCACGAGATGAAGCTGATCGTGGATCTGATCTATGAAGGCGGCATCGCCAACATGAACTACTCCATCTCCAACACCGCCGAATACGGCGAATACGTCACCGGCCCCAAGATCATCGACGACGACACAAAGGACAGGATGCGCGAGGCCCTGGCCCGCATCCAATCCGGCGACTTCGCCGCCACCTGGATGCTGGAAAACAAGGTCAATCAGGCCAGCTTTAAGGCCATGCGCCGCCGCTCCGCCGAGCATCAATCAGAGGTGGTCGGCGAAAAGCTGCGCGCCATGATGCCCTGGATCGCGGAGGGCCGTTTGGTCGACAAGGCCAAAAACTAGTCCCGCCGGCACAAGATTTGATTGCGGCCCCGCCTTGGTCATCCAGGGCGGGGCCGCCTTTGTTCTTGCCACCCAAATATACCAACCTATCGCCTGATGCGTTCAACATGCTATATCCATGGCCTGA
>JAPYUH010000432.1 GCA_029936195.1 Alphaproteobacteria bacterium
TAGCGCATGGCGGCGGCGTTATCGCCGTCCACGTTGCCGAAATTGCCCTGGCCGTCCACCAAGGGATAGCGCTGGGCGAATTCCTGGGCCAAACGCACCAGAGCGTCATAGATGGCCTGGTCACCGTGGGGGTGAAACTTGCCCATGACGTCGCCGACGATGCGGGCGCATTTTTTGAAGCCGGTGTCCGGGTTCAGCTTTAACTGTCGCATGGCGAACAGAATGCGCCGGTGCACCGGTTTCATGCCGTCGCGAACGTCCGGCAGGGAGCGGGACATGATGGTGGAGAGGGCATAGGAGAGGTAGCGTTCGCCCAATGCCTCGGCCAATGGCGTGTCGCGGATTTCACCGCCGTCGAGAATCTCTGTCATGGCGCCATTGTACCATTTGTCGATTTGTCTGTACGGGAAATGCGCCGCACCAAACGCGCCACCAGTCGGTCACGGGGGCCGGGCAGGGGCCGGTTATGGGGGGCGAAGACCGAGCGGTCCAGAAAATAGCCAGTCAGTTTCAGGCCATCGAGGATATCCTGGGTCGTCAAGTCATCCGGCGCATTCGGCAGCAGGAACGGGGGCAGGGGCAGCAGTCGTTCCTTGTATGGCCCCGCCGCGGCCCGGCTGACGGCGCGGGAGGTGCGGGGGGAGACATGGGCGAGATCCTCCGCTTCGCCGGTTACCGCGCATCGGCTCAGATCGAGGCCAAAGCCAAGCTCCGCCAGCAAGCCAAGTTCGAATCGCACATAGACGGCGGCCCAGACGTTTGAACTTGCCAGGGCATCCAGAAGCGAGGCAAAGGCGTCGTGGATGGGCAAATGAGGCTCCCGCTCCGGCAGCGCCGCCTCCACCACCGCCGCGGCGGCGGTCAGTCCGGCCAGGCGGTCGCCGTCGGACAACAATCCGGCCGCGTGATCGCGAATGCCCTCGACCGTATAGCTGCCCAAATGCTCCGCCAGCCGCCCCCGCCAGTCGGCCGCGACCCGATTGCCCGGCTGCAACACGCCCCGCAACCGACGCCCCATGCCGCCCCGCACCAGGCCCACGTGACGGCCGTGCTCCCTGGTCAACAGATTGACAATGGCCGCAGCCTCGCCGTGGCGGCGGACGGAGAGCACGTAACCTTCGTCTGACCAATTCATGGCGGTAATGTAGCAGTAGTTGGCGACAATTTCGCCGGCTCGGTTCGCGGTCAACCGCGGTGGCTGGATGCTTGGTTCACCAGAATAAATTGTTTGGTAAGCTGACAATGCCCCGGCGGATAAAATCGTAGGCAATGGATCGGTCAATGTTTTCAGCTTACGGCGCAGTCATCCTCATTCTTGCAGCAATTCCGCTATTTTTTTGATTGGGGTACTATTTATGATCGCGGCAGTGTCCGTCGCGATATTGAGGAAGCAGACCGCACTTGCTTGGTTCATGATTTCCCCACTACTAAGTGTGGCATTCATAGCAGTATCGTTTGCGGTATCCGACCAAGGTCCGGAAGCTGCGGTCGGATGGTTCGGCTGGATTTTCTTGATGATACAGGCGGCTCTGCTGGTGCAACAGTACGCCATTTTTAGAACTATGCGTCTTGGTGCAGCATTGGCTTCGGCCTCCGGATTTTGCTTTGCTATTTCAGCTGCGATTGTCTCATTTGGGGCATTAATTGG
>JAPYUH010000183.1 GCA_029936195.1 Alphaproteobacteria bacterium
TGACCTTATCGACCACGACCGTCTGCATGGCCTGCAAATGTGCCGCCACGGCCAATTGTTCCGTATCGTCGATATCATCCTTGATGCTGGCGATAAATTCGCACAACAGGCGGCCGATTTCCGTTACCAGGCTGTAGCCGAATGTACCCGCCTCACCACGGATGTCATGGACCTTGTCGACCAGCAAGGGCAGATCGAATTCCTTTGTATCCTGCATTTCCACGTAAGTGATTTCAGGGCCCGCATGTCAGCTTCAAAGCGGGCTTCATAGGTAGGTTTGATGTTTTGGACGACATCTTCCGCCAGACGCAATGCCGCATGATTGGCGCCCTGGTCGACACCGACCTTGACCTGCAATTTATTGGGAATCTCAAAATCTTCGCCAAAACTTGGTGCTGCCGGAGCTTCCTTGGTGTTTTTGGAACCACTCTTGGCCATGTCTGGTCTTTCTACGCCAATCCATCATCGGCTGCCAGAGCCGGTATAGCACCGCCAAAAGATACCGGCGGCGGGTAAACACAGAGTTAATGCGGAGATTACAATGGCCGGCGCCCGTCTCCCGGCGCCGTGTTGGAGCAATTCCGGGCTACTCTAAACCCGGTCTATGGACTCGATCTTGGCCCGTCGCTGACCGGAACGGCGGGCAATTTCGTTGTCCTGATCCTCGATCGCCGTGCGGGCCAAATCTTGGATGGAATCACCAAATTTCTGGTCCAGCAGTTCCGAGGCAATCCGCCTGTTCGAGGTGACCGTGCCATCCTTGTAGATGACATTGAACGTCATGAATGCCGCGCTTTTGCCCTTTGGTTTCTTGCGAGCCATGTTCCGGTCTCCATTTATCTTGCCGCCGGGCACAGGGCCTTCAACGTGCGCATGGTTTTTCGATGCGGGCCAACCTTTGGAGGAACCGCAAATTTCGATGGCCGATCAGTTGCCGAAGACATCTTCGGCCTTGGGGGCCTCTTCTTCCGCCGGCCCCTCGACCTGGGCGGCATCGCCAAAGGTGTTTTCCAGGGACGGTTCGGCGTCGGGTTGCGGCGCCACTTCCGGCACGGCAGTGGGCGCGGCGGCGGGGGCGGCTTCGTCGTGAGACTCGGTCGACGGCAGAGCCGAGGGCTGGCCGGATCGCTCGGCCGCCGACAGGTTCGCCGCACGTTTCTTGGCCAATTCCTTGTCGGCCTTGGCCTGTTGCTTTTCCAGCTTGTCCTGGGCCTTTTGCACCGCGCCGTCCAGATCGATTTGGCTGCTCAGGCCCAAGGTCACCGGATCCTGAGGCGTAATGTTGGAAATATTCCAATGCGTGCGGTCGCGTACGGCATTAATGGTCTGCTTGGTGGTCCCTACCAGCTTGGAGACCTGGGCATCGGTCAATTCCGGGTGATAGCGCACCAGCCAGGCAATAGCGTTGGGGCGGTCCTGACGCCGGGACAGCGGCGTGTAACGCGGCCCCTTGCTGCGCCGCTGCGTTTCCCGCAACCGGGCGTCCGAGCGGCGTAACCGTTGCGCGGCATCATTCGTGCAGCGGTCAATCTCGTCCTGGGACAATTGCCCCGTTGCGATGGGGTCCAATCCCTTGATCCCGGCGGCAACCTCGCCATCGGCAATGCCCTGCACTTCCAAGGCATGTAGGTTGCAGAAGGAGGCGATCTGATCAAATGTCAGGGTGGTATTGTCAACTAGCCAAACCGCCGTCGCCTTCGGCATCAAAACTTCAGTCATGTCTCTGACTCCTGAAAGCGTGCGGCCTCGAATGAATTCCACCGCACGAACTGTACGGAATGGGCCGCGCGTATCGAAATTATTCCAATGACCCCTATATAACGCAGGCGCGCCAAGACGCAAACGGCATTCGACGCGCCCTTGTCATGAAACCGTCAAGACAATTTTACCGATATGTTCGCCGCCTTCCATGCGGGTGTGGGCGGCGGCGGCATCGGCGAGGGGAAAGGTTTGATCCATGACCGGAACGACGGCCCCTGTTTGCAGCAGCGGCCAGACCTGGCCGCGCAGTTCGTCGGCGATCACCGCTTTTTGCGCCACGGTGCGCGGCCGCAGCGTGGAGCCGGTGACGGTCAGCCGTTTCATCATGATCGGCAGAATATTGAAATCAGGCACCTTGGGGCCGCGCAGGGTAGCGATCTGCACCAGTCGGCCTTCCATGGCCAGAGAGGCGATGTTGGGATTGAAATAGTCGCCGCCCACCATGTCCAGGATCACGTCCACGCCGCCCCCATTTTCGCCGCCCGCCGTCGCCTCGGCGATGACGTCGGCGAAATTCTCCTCCTGGTAGTTGATGGCCCGCTCGGCGCCCAGTTTTTCGCAGGCCTGGCATTTGTCACCGTTTCCCGCAGTGGCGAACACGCGGGCGCCAAAGGCCTTGGCCAATTGGATCGCCGTGGTGCCGATACCCGACGAGCCGCCATGGATCAGGATGCTTTCGCCGCCCCGCAGGCGGCCCCGCTGAAAGACATTGGTCCAGACCGTAAAGAATGTTTCGGGCAGGCCGGCGGCTTCGGCCATGGATAGGTTGTTGGGCACGGGCAGGCACAGGGCGGCCGGCGCAAGGCAATATTCGGCATAGCCGCCGCCCGCGACCAGGGCACAAACCCGGTCGCCCAGGCTCTGGCTATCCACACCGGGGCCGGTCTGCACGACCTCGCCCGCCACTTCCAAGCCGGGGGTGTCCGGGGCGCCGGGGGGCGGGGGATAGTTGCCGGTACGCTGCATGACGTCGGGGCGGTTGACGCCTGCGGCGGCCACCTTGATCAGAACTTCGCCCTGCCCCGGTTGCGGCAGGGGGCGCCGGGCCGGGCGCAGACCTTCAGGCGGGCCGAATTCGGCGATCTCAATAGCGGTCATGTTTTCGGGCAACGTTGTCATGGTTTGGTCTCTATCATTTGCGGAACAGTGATGTTCCTGATCTAATATGATCTACGTCACTTGGCAATGGCACGACAGGATGGCACGAGGGCCCCATGGACACGGACGACCTGGAACCACCGCAAGAACCGCCCGGCAAGCCGGATTTGCAAATGATGTCCTTGGAACAGCTGGGCGAATACATCGCCGAGATGGAGGCGGAGATTGTCCGCGTCCGCGAGGTCATGGCCACAAAAGAGGATGCCCGCGGCGCCGCCGACGCGGTTTTCAAGATCTGAATGACAAGATTTGGGCCCGGCTTTAAATAGCGAAGGTCATTGGCGTTGTTATTCGATGTCTTTGCTATTGTTGGCTTTTGGCGCTGACTGCACGGCATCCATTGGTTCGGGACTAGCTGGCGCATCGGGCGATGTGCCAGCCGGTGTGCCGTCGGATTTGCCGTCGGAATTTCTGTTGGCGGGTTTGGCCAGTTCCGATTTTGTTACGTCTGACTTGACAAGCTTGGGCATGTCGGGCGCCCTTGGCGCCGGCTTCACGACCTTTTTCGGTTCCATTTTTCCTATTGTTTTGACCGGCTTCGCCGCCTCGACATTCGGTTTTTCCGGCTTGGCCCATTTCTTGCGCAACTGGGCACAATGATCCTTGGCATCCGCCCGGGGCGTGAACCAGACATAGTCAAAGGGCAGTACCGGGGCCGAAAAAAATTCGCCATACTCGACCGGGTCCAGCACTTCATCCTCCACCTCGACGAAGGCGACGGAAGTCACCTTGACGCCGGGCTGATGGCCAGCCAGGAACATAGGCACGGCGATGTCGCTGCGCACATGGCCGTTGCCGGCGATCAATACGGCCCCATCCCGGGCCCCGGTGGTCAGCATATGTTCGGCGAATACCGCGTCACGGGCCCGTTGCACATTGAACAGCGGCTCCAAGGCGGCGCGCGACATCAGTTCGCAATGGCCCTTGAACAATTGCTCCACGCTGCGGGCCCGCAGGTTCGCCGGCATGGTCATATGCAGTCCCAGAATTCGGCGCCGTTTGGCAAATTCAAATGACGGCCGGCCCTTGGCCAGGGCGCGGACCACGGGCTTGGACAGACCGGCGGCGTACATGGCCAAATTTTCCGCCATCGCCGCCGCCGCCACGGGTTGGTAATAACGCCAGTCCGGCCAACCCGAGACATCCCAGTCCAGGGCCAGGCCCAAGGCGGCCGCGTCCCGTGAATATTCAAAACGAAATTGGTCCAGGATCGGCTGCTTGGTCTCGGTGATCATCTCCCAGATCACGGACGGACGGCGGCCTTGATCGGTTAGCCCGCCGATCAGCCTGGCCTGGAGCAAATGATGGTCGAGATTATCATGCTTCTCGCCCAGCAGAATATAGGCGGATCGCAGCAGTTCGGCGTTCAAAAAGGCCTCGGTGACGAAGCGCCCGCCCGCGGGCTGCCAGATGCGGCCGACCAAATGGTGCTTTTGCAATAGCGGCGATTGCCAGGCGGATTGCTGCCCCACCTTGATGATATTCAGTTCGGACAGCTCTTTCATGCTGGGCAGGGGCACTTTCAAATCGGCCCAATCGCAGCCCGCCGCTCCCAGCAACAACAAGGCGGCGCATAGCCGGGACCACGGCCTCACGATTTACCCTTGCCGGGCGGGAAATTGATGAACAGGCATAAACCGACGCCGCCTGAACTAAGACTGTCGACATCAATAGTTTTCGCCGGGCCGGCGGGTTCAGACAACGCAATTCCCGATGCAGCACAAAGATGGGGCGAAATAATAAGCAAATGAATTAGCATCGCGGTATTATCCCCAATCCCCGGCTATTGGCCAGTCATTTGCGCTCTTGGAAAAATATTTCCATAACGGGTCGCCGTTAGTGTTTTGTTAACACTTTTTCATTATGGTAAACCGTGATGACACACACCCTGTCATCCTCCAGGTTGGTTTTTCCAATCTGTTGACGCCTCCCTGTTGACTCGGAGCCGCCCGCAAAACGGGCGGCTCTCTTTTTTTGTTCAAAAACGGGCGATCTACGAGTTGTCAATTGTCGGTTTGCGGCGAAATAGACCCCATATGTTGTGTCGTCCAGGCGCAAAACCTAAATCTGCCCGGAATGTGCATTGTAACGTTGTTTTCCGCTTGACCTAAGCAAGTACGTGAACATAGAGTCCTGCCCCTACGGACGCGAGTCTGACAGGTTGAGGCAAAAAATAAAAAAATACCGGGGGGTCGTCATACATTGGCGGTCCCCCATTTTTTCGCCTTCTGTCCTGGCCTGCGGCCCATCAGTACAAAATAACCGCTACAATGGGAAACTGGCATGAAAGTAGGCTTTGTCGGCTTGGGCATCATGGGCGCGCCCATGGCCGGACATCTACAAAAGGGCGGCCACGCCTTGTGCCTGTTTGATCTGATGCCCGAACTGCCAGGAGACCTGTTGACGGGCGGGGCCATGGCCCGCGACAGCGGGCGGGCGGTGGCGGAGGCCTCCGATATTGTCATCCTGATGGTGCCCGATACCCCGGACGTGGCGGCGGCCTTGTTCGCCGACAACTGCGTGGCGCAAGGTTTGAGCCCGGGCAAGCTGGTGATCGATATGAGTTCCATATCCCCCACCGCCACGACGGATTTTGCCAACCGGATCAATGATCTTGGCTGCGACTACCTCGATGCGCCGGTCTCGGGCGGCAGCGTCGGTGCCGTGAACGGCGCCCTGACCATCATGGTGGGTGGACCGCAAGCGGCCTTTGACCGCGCGTTGCCCTTGTTCGAACTGATGGGCGGCACGGTGACTCTGATCGGCACCCGCAACGGCGATGGCCAGGTCTGCAAGGCGGCCAATCAAATCATCGTCGGCGTCACCGTACAGGCGGTGGCCGAGGCCCTGGTGCTGGCCGCCAAGGCCGGCGCCGATCCGGCCATTGTACGCCAGGCGCTGATGGGCGGGGCGGCCGCCTCGACAATTCTGGAGAACCATGGCGCCCGCATGCTGGAAGGCAATTTCGAGCCGGGCTTTCGGGCCGAACTGCAGCAAAAGGATCTGAACGTGGCGCTCTCCGCCGCCCGGGACCTGGGCGTTGTCCTGCCGCTGGCCGCCACGGCGGAAGGCCTCTACAACGCTCTCACCGCCCGCGGTCGGGCCAAGGCCGACCACAGCGCCGTCGTCACTATTCTGGAAGAATTGGCGGCTTGCCGGGTGGCGCCAAAAAACCGAAAAGACAGGAAACCGTCATGAACGATCAAGCGAAACGTAATTCCATCACCGGCCGCAGCGCCTTTCTGGCGTTGTTGAAGGACGAGGGCGTGACCAAGCTGTTCGGCAATCCCGGCACCACGGAGTTACCGATCATGCATGCCATGACGGAACAATCGGATATCAGCTATGTGCTGGGCCTGCAGGAAGCCATCGTCGTCGCCATGGCGGATGGCTACGCCCGTGCCACGGGCGAAATCGCCGCCGTCAACGTGCACGTGGCGCCTGGTTTGGGCAACGCCATGGGGGCGTTGTACACGGCGAATTTCTCCGGCTCTCCCATCATCATTACCGCCGGGCAGCAGGAACAGGGCCACGGCCTGACCGAGCCGTTGCTCTATGCCCCCCTGGTGCCCATTGCCCAGCCCATGGTCAAATGGGCCGTGGAGGTGAACCGGATCGAGGATCTGCCCCGCATCATGCGCCGGGCGGCCAAGGTGGCGTTGACGCCGCCGACGGGGCCGGTGTTCATCTCCCTGCCCGGCGATATCCTGAATATGGAGGCGGCCATTGATCTGGGCGAAAGCACCCGGATCGATACGGCGGTGCGGCCATCGGATGGCGCCCTCGAGAAATTGGCGGACCGGTTGCTGGCGGCGGAGCGGCCGATGATTATCGCCGGCCATGAAATCATTGCTTCCGATGCCTTGGCCGAGGCGGCGCGGCTGGCCGACATGCTGGGCGCGCCGGTTTACCAGCAGACCGTCAACGATGGCGCCCATTTCCTGACCGAACATCCTGCCTTCATGGGTAGCCTGAACCGCGACCAGGGTTACGTGCGGGGCGTTTTGTCGAACCACGATATGCTGCTCTGCCTGGGCGCGGATCTGCTGCGCATGTCGGTGTTCAGCGAGGTTGACCCCCTGCCCATTGACCTGACGGTGGTTCAGATCGGCCAGCGGGATTGGGAAATGGGCAAGAACCACCCGGTCGACATGGCCCTGCGCGCCGATGTGAAGGAAACCGTGGCGGCCCTGTTGCCGGTGCTGGAAAAGCGCGGCGGCGACGGCCTCGAAAGCCGGGCCAAGGCGGCCCTGGCCGAACTGTCGGGCCGCAATTGGTCGGCCCAGCGCGCGGACCTAGCGGCAAGGGTTTCGGCCCAGTCCGATGCTAGCCCGATCGAGCCGGACTGGCTGATGATGTCCCTGGTGGACAACCTGCCCGAAAACGCCATCGTGGTGGATGAAGGCATCATCTCCACCCGGGCTTTGTTGAAGTTTCTGCCCATACGCGACCGTTACGGCTATTTCGGCAATGCCTCGGGCGGCATTGGCTGGGGCATCGCGGCCGCCCTGGGCATTCAGATTGCCCATCCCGAACGCCGGGTGGTCGCCGTGCTGGGTGACGGCAGTGCCATGTATTCCATCCAGGCCCTGTGGACGGCGGCGCATTTGAAACTGCCCATCACCTTTGTCATTGCCAACAACGGCGGCTACCGCATTATCAAGGAGCGTTTGCTGGCCTTTCACGGCAATGACCAATTCATCGCCATGGATTTCAAGGACCCCGCCATCGAATTCGCCGACCTGGCCAAATCCCTCGGCATGGCGGCACACCGCATTGAAACCGCCGCCGCCTTTGAAGATGCCTACCACGCCGCCAACCAAGCCGAAGGACCAACTTTGCTGGAAGTGGTTGTCCAGGGCGGCAAGACCATGCAGAGCTAGCGCATGTCGTAGCACCAAGCCGGCATTTCCGTTTCAAACGGAAAGCCGTTACCCTAGGGACATGCAGAACGGCATGAAATATCCGCCCCGCTGGCTGCGCGGCCTCTCGGCGCGATTGCTGGTGCTGACGGCGGTGTTCGTCATGCTGTCGGAAGTGCTGATCTATGTGCCCTCCATCGCGCGCTTTCGTCTGACATTTTTGCAAGACCGCATCGCCGATGCCCATCTGGCTTCCCTGG
>JAPYUH010000433.1 GCA_029936195.1 Alphaproteobacteria bacterium
ATTGCACGAGAGCGGCCAGGCAAAGAGGCACCCGAGGGTTAGCACCATGACAACGACCACGCTCTACCAGCTCACGGCCGTCGAGGCGGTGACGAAACTGCGGGCCGGCGATATTTCGCCGCTGGAGCTGATTGACGCGGCCGAGGCGCGCATCAGGGCGGTCGAGCCTGACATCAATGCCCTGCCCACCCTCTGCCTCGACCGTGCCCGGGCCCATGCCAGGCGGCTGATGGCGGGGCAGGACCGCGAGGCGGAAGATGAACCCGGCTGGCTGGCCGGCCTGCCCGTGGCGATCAAGGACCTGGCCGACGTGGCCGGCGTCCGCACCACCCACGGCTCGCCCATATTCACCGACCATGTGCCCGATGCCTCCCACCCCCTGGTGCAGCGGATCGAACGCAAGGGCGGCATTGTTATTGGCAAATCCAATACGCCGGAATTCGGCGCCGGCGGCTCTACCTTCAACGAGGTTTTCGGCAAGACCCACAACCCCTGGAATACCGCCCTCACCCCCGCCGGCTCCACGGGCGGCGGGGCGGCGGCGTTGGCGGCAGGGGAGATCTGGCTGGCCCATGGCAGCGATCACGGCGGCAGCCTGCGCCGGCCCGCCACCTACTGTTCCGTGGTCGGCCTGCGCCCCTCGCCGGGACGGGTGACCCGGGGTCTGGTCAACACCATGTTCTCGCCCCTGTCCGTACAAGGCCCCATGGCCCGCAACGTGCCCGATCTGGCCCTGTTCCTGGACACCATGGCCGGCTTCTGCCCCGCCGATCCGCTTACGTTCGATGCGCCGGAAACCTCCTTCAGCGCGGCGGTGGCGCAAGCCCCCCGTCCCGGCCGGGTGGCCTACGCCCCGACCATCGGCCAATCACCCGTGGACCGGGAAACCAGAGAGCTGTGCCGCGCGGGGATGGGGATCTTCGAAGACCTGGGCTGGACGGTGGAGGATATCAGCATCGATATCGCAGCGGTGGAGGAGACCTTCCTTGCCTTGCGATCGCAGCAGTTCGTCATTGACCGGGAGTTGCAGTTGCAAAGCCACGGCAACCAGATCAAGGCGGACATTATCTGGAACACCGAACTGGGATTGGCGCAGTCCACCTCCGATCTGGCCCGCGCGGAGAGGGCCCGGGCTGATTTGTACCGCCACTTCATGGCCCTGTTCGCCGATTACGACCTGATCGTGACGCCCGGCGCCAACACCCCGGCCTTCGACGTCAACCTGCGCCACCCCGACGCCATCGACGGCGTCAAGTTGGAACACTACATGGCTGCATCGACCCTGACGGCGGCCATAACCCTGTCCGCTGCCCCTGCCCTGTCCCTGCCCTGCGGCTTCGACCAATACGGCCGCCCCGTCGGCCTGCAGGTGGTCGGCCGCCCGCGCGGCGAAGCGGCACTGCTTGCCGCCTGTGCCCAGTATGAAGGAAAAAGCGGATTATCGGCCAGGGTGCCAATCGATCCCCGAGAGGGCACCGTGCCGCAGCCATGAACCTAAGCGCCGTGCTGCTGGTTCGGAAAATTATGATGCTGGCGACAGAAGTCGAACCCGTAACCTATTGATTACAAATCAAGAATTCTTACCTGCAGAAATTACGGCAACGAAGCGGTTAGCGACGGGAAACCGCCAATTTCCAATAAA
>JAPYUH010000434.1 GCA_029936195.1 Alphaproteobacteria bacterium
TTGTTTGGTGTTTCCATGGCGGGCTACAACGTCCTATTCTCTTTCCTTCTGGCCCTTTACACGGGATTGGCGGGCCGGCGCGCAGTGAGGGTAAGATCAACGCCATGAGCATCGAATATCCCATGCCCAACCGGCCCCGTCCGGCGACCTTGCCGGGTGATCGCGCCCTGACAAGCAATGTGGGGACTAGCATCGGCGCCATGATACGGGTGGATCAGGCCGGTGAACTGGGTGCCAGGGAGATATATTCCGGACAGATGGTGGTTCTGAAGGACCAGCCCAGCGCGCCGCTGTTGGCGGAGATGGCGGCGCAGGAAGCCGCCCATTTGGCCAAGTTTGATGCCTTGGTGGTGGAGCGCGGGGTTCGCCCCTCCATCCTGTCGCCGCTGTGGCGGGCGGCGGGATTTGGCATTGGTGTAGGCAGCGCCCTGCTGGGAGAGCGCGCGGCCATGGCCGTCACGGTGGCGGTGGAAGAGGTGATCGAGCAGCATTATCAAGAACAGCTCGACGCCCTGGACGAGATTGAAGCGGACGAAGGTATCGCCGAACTGCGCGCGTGTGTTGCCGAATTTCGCGCCGACGAGCTGGCGCATCGTGACTTGGCGCAAAAGGAAATGGCTCTAAAAAAAGGTGCTAAAGAGGCGCCTGCTTACCAAATATTAAGCTGCGGCATTAAAGCTGGCACCAAGCTGGCCATCGGGCTGGCCAAGAGGTTCTGAAGTCGGAGGGAAAAGTAAGATTATGGCCGGACCAATCCGCATTGATGTCTTCGGTGTCATCCGTCGCATCATATCCTCGGGCGCGGCCCTGACCCTCGCCCTGCTGCTGTTCGCGCCATCCTCCCCGGCCGCCAAATCGACCCATGAGCTGATCGAGGCTCTGGCCACCGATCAGGGCGTTGCCTTGAATGACGAAGAAGTGGCCGTGTTGCGCCGTGCCGTACCCATCGTCGGCCGCCGCTATCTGCGCCAGTTGGATCTGACGCCGCTGTTGAAGGAAACCATGTCGGGGCTGCGGGAATATGACACCGCAATGGCCGATGCGCGCAAGCAGGCGGCGGCGAACAATGCGGGAGCGGGGGCGGGAGCGGAGGCGGGCGCGGGGGCACCGGCCAGGCCAGTGGCCACCTATCGCCGGGTAGCCTTGGCCCTGAACAAGGGGCTGAACGTTCTGGACGCCCACAGCGCCTATCTGGATCCCGAAAGCTATAGCGAACTGCGCATCCGCATCAGCGGTAAATTCGCCGGCCTTGGCCTGGAAGTGACCATGGACGAGGGCCTGGTCAAGGTCATCGCCCCCATTGACGACACCCCGGCCCAACGGGCCGGGATGCGGGCCGGGGACAAAATCAGCCATGTGGACGGCACGCCGATCAAGGGCATGACCCTGCGCGAGGCGGTCAGCCGCATGCGCGGCCTGGTCGGCACCACCATCCGCTTGAGGGTGGTCCGACCGAAGGTTGACGACCCGTTCGAGGTGCTGATCGTGCGCGACACCATCCGCGTGCCGGCGGTACGCCACACGGTGGAAAAAGATTATGGCTATATTCGAATTTCCGGCTTCTCGCAACGCACCGAGGCGGGCTTGCGCAAGGCCATGGGCCGGATCGAGGCGGCCTTGGGCGGCAACAGCCTGGGAT
>JAPYUH010000435.1 GCA_029936195.1 Alphaproteobacteria bacterium
TGTCAATGCCCAGTGACTGTGAATTTAGGAATAAGCTAGGCAACCAAGGCTGCGGAGCTATCTATCCGGTCCTAACGCAACACTTGGATCGAAAATCAGGGGTCAGGCCAACCCTGCGAATGGCGAACCCGCCACCTCACATGTCAGGCACTTTGTCAAACCACGGCTTCGCCTGCTCCAATTGTGCCGCCAGGCGCAGCAAAGTCGCTTCATCGCCCAGAGTCGCACCGAAATGCACGCCCACGGGCAGGACATCGGCGCTCCAATGCAGTGGTACGGTCATCGCAGGACAACCGGCTGCATTATAAAACGGCGTGGTCGCCAGTTCATGGCGGATCAGTTCGCCGAAGGCCTCGATGCCGTCCGGGTCCTGGGTATTCAGTGTGCCCAGCGGCAGCGGCGGGTTACGCAGGGTGGAACTGAGGATCAAGTCGTAGTCCTGGAAAAACGCGCCCAATTTGCGGCTGAGCAGATGGATCTGCAGCACCGCATCCGCATAGTCCGGCCCAGCGACAGCGTTGCCCAATTGCACCATGGCCCAAGTCGCCGCTTCTACGTCCTGGCCGCTAGGCTCCCGGCCCAGCGCCTTGGCTCGGTTGCGCACCATATTGGCAGTGTTGGCGGCGATGATGGCGCGGTTGGCCCGGCCGACGGCCATGGTATCGATGCCTGGGTCCGCGGCCTCCACCGTATGGCCCAAGTCCGTCAGCAGCTTAGCGGTGTCGGAAACCGCCCGGCTGCATTCCGCGCTGAGCGGCTCGCCGTCATGGCCGTGGTTCATCACCGCGATGCGCAGCTTGCCGGGATCGGCGCCGACTTCGTCGGCAAAGGGCCGGGCCGGTGCGGGTGCGGCATAGGGATCGCCCGGCGCGGCGCCATGGGTGCAATCGAGCATCACGGCGGAATCCCGCACTGAGCGGCTGACCACATGACCGCAGGACATCCCAGCCCAACCTTCACCAACGTCGGGACCGGCTGGATTGCGGCCACGTGTGGGTTTCAGGCCGAACAAACCGCAATTCGCCGCCGGAATACGGATCGAACCGCCGCCATCGGTGGCATGGGCGACGGGCAGGATGCCGGCCGCCACCGCTGCCGCGGCGCCGCCCGAGGAACCACCGGTGGAATACTCCAGGTTCCAGGGGTTGCGGCAAGCCCCCAGCAGGGAGGATTCGGTGGAGATGTTCAAGCCGAATTCCGGCGTGTTGGTCCGCCCCATGACGACCAGCCCAGCCGCCTTGCAGCGTTCGGTGTAGGTGGCGTCATGATCCGGTACGAAATCGGCGAACAGCCGGCTGCCGCCGGTTGACGGGTGCCCGGCATCATAGGCGCCCAGGTCCTTGAACAGATAGGGCACGCCCTTCAAGGGCCCATTCGGCAGTCCCTCTCGGATCGCTTGTCTGGCGACATCGTACTGCTTGTAGACGATGGCATTGATCGCAGAATTGACCGCTTCGGCCCGTTCGACTGCGGTATCCAACAATTCCTCGGCCGAAACCTCGCCCTTAGCAACCAAATCGGCCAGGGCAACGGCGTCGTGTTTCCAGTATTCGTCAAACTTGATCATCTTGCTTTACTTTCAAAAGAGAGCGTTGGCCTACCGTAGGATAAAACACGCCGGGTAAAATGGCGCAAA
>JAPYUH010000011.1:0-5506 GCA_029936195.1 Alphaproteobacteria bacterium
TATTACGATTACCGGTCTATGATACGCCTTTCTTTTAGCGGCGCTAATATCTAGGAACAAACGCAATTGTTTAGTCGATGTTCGGCTAGGTAGCATCCACTACTTTAGATATATAAATTATCCGCGGTTAAGAAACCGGTTGTTGGGTGAAATGTTGGGGCAATGATGAGATGTCCGCCAGAGTGGGCTTCCGACGTTATATTCACGAGATTTTGACCTGCCGATTGTGTCGGCATGTCGCATTTTTGGTGTTGATCAGCATTTTGTTGATTGAAGGGGCGATATTGGTGCCCTCCTACCTGAATTATGAACGCGATCTATTGTTGCGGCTGGAGCAGGTCGGCGGCGCTATCGTCAGCGCCGCCATGCGGGGCAAGGGTCATCACGGCGACCGCAAGATCATGAACGCCGCCCGTTTGATGTTGGCGTCGGAGGAAATTGCCGGCGGTGCCGTTTATCGCCTCGACGGTAAGCCTATTGGTACATTTGGCGAGGCGCCCGAATTGACAGCCGGATCGATCGCCAATTCGACCACGGGGGGTCATTTTGGAGGGGACGGTAATTCGTCGGCGAAGCGAAGATGGCCGCCGCTACGCCGTGCTCTACCCTGGCGAAACATCACGCTTGCCGTTCGCGGTCGTGGCCAACCTTCGCGCCGATTGGATCGCCGGCGAACTCACCGCTTTTCTGTGGCGGATTATCGGGCCGGTCCTGTTGATCACCGGCTTCGTCACCATGGCAACCATGGCGGTGATCGGTCATTTTGTTCTATCCCCCCTATTGCATTTGCGCGACCATCTCAATGCCGCTGCCGTGGACCCGGAGAATTCCGTCACGTTGCCCTTGGGTGATGCCCGGGAGGATGAATTGGGCGAAGTCATGGGTCAGTTCGATAGTTTGTTGCAAAAGGTCTCCGCCATCCAACGCTCGGACCGGGAACGCCTCGCGGCCATGGTCGATAACAGCGCCAATGGGGTCTTCGCGGTCGAACCTGACGGCCGTTATATTTATGCCAACCGGGCCGCCCTGGATTTGGCCAAGATCGACCACATCGATCAATTGAACCACGGCTCGCGAACTTTGGTCGTCACATCGAAGGGGCGGGAGATGCCCTTGTCCCGTTATCTGCTGGCGGGCGAAAGGACTGGCGAGGTTGAATTGATCGATGCCCATGGCCGCCGCATCGTCTGCATGCTTGGCGTCAACCGGTTGCCGGGCCGCAATGGCGTTGCCTCTCTCAACTATGGTTGGGCCATCGACATCACTGAACGCCGCAAGGGGGAGGAAGCCCTGGTGCGGGCAGTGGAGGAATCAAAGGTCGCCAATCGCGCCAAGACCGAATTCCTGGCCAATATGAGCCACGAGCTGCGCACGCCGTTGAATGCCATTATCGGATTTTCCGAGGTCATCAAGGACGAGATGTTCGGCCCCCTCGTCCAGCAGAAGTACCGGGATTACGTCGGCGATATCCACGATAGTGGTGAACACCTGCTGTCCATTATCAATGACATTCTGGATCTTTCCCGCATTGAGGCCGGGGTAACGACCTTGATGGAGGACGAGGTGGACATTGCCGCCTTGATCGCCGACAGCAGCCGTATCGCCCAGGGGCGGACCGATAGCGGACGGGCCAATATTCTGCACCATATTGCCGTCGGGCTGCCGCGCTTGGTTTGCGACAGCCGGCTGTTGAAGCAGGTTTTGCTGAATATTTTGTCCAATGCTCTGAAATTTACGCCGGATCATGGCGATGTCACCATCACCGCTTGGCGCGACGACTTCGGCGGTCTGGAAATTAAGGTCTCCGACAGCGGCATCGGCATCCCGGCCGATCGTATCAATGACGTCCTGCTGCCCTTTACCCAGATCGAAGACAGCTATGTGCGCCGGCACGAAGGTGCCGGACTGGGCCTGCCCCTGTCCAAGCAATTTGTCGAATTGCACGGCGGCTCCCTGATAATCGAAAGCACCGAAGGCCACGGCACGGCTGTTACGATCCGCCTGCCGAAAGAACGACTTGGCGGACAAGATGACGCCGGACCGGCGATTGCGGTCAGTTAGAGTTCATGCCCGCTTGAACACGGCGTGACCCGCCTCGCTAGCGCGTTTTCAACTTTCGTTGAATCACCGGGCCACCCGCTCCCCCGTCCCAACCACCCATATATGGTACCCTGTGGCTGGTTGGGACGTGGGAGCGGGCGGTCCAGACTGCATTAAAAATGCTCTAACTATCGGGAACGGCCTCGATGCGCAGGGTGGCACCGTTTACTTCCGCGACCCGGACCGTGGCGCCGGCCTGCAGATCGGGACCTTCCACGCGCCAGGTCGTGTCATCGACCTTCATGCGGCCCGATCCGCCCACGAGAGCTTCGTCGAGGACGAAATTCCGGCCCACATACTGGGCGCCGCGGCGGTTCAGGTCGGGGTGGTCGGTTGCCAAGGGTTTACGTTTGAGATAGCGGCGGGAGAGCACGATGGAGACCACCGACAGAATAGCAAACAGAGCGAATTGCACCTTCCATTCCAGTCCGGGCGCGAAAAAGACGATGCCGCCGACGACCCCTGCGGCGATGCCCAGCCACATGAACACCGCGCCGGGTGCTAGAATTTCCAGGATCACCAAGGCCAAACCGGCGATAAACCAATCCCAATAGGCCAGGGTTTCCAAATATGCCAGGAGCGCCAAAGCCTAGCCTCCGCTGCGCGGGATCGGCGAGCCGCCACCACCGCTACCGCTACTTCCGCTTCCACCGTCACCGTCCTTGAAAGCCTCGCGGGCGATTTCCGAGATACCGCCGATGGCGCCAATCACCGAACTGGCTTCGAGCGGCAGCATGAGGATCTTTTGATTGCGGGACGAGGCGATCTCGCCCAAGGCCTCGATATATTTCTGCGCCACGAAATAGTTTATCGCCTGTACATTACCCTTTGAGATCGCCTCGGAAACCATCGTGGTGGCCTCCGCCTCCGCCTTGGCCTCGCGCTCGCGGGCCTCGGCATCGCGGAAAGCGGATTCGCGCCGGCCCTCCGCCTCCAGAATGGCCGCCTGTTTTTCACCTTCGGCACGCAGGATTTCCGCCGCCCGTGTGCCCTCGGCCTCCAGAATATTGGCCCGCTTCTCGCGCTCCGCCTTCATCTGCCGGGCCATTGCGTCCACCAGATCCCTTGGCGGGGCGATATCCTTGATCTCGATCCGGGTCACCTTAATGCCCCAGGGAGAGGTGGCGCCGTCGACCACGGTCAGCAGGCGGGCATTGATCTCGTCACGCTTGGACAGCAATTCATCCAAATCCATGCTGCCCATCACGGTGCGGATATTGGTCATGGTCAGGTTTAGGATGGCCCGCTGCAGCTGGCTGACTTCATAGGCGGCGGAGGCGGCATCGAGGACTTGGAAAAACACCACCCCGTCCACGGCGACCATGGCATTGTCCTTGGTGATCACCTCCTGTGTCGGCACATCAAGGACCTGCTCCATCATGTTCATCTTGGCGCCGATGCGGTCCACCACGGGGATGATCAGGTGCAGGCCGGGCGTCAGGGTCCGGGTATAGCGGCCGAACCGCTCGACAGTGTATTCCATGCCCTGGGGTACCGCCTTGACGCCGGCGATGACCAGAATTACGGCCAACAGCACCAGGATAAAAACAAAGATGGTCGAACCGTCGATGGCGAAATACATGCTATGATCCTATCCATTGAGAAACCGGCGAGACGTCGGCCATTGGGTCTTAGTCTATAGATTTATTGAAACGGCATCCATGACAACCGGAAATGGCGGGGCGAAATCCGGATATGAGCAATACAAGTCGCATTCACTCTTTTCACCCGGAACGCTACGGCGATGTGAAATCCGCCGTGCGGGCCCTGTTGCATGCGGTCGGGGGCGAGGCCCAGGCGGCGGCGGCGTGCCGGGTTTCCAAATCCACTCTCTCGGAATACGGCAACCCCCGCTATGACGAGCGGCACATGCCCCTGGATGTGGTGCTGGCGTTGGAGCGGGCGGCGGGTGCGATGCCCGTGACCGAACATCTGGCGGCCGAGCATGGCGCCTTGTTGTTGCATTTGGCGGCGGAGGAAACGGCGGGCGGCTGGCTGGATCATCTGACCAAGATCGGCAAGGAAGCCGGCGATGTTTTTCACCGGGCCGGCGAATACCTGGCCGATGACGGCGAAATCGATGCCCAGGAGGCGCCGGTGCTGTTGAAGGAAGTGGACGAACTGCTGGCGGCGGTGGCAGCCATGCGGGTGGCGGTGCGCAGGCGCATTCCAGACGAATAGCGCCATTGCGTTCAAAAAAACGCCCCGGCGATGGTCCCGCCGAGGCGTCGTCTTTGTGAAATGCGCACTTAGCGCAACCTGCGTTCTTTCGAACGCAGATCAGTTGCGCCAACTCATTGAAATAGATAAAATTATCAGCCGAAAATTGATTCCATTTTTTGGCCGTTTGATCTAATCGGCAGATGTCTGTGTTGCGAACTCTTTGAAATTAGGTGCAGAGCTGCCAGCTAGGCACTTAAAGAATATCCAGGATCGCCAGGGCGCCGGTTTTTTCGATGCCGCCGGGGTTGTCCTCTACATGCACGGCACTGACCGTGCCGTCATCGACGACAATAGCAAAACGGGTGCAACGCACGCCCATGCCCCGTTCCGTCAGATCCAGTTCCAGGCCCAGGGCCTTGGTATACATGGCACTGCCGTCGGCCAGCATGGTCACCTTGTTGCCGACCTGCTGATCCTTGCCCCAGGCGCCCATGACAAAGAGATCGTTCACCGACATGCAGCCAACCGCGTCCACGCCCTTGGCCGCCAGCGCCGTGTGGTTCTCCACATAGCTGGGCACATGCTGGGCCGAGCAGGTCGGCGTGAAGGCGCCGGGCAGGCCGAACAGCACCACCTTCCTTCCGCTAAAGAATTCGTCCGTCGCCACGGGTTCGGGGGCCCCCTCGCCCAGTGTCATTAATGTGCCCGAAGGCATCTTTTCGCCAACAGAGATGGTCATCGTTGTGTCTCCCCATTATTAAATGATTGTTTTTGGACGCCGCAGCGTCCCGATTGCGTCGTCAGGATATTCTCAACAGCATATAGCGACGGCGGAGATATATGCAAAGGGACAATGAAATTGAAGGTGATCAATTGTGGGCCGATAGTTGTGGACCAATAAATGTGAGCCAGTAATCGGGCTACCGGCCCAGGGTTAGATAATGTTCCACCGCGCGGTGGCCGTCCACCAGGGTCAGGGTCAAGGCCTGGTCCGATAACACCGCCCCGCCGATGCCGGCAAAGACCGCCAACCGCAGGGTGACATCATGACCGCCGCCGCCAAGAGTGATGTCCGGACGGCCAAAGCCAAAAGGTTCCGGCGCCTCGACCATCAAATCGGGCGCATGGAACGGTTGGTCGGCATGGGCCTCGACCACCAGGGTCTGTTGGCCGGCCGGGCCGCCCACCGAGGCCCGCCGGATCGTCATCGATGAATGTCCCGCCGCCTTGGGCACCAACGCCA
>JAPYUH010000011.1:5606-26411 GCA_029936195.1 Alphaproteobacteria bacterium
GACGTGAGTATTTGATTTCCGCGGCCACCGAGACCAAGTGATCATTATGGATACTAAAGATAACAGTGGTGAAAGTCCCGCCAAGGGGCCGGAAGACGGCGCTATGGACGATGTTGTGAATGACGGCTATCTGACCGGCCAATTGCTGATCGCCATGCCCACCATGGGCGATCCGCGGTTCGAACGGACGGTGATTTACATGTGCGCCCATTCGGCCGACGGTGCCATGGGACTTGTGGTGAACAAGGAAGCCAATGAAATCGATTTTCCGGAATTGTTAAACCAGTTGGAGATCGAAACCGACGGTGTGAAAAACCCCATTCCCGTGCTGACAGGCGGCCCGGTGGAGACCGGGCGCGGCTTCGTGCTGCATTCCATGGATTACAGCCAGGAGTCGACCCTGAAAGTCACCGATGAAGTGGGCTTGACCGCCACCGTCGATATCTTGCGCGCCATAGCCGAAGGCGAAGGCCCGGACCGCAGCTTGCTGACCCTGGGTTATGCGGGCTGGGCATCGGGACAATTGGATGACGAGATCCAGGCCAATGGCTGGCTGAACGTCCCGGCGGACGCCTCCATCCTGTTTGATGACGATCTTTCCAGCAAATGGGACCGTGCCGTGCGCAAGGTCGGGATTGATCCGTCCTTCCTGTCGGCCGAAGCGGGGCATGCCTAGAAAAACTATATTTCGACAATTCTAGAAATATAGTTGCAATTGCTGCTCGAATGTCCTAAATAGATATTCATGAACGATATTATTGAACTGCGCATATCACCTGAACTGCAACTGGTTGCCGATGCCATGGAGGCGTTGGGCAATGAAACCCGGCTGGCGGTTTTCACCTTGCTGGTGCCGGCGGGGCACGGCGGATTGACGGTCGGGGACATTCAATCCCGCCTCAGTGTGCCGGCATCGACCTTGTCCCATCATCTCTCTCGCTTGATCCAGGTAGATCTGGTGCAGCAGGAGCGCCAGGGCCGGAAACTGATATGCCGGGCTAATTATCCGCGCATGGAAGGTGTGTTGTCATTTCTGACCCGGAATTGTTGCGCCGCCGAAGGCGCCGCGCCTGGGCATCAGCATGTCACGACGGACGTTCAAGACGGCACCACTAAAGGATCCGCTAAAGGATTTGTGGCATGAGCGATATTTCCCTCTCCATAGCCGGGGCGGCGCGAGGCGTTTTTGGGCGTGTTTCCGGCATCGACAAGGTCTGGTTGACCATCGCCGCCGGCCTGGTGCTGGGGGCCTTGCTGGTGCCGCAACAGACCCTGTCCAGTGTCGGTTTCGCCGGCAACGCCTTGTTGGGTATAGCACCGTTTCTTGCGGTATCCATCGGTCTGGCGGCCTATGCCAAGGCCTCGGGCGCGGATAATCTGATCGCCAAGGTGTTTCAGGGCCGGTCGGTACAGATGGTTTTCGCCGCCGCGCTATTTGGCGCCCTTTCGCCGTTTTGTTCCTGCGGCGTGATCCCGCTGATTGCCGCCTTGCTGGCCATGGGCGTGCCCCTGGCGCCGGTGATGGCGTTCTGGCTGGCCTCGCCCCTGATGGATCCGCAGATGTTTTTGTTGACCATGGGTGCCTTGGGCCTGCCGTTTGCCGTGGGTAAGACGGCGGCCGCCTTGGGTATCGGGTTATTGGGCGGCTATGCCACCATGACCTTGCAACGGGCGGGCGGCTTTGCCATGCCCCTGCGCGAGGGTGTGGGCGACGGCGGTTGTGGTGCCGGCTCCGTGCGCAGCGAGGGCGCCGTGGTCTGGAAGTTCTGGCGGGACGGTGCGCGGCGGACCAAATTCACCGATGAAGCCTTGCGCACCACGCTGTTCCTGGGCAAATGGATGATCGTGGCCTTCCTGTTGGAAAGCGTCATGCTGGCCTATGTGCCTGCGGAAGCCATTGCCGGATTGTTGGGCGGCGAAAATTTCTGGGCCATTCCCCTGGCCGCAATTATCGGCGTGCCGGCCTACATGAACGGCTTTGCCGCCATTCCCATGATGTCGGGCCTGATGGAACTGGGCATGGCGCCGGGCGCGGCCATGGCTTTCATGGTGGCGGGGGGTGTCTCGTGCATCCCGGCGGCCATCGCGGTCTTTGCCCTGGTCCGCCCGCGGGTGTTCATGTGGTATCTGGGCCTGGCTCTGGTTGGCTCGCTGGCGGCGGGCTTCGGGTTCCAGGTATTTATGGCTTGAGGAAATTTCCCCTGGGTCTTGGCGATACCAACTTGCGACAATACAGACCATGAAGGAATTTGCACTGGCCCCCACGCCCGAAGATGGGCGTCTGACCGAACAGGTTGGCGGCATCGATCAGAACGGCGACCCCGTGGATACCCGCGTCGTGGTCGAACAGCCGCTGACGCTGTATCTGAACGGCCAGGAAATCGTCACCATGATGACCGTCGGCGATCACCCCGATTGCCTGGCCGTGGGCTATCTGCTGAACCAGAGCATGCTGGCCCCCGACGACCGGCTGACCGGAATCGATTATGACGAGGAATTGTCGGTGGTGGTGGTGCGCACGGAACGGATCACGGATTTTGAAGAAAAACTGCAGAAAAAAACCCTGACCTCCGGCTGCGCCCAAGGCACGGCTTTTGGCGATTTGATGGAGCATTTCGACGAGATCGCACTGGACCGCGACGCGGTATTGAAAACTTCGTGGATTTACACCCTTAGCCGAAAGATCAACCAACAGCCCAGCCTGTACCTGACCGCCGGCGCCATCCACGGCTGCGTCCTGTGCGCCGAGGACCGCCCCCTGATCTATATGGAGGACGTGGGCCGCCACAATGCCATCGACAAGATCGCCGGCTGGATGTTCCTGAACAGCGAAGGCCCCGAAGGCAAGATCTTTTACACCACCGGGCGCCTGACCTCGGAAATGGTAATCAAGACCGTGCGCATGGAAATCCCCATTCTCATCTCCCGCTCCGGCTTCACTGCCTGGGGTGTTGATCTTGCGCGGCAGGCCAATCTGACCCTGATCGGCCGGGCCAAGGGCAAGCGCTTCATGTGCCTGGCCGGGGAAGACCGCCTGGTCTTCGACAGCTTGGAAGTCGAGGGGGATGTCTAATATCGCCGGCTTGCTGTTGGCGGGCGGCGGCGCCCGGCGCATGGGCGGCGGCGACAAATGTCTGCGACTATTGGGTGGCCGCCCTTTATTGTCCCATGTCATGGAACGCCTGGGCGGTCAGGTGGGCGAGATGATCCTGAATGCCAACGGCGAGGCGGCACGCTTCGATGATTTTGGCCTGCCCGTGGTCTCGGACACGATCCCCGGCATGGCCGGTCCCTTGGCCGGCATTTTGACCGGCATGGAATGGCTGCAAAATAACCGGCCCGACCTCTCGACGATGGTATCCGTGCCCACGGACGGCCCGTTCCTGCCCCTGGATCTGGTTCAGCGCCTGGCCGATGCCAAGGGTGATGCCCGGATCGCCTGTGCCCGCTCCGGCGGCCGGGCCCATCCGCCCATCAGTTTGTGGGATTTGGACCTGGCCTCTGATTTGCGCCGGGCCATGGTGGAGGAGGGGATGCGCAAGATCGATCTGTGGACCGCGCGTTACCCGATTGTCCACGTGGACTGGCCTATCGAACCCCATGATCCGTTCTTCAACGCCAACCGGCCAGAGGATCTAGACCGGGCCGAGGCCCTGTTGGGGTGATCGTCCAACGTCCCTCGCCCAACCACGACGGCCGCCCGGCGGGAGGCGCCATCGATATGCTGGTGCTGCATTATACCGGGATGCCGACGGCGGAAGAGGCCCTGGCGCGGCTTTGCGACCCCTCGGCAAAGGTCTCGGCCCATTATGTCATCGACGAGGACGGCACGGTATCCGCCCTGGTGGCGGAGGGCCGGCGCGCCTGGCATGCGGGCCTGGCGTACTGGGCGGGACAAAGGGATATCAACGCCTGTTCCATCGGTATCGAACTGGTCAATCCGGGCCATGAATTCGGCTACCGGGCTTTTCCCGGCGCGCAGATGGCGGCGCTTGAAACCCTGTGCCTGGGCATCCTGGCCCGCCACCCCATTCCGCCCCACCGGGTGCTGGGACACGGCGACGTGGCGCCGGCCCGCAAGGAGGACCCCGGCGAGTTGTTTGACTGGTCCCGGCTGGCACGGGCCGGCATCGGATTGTGGCCAGAACCTGGGCGGGGCGAAGCCGATCTGGCGCGGTTCGGCTATGATGTTTCCGACCCCGAGCTTGCCGCCACGGCCTTTCAACGGCACTGGCGCCCTGGCAAGGTCGACGGGGTCATGGATGATGAATGCCGCGCCCTGTTGGCCGGATTGCTTGACCTGTTGCCCTGATAGGGCCATTTTGCACCCGCCAGACGGCTGGACGGTCGCCGCCGCGCACTTTCGCAAGATGGGGCGTGGGGGAGGAAAGTCCGGGCTCCACGAAAAAACGGTGCCGGGTAACGCCCGGCGGGGGCGACCCCAGGGAAAGTGCCACAGAAAGTAAACCGCCGGGCCCCAGGAGATTTAGGTCTTCGGGACCAGGTAAGGGTGAAAGGGTGCGGTAAGAGCGCACCGCGCGGCTGGTAACAGCCGTGGCAGGGTAAACCCCACCGGGAGCAAAACCGAATAGGGATGGCGCGTCCCATCCGGCTTCGGCCAGAAGGGACAGGCGTGTTCGCGCCGCCGTCCGGGTAGGTTGCACGAGGCGTTCGGCAACGGACGCCCTAGATGAATGACCGTCTATCGGCGCGATACAGCCTAATGGTTGGGGCCGCGGCGGGGACAGAACCCGGCTTACAGGCCGTCTGGCGCCCCACTTTTCAACCCAAATTTCCGATATGTTCGAAAAAGAACATAACTCGAACAAAATTTCGCCTTATTGCGCCACTAGTCTGATGGGCGAATTAGGCAAGCGCCTTCCTATTCGGCCGGAGCGGGACTTAGGGAAGCACTTGTCATGGTCAAGTTTTGACTTTGAAGGTGCCATTTTTTTATTTGTTAAGTCATTGACGGACATAAAATGGCATGATATCCCATAAAAACCCAATATTGGGTATCGTGGGGTGGGCCATGAGATTTTTTGGTGGCTTGTTGCCAATTTTGTCCATCTCGAGAGTGAAGAACGTTTGAGGTCTGGAGAATTGTCGTGGCTTTGTTTCTGTCGCGGTTTGATAACAAGGTGGACCGGAAGGGACGGGTTTCCGTGCCGGCGTCGTTCCGCGCCGACCTGACCTCGGACGCCTTCGCCGGCGTCGTCGCCTTCCCCTCGCCCGGCAACCCCGGCGCCATCGACGGCTGCGACATTGGGCGTATGAAACAGCTAGCCGACGGGATCGACAGCTTTAATCCATTTTCCGCCGAATACGGTGATTTGGCCACGGCCATCCTGACCAAATCCCACCGCCTGCCCTTTGATGGCGAGGGCCGGATCATCCTGCCGCAACAGCTCTTGCAGCATGCGGATATCACCACCATGGCGACCTTCGCGGGCCGGGGCGCCACCTTCCAGATTTGGGCGCCCGAGGCCTACGAGATCTACGAGGTCGAGGCGACGGAGCGGGCCAGGGAACAGGCCGCCAGGTTCGAGTTACAGCGCCGGGACATGATAGTGGCCGGCGAATGACGCCCCGCCCGCCCATGGCGCCCCATAACCCCGTCATGGCGGCCGAGGTGGTTGCCGGCCTTGCGCCGGTCGATGGCGGCACATACGTGGACGGCACATTCGGCGCCGGTGGCTACAGCGAGGCCATATTGCAGGCCGCCGACTGCCGTCTGATCGCCTTTGACCGGGACCCGGACGCGGTGGCGGCCGGGGCGGACGTGGTCGCCCGCCATTCCGGCCGCCTGACTCTGATCCAGGGGTGCTTCAGCCAGATGGCCGAATTGGCGGCGGAGCTGGGCGCCGAACAGGTGCAGGGCGTGACCCTGGATCTGGGTGTCTCTTCCATGCAGCTGGATCAGCCCGAACGGGGGTTTTCCTTCGCCGCGGACGGACCCCTGGACATGCGCATGTCGCAAAGCGGGGAAAGTGCCGCGGATGTGGTCAACAGCCGGGAACCCGATGAGCTGGCGGACATCATTTATCAATTCGGCGAGGAGCGCCGCTCCCGCGCCGTGGCCCGTGCCATTGTGCGGGCCCGCCAGACGGCGCCTATCGAGCGTACGGCGGCCTTGGCGCAAATCGTGGCAAAGGCTGTCGGCGGGGGCGGCCGCATTCACCCGGCCACGCGAACCTTTCAGGCCCTGCGCATCTATGTGAACGGCGAATTGGACGAACTGCGCCTTGGTTTGGAGGCCGCCGAGGGTTTGTTGGCGGCGGGCGGCTGGTTGGCCGTGGTTTCGTTCCATTCCCTGGAAGACCGCGAAGTGAAACAGTTCCTGTCCCTGCGGGCGGGCTTGCGGCCTCAAGGATCCCGCCACCGCCCGCCCAGCAATGACAACCGCGCCATCACCTTCCGCTTGCCCCGGCGCGGCGCGTTGAAGCCCGGAGGGGTGGAAATTTCAGCCAACCCCAGGGCCCGCTCGGCCCGGTTGCGGGTGGCCCAGCGCACGGATGCGGACGTGTCGACCGATCCACGGCCTGATTCACGGACCGATCCACGGCCCGATTCACCGATTGGCGAGGTGGCGGCATGAGGCGTAGTCTGACGATCGTGGTTATGTTGCTGGTGCTGGCGGTTTCCCTGGGCCTGTACCGCCTGGAATCCGAAGTTAAGATTCTCGAGCGCCGTTTGGCCAAGGCCACCACCCAGTTGGAGGAAAACCGCCGTAACAACCGCATTCTGGCGGCTGAATGGAGTTTTCTAAGCCAACCCAGCCGCTTGCAAGCCCTGGCCCAGCGGCATCTTGATCTCGCCGGCCTGGCCCCCGCGCAGATTGGCCGTCTGGACGAATTGCCCCTGAAACCCCCGCCTTGGGATGCTGACGGCAACCAGAACAGCAACCAGAACGGAGGCCAAGGCGGCAGCAGTGGCGCGGCGGCCATTCCCGATGTTGAACCATCCGGCAAACCGCCCATCCCCGGACGGAAGCCGGTAAAGCCGCTGCATAATCGCAACAACAAGCGAAGCAAGGGCGGCCGCATTGTTTTGGCGGACGGCGGGAGGGCCGGGCAATGACCGCCCCCAAAGCGCCCGGCGCCGCCCCCCATCTGATCGGCAGCAAGGCCCAGGCCATACAGACCGGCCGCACGCGGTTGTTGACCGTGGCCCTGGTCTTTGCCGTGTGCTTCATTGTTCTGGCCGGGCGCTTGGTTGAATTAACGGTCATTCGGGAGCCGGGCAAAACCCTTGCCTTTGTTGCCGCCGCGCCGACCAAATCCACGGCCGGGCGGGCCGATATTTTGGACCGCAACGGTATTCTATTGGCAACGAACCTGATGACCGCCTCCCTCTACGCCGATGCCAGGGTGGTGCCTGATAGCGCCAGGGCGGCCCAACGGCTGATCCGTGTTCTGCCGGGGTTGAGCCCCGCGACCGTGCGTGAGCGGCTGGCCACGGGCCGTGCCTTTGTCTGGCTGAAACGTAACCTGACACCGTCGCAACAGCGATCGGTCAATGATCTTGGCATTCCGGGCCTGCATTTCCGCGATGAACAGCGCCGTCTGTACCCCCATGGCGCCTTGGAATCCCACGTGCTCGGGTTCACGGACGTGGATGGCAACGGCATTTCCGGTATTGAAAAATTCTTCGACCGGGCCCTGCGCGACCGTGGCCCCCAGGGCCGGGCCCTGCAATTGTCCCTCGATGCCCGCGTACAGCACGTCCTGCGCGATGAGGTGATGGCGGCCATGACGCGGTTTCGGGCGGCGGGTGCCGCCGGGCTGGTGATGAAAGCCAATAACGGCGAAATTCTGGCACTGATCTCCCTGCCGGATTTCGACCCCAATCACCCCACGGCGGCGCCCGCGTTGTCCCGCTTCAACCGCGCCACCAAGGGAGTCTATGAACTTGGTTCCGTCTTCAAGGTTCTGACCGTGGCCATGGCCCTGGACAGTGGCGCCACCAAGCTTCGCGGCGGCTATGACGCCACCAAGCCGATCCGGGTGGCGGGCTTCTCCATCCGCGACAGTCATGCCAAGAAACGCTGGCTGTCGGTGCCGGAAATTCTGATCTATTCCTCCAATATCGGCGCCGCCAAGATGGCCATGGACGTCGGCCGCGACGGCCAGCGCAATTACCTCGATCGATTTGGTCTGTTGCGCCGGCCGTCTCTGGAACTCCCCGAGGTCGGCGCCCCCATCAGTCCGGCCCGTTGGGGCGATCTTTCCACCATGACCGCCGCATATGGCCACGGCCTGGCGGTCTCGCCGATACAGTTCGCCTCCGCCTTCGGGGCCATGGTCAATGGCGGCGTCCTGATGCCCGCCACCCTGATCAAGCGGCAACCGGGCGAGCGCGCCTTGGGCGTGCAGGTGATCAGCGCGCGGACCTCGAACCACATGCGCCGGCTGCTCCGCGCCGTGGTGGAAAAGGGCACCGGGCGCAAGGCCCAGGCGCCTGGCTATCTGGTCGGCGGCAAGACCGGCACGGCGGAAAAGCCAGGCGTCGGCGGGTACCGGCGCAATGCCTTGATCTCGTCCTTCGTGGCGGCCTTTCCCATGACCAAACCCAAATATGTCGTCTACCTGTTGCTGGACGAACCACGGGGCGACGCCGGGACCCTTGGCGAAGGCGGCGCCGGCTATACGGCGGCGCCCCTGGTGGGACGCGTGATCAAGCGGATCGGCCCGATCCTCGGCGTGCGGCCCGTGGATGATACGGCGGCGCATGTGCGCCGGGCCATGGCGATGCGCCTTTATAGCCGGAAGCAGGTTAGTCGGAAGCGGACCAGTGCGGTTAATTGAGCTGATGGAGCAAAATGTGAGCCAGGTGGCGGATAGGGAGATTGTTGGGCTGACGGCGGATAGTCGCCAGGTGCGCCCCGGCTATCTGTTCGCCGCCTTGCCCAGCAGCGTCGCGGATGGCGCCCTGAACGGCGCCGATTTTGTGCCCGATGCGGTGCGCCGGGGGGCGGCGGCCGTCCTTGGGCCGCCCGGCTTGCGGGCCGCGCTGGAATCTTCCATCGAAGTACCGGTGATCGAGGACCGGGAACCACGCCGCCGCCTGGCCCTGTTGGCGGCGCGCTTTTATGCCGCCCAGCCGGAAACGATCGCGGCGGTGACCGGCACGTCGGGAAAAAGCTCCGTCGTTGATTTCACCCGGCAGATCTGGATGGCCCTGGGCCGCAATGGCGCCTCTCTGGGCACTCTGGGGGTGATTTCGGCCGCCGGGGAACGGAAACTGGCCCATACCACGCCGGATCCGGTCGTGCTGCACGGGGCCTTGGCGGAATTGGCGGAGCTGGGCATTGATCATCTGGCCCTCGAGGCCTCCAGCCACGGCTTGGAGCAGCGGCGCCTTGATGGCGTCTTGGTCAAGGCGGCGGCCTTTACCAATCTGTCCCGCGACCACCTGGATTATCACGCCGACGAAGAAGACTACCTCGACGCCAAGCTGCGCCTGTTCGATAGCGTCATGGACCGGGGCGGGGCGGCGGTGCTGCCGAGCGGCGGTGAATTGTCCGGCCGGCTGGCTGCCGTCTGCCAGGCCCGGGGCCACGATATTCTGACCTTTGGCGCCGTTGGTGATGTGCATGTGCGGCAACGGCGGGTGCGGCCCGATGGCCAGCAACTGACCATTTCCGCACGGGACCACGAGGGGGGCCGCGAGGGGCGCCACGAGGCCATGATCGACCTGCCGTTGATCGGCGCCTTCCAGGCGGAGAATGTATTATGCGCCATTGCCCTGGCCATCGCCTGCGGCGAAATTCCGGATGCGGTATTGGGCGCGGCGGGCAAATTGACCGGCGTGCCCGGCCGCCTGCAGTCGGTCGGCGGCGGCATCTATGTGGATTATGCCCATAAACCCGAAGCCTTGCGCGCCGCCATCACCGCCCTGCGGCCCCATGTAGGCGGTGATGGCGGCCGCTTGATCGTGGTGTTTGGCTGCGGCGGCGACCGGGACCGGGGCAAGCGCCCGCAGATGGGCCGCATTGCCGCCGAATTGGCGGACAGGATCGTGGTAACCGATGATAATCCGCGCGGTGAAGAGCCTGGCTCGATCCGCCGGGAGGTTCTGGCCGGCTGCCCGGACGCGGTCGAGATTGGCGACCGGGCCGAAGCCATCGCCACCGCCATTCATTGGCTGGGCGCCGGTGACATCCTGCTGATCGCCGGCAAGGGGCATGAAACCGGACAGGACATCGCCGGCGTCGTTCACCCCTTTGACGATGTCGCCGTGGCGGCGGAAGTTCTGCGGGGGATGTCGGCATGACCGCATCCGCCCTTTGGACATCCACCGAGGCCAGGGCGGCAACGGGCGGCGATGCAAATTGCGCCTGGCGGGCCACCGGCGTTTCCATCGACAGCCGCACGGTACAGCCAGGCGACTTGTTCGTGGCGATCGAAGGGCCGAATTTTGACGGCCATCTGTTTGTCGCCGATGCTCTGGCCCGTGGCGCCGTTGCGGCAATGGTCAGCCGGCGGCCCGGTCATGTGGCCGCTGATCTGACCGCTGACGCGCCGTTGTTGGAGGTGGACGATACCCTGGCCGGGCTGCAGGCGTTGGGCCTGGCCGCCAGAGTGCGCGGCAACCCCAAAATCGTCGCGGTGACGGGCAGTGTCGGTAAAACCGGTACCAAGGAGGCGCTTTACCTTGCGCTGTCACGCGGCGCGCCGACCCATGCCTCCAAAGGCAATTTGAACAACCATTGGGGCGCCCCCCTCTCCCTGGCCCGCATGCCGGCTGACTCCCAATACGGCGTATTTGAGTTGGGCATGAACCACGCCGGCGAAATCGCGCCGTTGAGCGAGATTGTGCAGCCCCATGTGGCCATCATTACCAATGTGGAGCCGGTGCATCTGGAATTCTTCTCTTCCCTGAGCCAGATCGCCGATGCCAAGGCCGAGATCTTTGCCGGTCTGCGGCCCGGCGGTATCGCCATCCTGAACCGAGACAACGCCCATTTTGACCATCTGGCCGCCGCCGCGAAAGCCGCCCGCGTGGGCCGGGTGATCTCGTTCGGCGCCCACGACGCCGCCGACGCCCGCTTGATCGGCCTGGCCCAACATCCCACTTGCAACTGTATCTCGGCCGATATCGACGGTCAGGCCGTGACCTACAAGGTCGGCGCGCCGGGCCGTCATTGGGCCATCAACAGTCTGGCCGTCCTGGCCGCCGTCCGCGCCCTGGACGCGGACCTGGGCCTGGCCGCCCTGGCCATGGCCGAGGTCGCCCCGCCCAAGGGCCGGGGCGAACGCCATTGGATAGAATTTGGCGACGGCCGGCTGCTGGTCATCGATGAAAGCTACAACGCCTCTCCCGTGGCCATGGCCGCCGCCATCGAAACCTTGGGTGCGGCGGAGATCAATGCCAATGGTGATTTCGGGGGAAAATTCGGAGGCCGGCGCATCGCCGTATTGGGCGATATGCTGGAAATGGGCCCCACCGCGCCGCAACTGCACGCCGCCCTGGCCCCGGCCCTGGAAGCCGCCGGCGTTGATCAGGTTCTGGCCTGCGGCCCCCACATGGCGGGCCTGTTTGATGCGCTGCCGAAACACATGCGCGGTAGTCATGCGGCCACGTCGGCGGAACTGTTGCCCGCGGTGATGGCTTTGGTAAGGGCCGGCGATACTGTTTTGGTCAAGGGCTCCCTGGGCCTCGACATGGCGCCCATTGTCGCGGCGCTGTGCGGCCTGGGTCCGGAATTCTACGTCAATGGCTCCAACGGCCCCAATAGTTCCGTGGCGGGGGGATAGGCCATGCTGTTCAACCTGCTCTATCCCCTGGCGGAAGATTTCCGGATTTTCAATCTGTTCCGCTACCTCACGTTCCGCACCGGCGCCGCCGTCATGACGGCGCTGATCATTAGCTTTATCGTCGGCCCGCCGCTGATCCGATGGCTGCGCAGCAAGCAGGGCCGGGGCCAGCCGATCCGCGATGACGGCCCCAAACGCCACATCATCCAAAAGCAGGGCACGCCGACCATGGGCGGCTTCATGATCCTGCTGGCTTTGTCCATATCGACCCTGCTGTGGGCCGATCTTTCCAACCGTTTCGTCTGGGCCGTATTGTTGGTTACTGCCGGCTTTGGCCTGATCGGTTTTGCCGACGACTATCTGAAAGTGACCCGGGCCAATGTGCGCGGCCTGTCGGGCAAGCTGAAACTGCTATTGGAAGTCGTCGTCGCCGTGCTGGCCGCCATATGGATCATGGGTGATCAGCCGGACAACATGGCCTCCCATCTGGCGGTACCGTTCGTCAAGGATGTGCTGTTCAATCTCGGCATTTTCTTCGTACCCTTCGCGGCCCTGGTCATGGTTGGTTCATCGAACTCGGTGAACCTGACGGACGGCCTGGATGGTCTGGCCATCGGGCCGCTGATCATCGCCGCCTCCGCCTTCATGCTGATTGCCTATCTGACCGGCAACGTGGTGTTCGCGGGCTACTTGCAATTGCACACCGTGCCCGGCGCCGGCGAGCTGGCGGTTTATTGCGGCGCCCTGGTGGGCGCGGGCCTGGGTTTCCTGTGGTTCAACGCGCCGCCGGCCATGGTCTTCATGGGCGACACCGGCAGCCTGTCCCTGGGCGGCGGCCTGGGCGCCGTGGCGGTGGTGACCAAGCATGAGTTGGTGTTGGCCATCATCGGCGGCCTGTTCGTGCTGGAAACGGTTTCGGTCATCGTGCAGGTGGCCTCGTTCAAGCTGACCGGGCGCCGGGTTTTCCGCATGGCGCCGCTGCATCATCACTACGAACAGAAAGGCTGGGCCGAACCCACCATCGTCATCCGTTTCTGGATTATCGCCGTGATCCTGGCCCTGGTCGGCCTGGCCACCTTGAAGCTGCGCTGATCATGATCACCATTGCAACATATCGGGACAAGATGGTGGCCGTGTTCGGTCTGGGCCGCACCGGCCTGTCGGCGGTCCGCGCCCTGGTCGCGGGCGGGGCCGAAGTGCTGGTCTGGGATGATGATCCCAACCGCCGCTCGGACGCGGTCAGCCTCGGCGCACGGACGGCCGAACCCTCGATCGAAAAATGGCGGGGCATTGCCGCCCTGGTGCTAAGCCCCGGCGTACCCTTGACCCATCCCCAGCCCCATCCGGTGGTGACCCTGGCGGACAAATTGGGCGCCGAGATCATCGGCGACGTGGAACTGTTCGCCCGCAGCCGGCCCCTGGCCAAGATCGCCGCCATTACCGGCACCAATGGTAAATCCACCACCACCTCACTGTTGAAACACCTGCTGGCCGCCGCCGGGCGTCGGGTGGAAGCCGGCGCCAATCTAGGCCAGCCCGTGCTGGATTTTGACGTCCTGGGACCCGGGGACGATTATCTTTTGGAGCTGTCATCGTATCAGATCGATCTGACCACGGGCCTGCGCCCGGCGGTGGTGGCGTGGCTCAACATCAGCCCCGACCATCTGGACCGCCACGGCGGCATGGACGGCTACGTGGCGGCCAAGCGCCGCCTGCTGGACATGGCCGGCGCCAATGCGGTCCTGGTCATTGGCGGCGATGACCCCCATTCGGCGCGAATTTGCCGCGACATGCGGGCCACGGGCCGCCGGGTGGTGGAGATCGCCGTCGGCCGTGAGATCACGGACGGCCTGTATGCCTTGGATGGCCGGCTGTTCCGCGCCGGCGTGGCGGACCCCATTGCCGATCTGTCCGGCATCGAAACCCTGCGCGGGTCCCATAACTGGCAAAACGCCGCCGCCGCCTTTGCCGTGGCCGAGGCCCTGGGACTGACGCCTGATCAAATTGTCCCGGCCCTGTCCAGCTATCCCGGCCTGCCCCACCGCATGGAACTGGTGGCCCGCCATGACAACGTCATGTTCGTCAACGACAGCAAGGCAACCAATGGCTCGGCCGCCGCCCATGCCCTGGCCGCCTATGACAACATCTATTGGATCGCCGGCGGCATCGCCAAGCAAGGCGGTATCAGCGGCCTGGGCGAATTCTTCCCCAGGATCAAGCGCGCCTATTTGATCGGCGAGGCGGCACCGTCCTTTGCCCGGATGTTGGATGGCACGTTGCCATATGAACAATCCGGCGACCTGATCACCGCCGTCCACGCCGCCCATGACGCGGCCGCCGGGCATGGCGGCGTGGTGCTGTTGTCGCCGGCCTGCGCCAGCTTTGACCAGTTTGCCTCCTTCGAGGAACGCGGCGAGCGGTTCCGCGACATTGCCCAGGACATCGCCGGAAGGGGAATTGGGGGCAACGAGGGCACCGACGGCAATGGCCATCCGCGCCGCGCGGCGGGAGGTGCGTTTTGATTTCCTTCGCGCGCACGGATACCTCCCTGATCGGCCGCTGGTGGTGGACCGTGGATCGCTGGACCCTCTTGGCCGTGGCGCTGTTGATCGCGGTCGGCACCTTGCTGACCCTGGCCGCCAGCCCGGCGGTGGCGGAAAAATTGCGCCTGGACAGCCAGCACTTCGTCTTGCGTCAGGCGATTTTTCTGCCGCTTGCCGTGGCGGTCATGTTCGTGGTCTCGTTGATGAGCCCGCGCGGCGTGCGCCGTATTTCCGTGGTTGGCCTGGCCATCAGCCTGGTCCTGGTAGTCGCGACCCTGTTCCTGGGCGCCGAGATCAAGGGCGCCAGCCGCTGGCTGCAATTTGCCGGGTTTTCTCTTCAACCATCGGAATTCGTCAAGCCATGCTTTGCCGTGGTCGCCGCCTGGATGCTGGCAGAACAGGGCCGGCGCGAAGGAGTGCCGGGCGGCCTGATCTGCTGTGCATTGTTTGCCCTGGTGGTTTGGCTATTGGTTTCGCAGCCGGATCTGGGCATGACGGCGGTGGTCTCCGCGGTTTGGTTCGGGCAATGTTTTATCGCCGGTCTGCCCATGCTCTGGGTCGGCGTGCTGGCGGGCTTGGGCTTGCTTGGCGCCGTCGCGGCCTATGCCACCATTCCCCATGTGGCCAGCCGCATCAACCGCTTCCTCGATCCCGCCTCGGGCGACAGCTATCAGATCGACAGGGCCATGGATGCGTTTGGCCAAGGCGGCCTGTTCGGGCGGGGCCCGGGCGAGGGCATGGTCAAACGGGTTCTGCCCGATGCCCACACGGATTTCATCTTTTCCGTGGCGGGAGAGGAATTCGGCCTGATCGCCTGTCTGATCATTGTCGCCCTGTTCGGTTTCATCACCCTGCGCGGCTTTGCCCGGCTGCTGCGGGAAGAGGATCTGTTCGTGCTGCTGGCCGCCGCCGGACTGCTGACCCAGTTCGGCCTGCAGGCGGTGATCAACATCGGCGTCAACGTCAACCTTTTACCCACCAAGGGCATGACCCTGCCATTCATTTCCTACGGCGGCTCTTCCATGCTGGCCCTGGCCCTGGCCCTGGGCATGGTGCTGGCCCTGACCCGACGGCGCCCCAATCTTGGGGGGCTGCCATGAGCGCCAAAGTTCTTAGGAGAATCATGTTGGCGGCGGGGGGCACTGGCGGCCATGTCTTTCCGGCCCAGGCCCTGGCGGCGGAACTGGACCGGCGCGGCCAGGTCGTGGATATCGTCACCGACCGGCGCGGTGATGATTATGCCGACCGTTTCCCCGGCCAGACCATTCACCGCATTACCGCCGCCACGCCATCCGGGCGCGGCCTTGGCGGCAAGATCCTGGCGGCGGCCCGCATCGCCCGGGGCACCATCCAGGCCCACCGCCTGATCCGGCGCATCGAACCGGCCGCCGTGGTCGGTTTCGGCGGCTATCCGGCCCTGCCTACCATGTTGGCGGCCATCGCATCGTCCGTACCCCGCATGGTGCACGAACAAAACGCCATACTGGGGCGGGTCAACCGCATGGTCTCGACGCGGGTCGATGCCATTGCGACATCCTTCCCGGTGACCAAGGACCTGCCGCACAACGATGCGCAGCCAAAACTTGTGACGGGCAACCCGGTTCGCGACGATATTCAGGTCCTGGCAACGGCTTCCTATGCGCCGCCGCGCCCTGACGAGCCGTTCCAATTGCTGGTGTTTGGTGGCAGTCAAGGCACCCGCAGATTTTCCCAGGTCATTCCCCAGGCTTTGTTGGCGTTGCCTGCTCATCAACGCGCCTGCCTGCGCGTGGCGCAGCAATGCAGGGCGGAAGACTTGGATGCTGTTGGGGGAACCTACGCCCAAGCCGGCATCGAAGCCCAAACAGCGACATTTTTTGACGACATGCCGGCGCGCTTGAATGCCGCCCATTTGGTCATCGCCCGCAGTGGCGCGGGCACGGTCAGTGAACTGGCCGTTGCGGGCCGGCCCAGCGTGCTGGTGCCCTACCCCCACGCCGCCGACGATCATCAGACCCGTAACGCCGAAGTTCTTAGTTCCGTTGGCGGCGCCTGGGTATTGCCCGAGGCCGACATGACGGCGGAAGTCTTGAGCGAACATCTAGGCAAGCTGATGGCCGATCCCGCGCTGCTTGGCGATGCGGCCCGGGCGGCCCACGGCCGGGGGCAACCGAATGCCGCCCAGCTGCTGGCCGATGTGGTGGAAGCCTTGGCGGCCAACGAACTGGACGGGGGGGCGGCGCCATGAGAACCCTGCCCTTGGATATCGGCGTCATTCACTTTGTCGGCATTGGCGGCATCGGCATGAGCGGCATTGCCGAGGTCATGCATAACCTGGGCTATGACGTACAGGGCAGCGACCAGGCGGAAGGCGCCAACGTGATCCGCCTGCGCCAGTTGGGCGTCACGGCCATGATCGGCCATGCGGCGGAGAACCTGGGCGCGGCCCGTGTCGTGGTGATCTCCTCCGCCGTGAAGCCGGACAACCCCGAGGTCATCGCGGCCCGCGAAGCCATGATCCCCGTAGTGCGCCGGGCCGAAATGCTGGCCGAGCTGATGCGGTTGAAATGGGCCATCGCCGTGGCCGGCACCCATGGCAAAACCACCACCACATCCATGGTCGCCGCCATGCTGGACCAGGCCGACTATGACCCGACAGTGATCAACGGCGGCATCATCAACGCTTACGGCACCAATGCCCGTCTGGGTGCCGGCGACTGGATGGTGGTAGAGGCGGACGAGAGTGACGGCAGCTTCACCAAGCTGCCCGCCACCATCGCCATCGTCACCAACATGAATCCCGAGCATCTGGATTTCTACGGCGATTTCGAGACCGAGCGCGCCGCCTTTCAAAGTTTTGTCGAGAACCTGCCCTTTTATGGCTTCGCCGTGATGTGTCTGGACCATCCTGAAGTGCAGGCCCTGGTGGGACGCATCTCGGACCGGCGCATTCTGACCTACGGCTTCTCGCCCCAGGCCGCCGTGCGTGCCGTCAATGTTGCCGCCACGGCCACCGGCATGGCGTTCGATGTGGAACTGGTGGACCGGGCCCCAAATGTTGCCGGCAATGGGACGCGGGTCATCTCCGGCTTCCATCTGCCCATGCACGGTGAGCACAATGTCCTGAATGCCCTCTCCGCCATAGCGGTCGGTTGGGAGATGAAGATCGCCGACGCCAACTTGGTCGCCGCACTGGCCGGGTTCGCGGGCGTTCGGCGCCGTTTTACCAAGACCGGGGAAGTGGGTGGCATCACGGTGATCGACGATTACGGCCACCATCCCGTCGAGATTGTCGCCGTGCTGCGGGCCGCCCGGGCTGCCACCAATGGCCGCATCATCGCCGTCGTCCAGCCGCACCGATTCACCCGGCTGCGCGATCTGTTCGAGGATTTTTGCACCGGTTTCAATGATGCGGAAACGGTGGTGGTCGCCAACGTGCATGCCGCCGGTGAAGCCGCCATCGAAGGGTTTGACCGGGATGCCTTGGTGGCGGGATTGACGGCCCGTGGCCACCGCCGGGTCCTGCCCCTGGACGACCCGGAAGATCTGCCAGCCCTGATCGCCGGCGAAGCCGCTTCGGGTGACATGGTGGTCTGCCTGGGTGCGGGAACCATTACCGCCTGGGCCAATGCCTTGCCGGAGCGATTGGCACCGTTGCTCGCGGAACCCAAACTGGCGGGTGGCGCGGCATGATGGCGGCCTTGCAACATGAGCGGGACCTGCTGGCGCGCCTGCCAAGAGTGCGGGGCCGCTATGTGGCCAACGTGGATCTGGCGGGCAGCACCTGGTTTCGGGTCGGCGGGCCGGCGGAGGTTGTCTTCCGCCCTGAAGATACAGAGGATCTGGCGGCCTTCCTGGCGGCCTGTCCCAAGGATATTCCCCGTACCGTGCTGGGCTTGGGCTCCAACATTTTGATTCGGGACGGTGGTGTGCGCGGGGTGGTGATCCGCCTGGACCGCGCATTCAACCAGATCGACGCCGATGGCGCGTATCTTACCGCGGGAGCAGGGGTGCTGGACGTCAATCTGGCCCGGGTCTGCCGCGACAATGGCCTGGGCGGGTTTGAATTCATGCGCGGTATCCCCGGCACCATCGGCGGCGGCCTGGCGATGAATGGCGGCGCCTATGGCCGGAGTTTCCGGGACGCCTTGATCTGGGCCGAAGCCGTGGATGGCGATGGCAACATGCACCGGGCCAGCCCGGCCGAATTGGATCTGAGCTACCGCCATTGCGGGGCCCCGGACGATTGGATTTTCACCGCCGCGATGTTCCGCGGCACCAAGGGCGGCCAGGATGATATTTCCGCCCGCATGCGCGCGGTTTCCCAGGCCCGCAAGGACAGCCAGCCAGTCAATACCCGCACGGGGGGCAGTACCTTCAAGAACCCCGGCGGCGAAAATCCCAACGGCGCCAAGGCCTGGGAGCTGATTGACCGGGCCGGCTGCCGGGGTCTGCGGCGCGGCGGAGCACTGGTCTCTGAGCTGCATTGCAATTTCCTGATCAACACGGGCACCGCCACCGCCGCCGACTTGGAAGCCTTGGGCGAGGACGTGCGCCGCCGGGTCCAGGCTCATGGCGGCGTCATGCTGCAATGGGAAATTCGCATCATCGGCGAACACGATCCTGACAATGTTCCCGAGTTGATCCTCTCGGAGGTGGTGTCATGAGCGCCCATGTCGCGGTACTGATGGGCGGCCGCTCGGCCGAGCGCCAGGTCTCTTTAACGTCCGGCCGGGATTGCGCCACGGCCTTGCGGGTGGCCGGCTACCAGGTCAGTGAAATCGATGCCGGCGACGATTTGGTGGATCGCTTGGTCGCGTTGAAACCCGACGTGGTATTCAACGCCCTGCATGGCCGCTGGGGTGAAGACGGCTGCGTTCAGGGCCTGTTGGAATGGCTGCAACTGCCCTATACCCATTCCGGCGTGCGCGCCTCGGCCATGGCCATGGACAAGCCATCCTCTCTTGAAGTCTTCCGATCTCATGGCATTCCCTGTCCCGAAGGCAGTCTGACCACCGTGGCGGCGGTCAACGCACGGGATCCCCTGGAACGCCCCTATGTGGTGAAGCCGCCCAATGAAGGTTCCACCTTCGGCGTGCGGATCGTGCGGTCGGGCGACAACAACCCGCCCATAAGCCCCGATTGGCAATTTGGCGACCAGGTTCTGGCCGAACGATATATCCCCGGCCGCGAGCTGACCGTCGCCGTCATGGACGGCAAGGCCCTGGGCGTCACGGACATTCGCACCGTCGACGGCTTCTACGACTACGACGCCAAGTATGCCGAGGGCGGCTCCCGACATATCGTGCCGGCACCGGTGCACAAGGAGATTTATGCCCAGGCTCTGGATCTGTCCGAACGGGCGCATAGGGCATTGGGTTGCCGCGGCGTCAGCCGCACCGATTTCCGTTATGACGACACCGGGGGCGAGCCTGGCCGGCTGTACATGCTGGAGATCAATACCCAGCCGGGCATGACGCCGACCTCCTTGGTGCCGGAACTGGCCGCCCATTGCGGCATCGATTTTCCCTCTCTGGTGCAATGGATGGTGGAGGACGCCGGATGCGCGCGCTGATCAACCGCTTGACGACGAACCAGACCAAGTCCGGCGGGAACCGCCGCCGTGCCGGGCGGGCATCGCCGCGCCGCCGCCAGATCGGTGCCTGGGCAATGATAGGCGCCGTCGCCATCGGGTCGGCCATCGGCGCCTGGAAGTTGCGCGAAAGTGGCTTGATCGAACGGACCTACGTCACGTTGGCCGGTGAGCTGTCGGATTGGAGCCGGAACCGCATCGTGGCGGCCGGCTTGGTGGTCCGCCATGTCTTTGTCACCGGGCGGGGCGAGACCACCAAGGCCCAGGTGCTGGCCGCCATGAAGGTGGAGAGCGGCCAGTCGATCCTGAATTTTGATCCCGGCGAGGCGCGGCGCCGCCTGCTGGCTCTCGGCTGGGTCAAGACGGCCCGCGTGGAACGCCGTCTGCCCGACACCATCGTTGTCCGCCTGGAGGAGCGCAAAGCCCTGGCCCTGTGGCAGCACAAGGGCCGCCATGTCCTGATCGACCGGAGCGGCGGGACCATTACCCGCCACAATCTGGGCCGTTTCGCCCATTTGCCGGTGGTTGTCGGCCAACAGGCGCCGCTTGCCGCCGCCGCCCTGATCGACATGCTGTCACGCAAGCCGGCCCTGTTCGCGCAAGTGCGGGCGGCGGTGCGGATCGGCAGGAGGCGCTGGGATGTGCGCCTGAAAAACGGCATCAAGGTGTATCTGCCCGAACGGGACGCCTTTGCCGCCTGGGTTCGGCTGGCGGAACTGGCGGCCGAAAACCGAATTTTTGAACGGGATGTCGCGGCCATTGATCTGCGCCTGCCGGACCGGTTGGTGTTGCGCCTGACGCCCGCGGCGGCGGCGAAAAAAAACAAGAACGGGAAGGACACCTGAGCATGGCCGGGGGCAAGAATGGTCTGATCGCCGCCTTGGATATTGGCAGCACCAAGGTTTGTTGTTTTATCGCCCGTCCCGACAGC
>JAPYUH010000011.1:26511-43289 GCA_029936195.1 Alphaproteobacteria bacterium
CGGACATGCGGGCGGGCGGGCCGGCGGTATGCGGGTGATCGGCATCGGCCACCAGATCGCCAAGGGCATGCGCGCCGGTACCGTGGTCGATATGGACGCGGCCGAGGAAGCCGTGCGCGGGGCCGTGGATCAGGCCGAACGCATGGCCAAGGAACGGATCGAAACGGTGTTGTTGAGTTTCTCCGGCGGGCGGCCGGTCTCGCGCCTGATCGACGTGGAAACGGATATCGCCGGGCACGAGATCGGCGAGCGTGACCTGAAGCGCGCCCTGGCCCAGGCCCATCTGCTGGCCCGGCGCAGTACCGAGGGGCGGGAGATACTCAATGCCATTCCCGCCGGCTATACCATCGATGGCACACCCGGATTTCGCGAGCCGCGCGGCATGTTCGGGGCCCGGTTGGGCCTGCGCCTGCATGTGGTGTCGGCCGAGGTGGGGCCGTTGCGCAATCTGAAACTTCTTGCGGAACGCTGCCATTTGGAAATTTCCGCCCTGGTGGTCGCACCCTATGCCTCCGGCATGTCGACCCTGGTGGAGGACGAGATCGACTTGGGCGTCACCTTGATTGATCTGGGCGGCGGCAGCACCGATGTGGCGGTGTTCTATGACGGCCATATGATCCATACCGATCAGGTGCCTGTCGGCGGCAATCATGTGACCAACGATATTGCCCGCGGCCTGTCGACCTCCGCCGCGCATGCCGAACGCTTGAAAACCTTGCACGGCAGCGCCGTCGCCGGACCCGACGATGAACACGCCATGGTCAGCGTGCCCCGGGTGGGCGAAAGCGGCGCGGACGCCATGCAGCAGATCCCCCGCTCCATGCTGGTCGGCATCATCCAGCCGCGGATCGAAGAAACCCTGGAATTGGTCCGGGACCGACTGCGGGCCTCGGGCCTGGCGCGGACCGCCGGGCGCCGTGCCGTGCTGACGGGGGGTGGTTCCCTGTTGACCGGCGTGCGGGAACATGCCGCGCGGGTCCTGGACAAACAGGTCAGGGTGGGCCGCCCCCTGGGTCTGCACGGCCTCGCCGAGGCCACGGAAGGGCCGGCCTTTGCCAACGCCGCCGGGCTGTTGGTCTATGCCGACCGGGTCCCGGGAGAGGAACATTTGGCAGCCATGGCCGACGGCGGCCTTGGCAACTGGGGCGACGGCCGCTTTCAACGCCTGGGCCGTTGGTTCAAGGAGAATTTCTAATCATGCCGACAAGACAATTTCGATCAACCCGAAAACATCACATCACGCAATTACCGTCATCGCCGGATCTTCGCTTCGCCTTGTCCGGGAATGACGGCGTTGGGTGCCTTCCGACAATTAACCCCATTCCATCCATGCAGTGTTCATCGGCCACCGGCGCCGGCCACCGGCATCAATAGGTAGAGGAGACCTTATCATGACCATCAATCTCAATGCCCCGCAAATGACAGAGCTGAAACCTCGTATCGTGGTCATCGGCGTCGGAGGGGCGGGCGGCAACGCCGTCAACAATATGATCTCTTCCGGCCTGGAAGGCGTGGAGTTCATTGTCGCCAACACCGATGCACAGGCTCTGGCGCAAAGCACGGCGGACCGGCGCATCCAACTGGGCGCCGGCATCACCCAGGGTCTGGGCTGCGGCGCCCGTCCCGATGTCGGCCGGGCGGCGGCGGAAGAGGCCATTGATCAGATCCTCGACCACATGGCCGGCACCCACATGGCCTTCATCACCGCCGGCATGGGCGGCGGCACGGGCACCGGCGGCGCGCCGGTCATTGCCGAGGCCCTGCGCAACCAGGGCATCCTGACTATCGGCGTGGTGACCAAACCGTTCCAGTTCGAAGGCGGGCAGCGTCTGCTGTCGGCGGAGCGCGGCATTGAAGAGCTGCAAACCTTCGTCGATACCTTGATCGTGATCCCGAACCAGAATTTGTTCCGGATTGCCAATGAAAAAACCACCTTCGCCGATGCCTTCGCCATGGCCGACGATGTGCTGCATTCCGGCGTCCGGGGCATCACCGATTTGATGGTCCTGCCGGGCCTGATCAATCTGGATTTCGCCGACGTGAAAACGGTGATGGCGGAAATGGGCAAGGCCATGATGGGCACCGGCGAGGCGGAGGGCGAGAAACGCGCGGTCGAGGCGGCGGAAGCCGCGATTTCCAATCCGCTGCTGGACGATGTCTCCATGCAGGGCGCCCGGGGCGTTCTGATCAACATCACCGGCGGCATGGACCTGACCTTGTACGAAGTGGACGAAGCGGCCAACCGGGTGCGCCAGGAAGTCGACCCGAATGCCAATATCATTGTTGGCTCGGCCCTTGAGGATTCCCTCAACGGGCGCATGCGGGTGTCCGTGGTGGCCACGGGGATCGAGATTGAGGAAGGCGCCCAGCGGCCCTTGATCTCACCGCCCCGTCTGGCCGCCGTGGCCGACCGGCCCATTACCGACGAACCGGCGGCCCTGCCCGAAGAGACGGCGGTGGAACCTATTCCCGACATCGTTGCCGAAGGCGCGATGGCGTCCACCGCGGTGGCGGAAACGCCGGCGGTGCCGGACGTTGAAGAACCGCCCGCATTGCCCCTGTCATTCGAGCAGCGTGTTCCGGCGCCGAAACCACCCCAGGCGGAACCCGATCCCTTGAGCCAACAGCCCAAACGAACCGCCGACGTCAGCCTGGACGACGGGCCCTTCATGGCCCCGCCGCCCAGCCTGCCGGAGCGGGACCGTGCCCCCTTGAAGCAACCCGATGCCTTGGCGGAGGCCGAAGCCGTCAATCCCACGGACCGGCCGGTTAAGCGCAAACGGGGCGGTTTTTCGCTGTTCCGCCGGAAACAGGTGGCGCAGACGGAGGCCGCGCCGGTTCAGCCACGGCTCGAATCACCCAGCCCCGAGCGGATGCGTCAGGCGACGCCGCCTCCCGCACAGGCCCCCGCGCAGCCCACCGCGCAGCCCGTAGTCGTGCCGGCGGTCCCCGAAGCGCCGGCGGCCGTGCCCGAAATGGCGGCCCCCGAACTGCCCGAGCAAGACCCCGCCCGTCCCCTCGCACCGCCGCAAACGGAGGAGGATCTGCTTGAAATTCCTTCATTCCTGCGGCGTCAGGCCAACTAAGGGATAAGCGTACAAATGGTCGCGGTTCGTTGCGGCGTAAGTCCGGGCGTGAAGAAACGTTCATCGGACTGGCGCCGTAATGAAATGTAATAACCTTTGATTTGAGCATCTTGGGATCGGTTGCTAATAAAGTTATGCAAGATGCTATTTTTGAAGGGCTATTCCGCTTTGTATTCTGCGTTTTGCATATCGCGTTTTGCATGCTGAATGCTTGGAGCATATGCCCGCCAATACATACGCGCCGGAACGAAACCGGAAAGAATTTTAAGTTTGAGGCTGATTGAAGACGTGAACGAGAACCAGCAACATACTCTGAAAAATGCCATAAATTGTTCCGGTGTCGGCCTGCATAGTGGCGCCAAGGTGACCATGTGTTTACGCCCCGCCGCCATTGGCAGCGGCATTGTCTTTCACCGCACGGACATCAACACCGCTATTTCCACCAGCAATACGGATGCCGCCAACACGGATAATGTGACGGCGGTGGATGCGGATATTCCCGCCCGCTGGGACACGGTCAGCGATACGGTCATGTCGACGACGATACAGAACGATGCCAGGATCAAGGTCGCCACGGTGGAGCATTTGATGGCCGCCCTGGCCGGCTGCGGCGTTGATAACGTCCGGGTCGAACTGGATGGGCCGGAAGTTCCGGTGATGGATGGCTCTTCCGCGCCATTTGTAATTCTGATTGAATGCGCCGGCCTGGCCCCGCAGCAGGCCCGCCGCCGGGCCATTCGAGTGCTGCGCCGGGTGGATATTGATGACGGCTACCGCCGGGCGGCGTTGCTGCCGTCGGATGGCTTCACTGTGTCCCTGGAGATCGAATTTGACAGCCCGGCGATTGCCCGGCAGTCGGGCTTCTTCGATCTGCATAATGGCGGCTTCAAGCGGGACATCTGCCGCGCCCGAACCTTTGGTTTTGAACATGACGTCAGCCGTCTGAAGGACCTTGGCCTGGGGCAGGGCGGATCCCTGGATAACGTCGTGGTGGTTGGCCACGATGACGAAATCATGAACGACGGCGGTTTGCGCTATGGCGACGAATTCGTCCGCCACAAGGTGCTGGATTGCGTCGGCGACTTCTATCTGGCCGGCGGCCCCTTGCTGGCCAATTTCGCCGGCCAGCGCACCGGCCATGCCAGCAACAACGCGCTGTTGCGCAAATTGTTCGCCGATCCGGCCAACTGGGAATATTGCCATGATCAGGCCAAGCCTTCCGATGGCCCGCCTGACGTCTGGGACGAGCTTTTGAGAGCCACGCCGATTTCCGCCGTTGCCCAAACCGCCTGACGTCTTCGCGGCATGCCATTAAGCGCACCGGCGCCCCGCGCCCTGTCTCATAACCGCCATCTTGCACTCCAGGCCTTTGAACGGGAGGATGGGCTGTGGGATATCGAGGGCCGCATTACCGATCATAAGCTGGCCGACTACGACATGCTGGACAGCAAGCGCACCGCCGCGCAACCCATGCATGATATGTGGCTGCGCCTGACCATTGATACTGAATTGGTGGTGCGGGGGGCCGAGGCCGTGATGGATGCGGGCGCCCATGCGCCGTGCGAACTGGTCACGCCCAACTATGACCGCCTGGTGGGCCTGAAGATGGGACCGGGATGGAACGGCGCCGTGCGCGAGCGTCTGGGCGGTGTCATGGGCTGCACCCATTTGAATGAAATGCTGGCGCAAATGGCCACCACGGCCATGCAATCCCTGTTCGAGGCCATGGGCAGCGTGGCCGACCGGCCCGGCGGCGGCCGATACCTCAGCCCCGGTCTGCATAATTCCTGCCATGCCTATGCCCTGAACAGCCCCTACATCCGTGACTATTTCCCGGACTATTACAAGGCTGAATAACGTTCTTCCCAGCCAACGCACGGGGCTAATCCATAATTTTGATGCTATTTTTGGGTGCGACACGCTCCAGGCTTGACGGCGTACGCCAGGTAGTTGACGCCGGCATCGCGGCCGAGGCGCCATTCGCCCTGGCGGGGTAGATATTTCATGCCGGTGACATCGCGCAGGTCGGCCCCGGCCCGGCGCAGGAAGCGGCCCAGTTCGGCGGGTTTTTGAAAGCGTTGCCAATCGTGGGTTCCCACCGGCACCCAGCGCAGCACATGTTCGGCCGCCAGAATGGCCTGCAAATAGGCTTTCGGCGTGCGGTTCATGGTCGCCAATAGCAGCGCGCCGCCCGGCCGGGTCAGGCCGACCAGGGCGGCGATGAAGCCCGGCACATCGGCCACATGTTCGATAACCTCCATGCTGACGACCACATCGAATTGCGCGCCGGTGGCGGCCAGATCCTCCGCCGCGACGGCCTGGTAATCCACTTCCAGGCCCTGGCCCGTGGCATGGGCCTTGGCGGCGGCGATGGTTTCCGCGCCCGCATCAATGGCGCTGACCGCCGCGCCCATGCGGGCAAAAGGTTCCGAGAGCAGCCCGGCCCCGCAGCCCACGTCCAACAGCGCCAGGCCGCCCAGCGGCCGAAAGCCGGTGTCATCCAGGTCAAAATGGGCGCAGAGCCACTGCCGACAGTAGCGCAGCCGGGTCGGGTTCAGGCGGTGCAACGGGGCCATGGGGCCGTCCGCATCCCACCATTCATCCGCCATGCGGGCAAATCGGTCAATTTCGTCGAGGTCTATGGAGGCCGCCCGCGCCATGTCATTTCTTTCCCCATTGAGATTGAGATCATAACATATATTCCCCATATTGTAGGTTAGCATTGTGCGAGGACATAAACATGGCGCTTGAGAATGAAGCCTTGATCCTTGATCTGGTGGAGTGGATCGCCCGAAAACCAAGGCCATATTTCGATGTTATGGAAGCCTGGCGCACGTCATGCCCCCGGCTGCCCATTTGGGAGGAGGCGGTGGCGCAAAAACTCGTGGTACGGGAAAGCGGCGGTGCGGCGGGCGCCATGGTGCGGGTGACCCCGACCGGACGCGCCATGCTTTCGGATGCCGGGCGCATGGCTGCCCCCCAGACGCAAGATCAGACGCAGGATCAAATGCGGCATCACTTGTAAGCCCAGCATCCATTGAGTATGTATAGCCGCCCTGTCGGCGGTTTCGCCCCCGGGAGCGGGTTGAAAAAGGCGGTTTTGGACGCCGGGTGAGGAAATGGCACGAATAGTCATGAAATTCGGCGGCACGTCCGTGGCCGACGTGGAGCGTTTGGGCCATGTCGCCGACCGCGTGGCCGCCATGGTCAATGGGGCCAATGGGGGCAACGAAGTCGCGGTCGTGTTGTCCGCCATGGCCGGCACGACCAATATGCTGATCGACCTGACCCGCGAGATGGCCACCTTGCATGATGCCCGGGAATACGATTCCGTGGTCTCGACGGGCGAGCAGATCACCATCGGCCTGCTGGCCATGGCCTTGCAGGAACGCGGCATCCAGGCCCGCTCCTGGATGGGCTGGCAGCTTCCCATTCGCACCGATGGGGTGCATGGCAGCGCCCGCATCGAAGATATCGACGGGGCCGAGATTGCCCGGCGCATGGGCGAAGGCGAGGTCGCGGTGGTGGCGGGTTTTCAAGGGCTATCGCCCAACCGCCGGGTGACCACCCTGGGGCGGGGCGGTTCGGACACCACGGCGGTGGCCCTGGCGGCGGCGTTGGGCGCGGACCGCTGCGATATTCATACGGACGTGGATGGCGTATTCACCGCCGATCCACGCATCGTGACGGCGGCGCGGAAGCTTGATAGAATTACCTACGAGGAAATGTTGGAAATGGCGTCCCAGGGCGCCAAGGTGCTGCAAACCCGGTCGGTCGAATTGGCCATGAACCACCGGGTGCGGGTGCAGGTGCTTTCCAGTTTTCATGATGCCCCCGGTACTTTAGTTGTTGATGAGGACGAGATCGTGGAACAAGCGGTGGTCAGCGGTATTACCTATGCCTCGGACGAGGCCAAGGTGACCCTTTTGAATGTCTCCGACCGGCCCGGCGTGGCGGCGGCCATCTTCGGCCCCTTGGCGGATGCCAATGTGAACGTGGATATGATCGTCCAGAGCGCCTCGCCCGACGGCACTTCCACCGACATGACATTCACCGTCGGGCGTGGCGAGCTGCCCCGTGTCGAAGCCATATTGGCGGAACACCGCGATGCAATTGGCTTCAAGAAAATCATTACCGACGGTGAAATTGTCAAGGTTTCGGTGATCGGCGTCGGCATGCGGTCCCATGCCGGCGTGGCCCAACGCATGTTCGCCGCCCTGTCGGAGAAGCAAATCAATATTCATGCCATATCCACGTCCGAGATCAAGATTTCCGTGCTGATCAGCGCCGAATATACCGAATTGGCCGTGCGCAGCCTGCATTCCGCCTATGGATTGGATGCCGCTTGAGGAACCCAGTGTTCATATTTCACGCCGATGGCCTGGCGAGGTCGTTCTCATGAGCGCGGCACCATGAGCGCGGCAGCGGCACCATCGGGGCCCCGTATCCTGCTGCGCCGCCTGCGCGAGGTCATGGCGGGCGAAGGGTCGGCCCAGGACCGCATGGACCAACTGGTCATGGCGATCGCCGCCAATATGGTGGCCGAGGTTTGTTCCATCTATCTGCTGCGTGACGGGATGTTGGAATTGTTTGCGACCGAGGGCCTGAAACCTTCCGCCGTGCATAAAACCACGCTGCGCATTGGCGAGGGCCTGGTCGGGCAGATCGCACAGCTGGCCAGACCCGTGGCATTGTCGGAGGCACGCTCCCACCCGAATTTTGCCGCCCGCCCGGAAACCGGTGAGGAAGATTACCATTCCCTGATGGGGGTGCCCGTGCTGCGCGGCGGCCGGGTGGTGGGCGTCCTGGTGCTGCAGAACCGCATCAATCGTGATTATTCCGCCGACGAGATCGAAGCCATGCAGACCATCGCCATGGTCCTGGCGGAAATGGTCGGCGGTGCCTTGCAGGAAGAAATGCCGGGCGTTGGCACTTTTGGCACCGACGGATTGCCACGGCGCATGGCCGGGCTGTCCCTGAACGAGGGCCTGGCCCGCGGTGTCGCCGTGCTGCACGCGCCGCGGATCGTGGTGGAACGCCATGTTGCCGATGATGTGGACGTGGAAGCGGGGCGGCTGACCGTCGCCCTGAAGGATTTGCGGGTTCAGGTCGATAGCATGTTGCAAGCCGCCATCGCGGAGCCGGGCGGTGAATCCCGCGATATTCTCGAAGCCTACCGCATGTTCGCCCATGACAAGGGCTGGATGGCCCGCCTGCACGATGCCATTCAAGGCGGCTTCACGGCCGAGGCGGCGGTGGAGCGGGTGCAGGTGGAGAACAGGGCCCGCATGTCGGAAATCTCCGATGCCTATCTGCGCGAAAGGCTGCATGATCTGGAAGACCTGTCCAACCGCCTGATGCGTCACCTGACCCATGGCGGACAAATGCCCGAGGGCGACGTGCCGGAGCAGGCGGTGGTGGTCGCCTGGAACATGGGCCCGGCCGAGTTGCTGGACTATGACGTGGACCGCATCAAGGCGCTGGTGCTGGAAGAGGGCTCCCCCACCTCGCACGTGGCCATTGTTGCCCGCGCCTTGCAGATACCGGTGGTCGGCCGCCTGGATGGTCTATTGGACAATGTGGAAAGCGGCGATGATCTGGTGGTCGATGGGGACAACGCCCAGCTGTTCGTGCGACCGGCGGCGGACGCCCTGGTGGCCTTTTCCGCCAATCTGGAGACGCGGCAAGCCAAGGCCGCGCAATATGCCGCCCTGCGCGACCAGCCGGCGGTCAGCAAGGATGGCACCCGTATAGAGCTTAACCTCAATGCCGGCTTGCTGGCCGACATGCCCCATTTGGATGGCACGGGCGCCGACGGCATCGGGCTATACCGCACCGAGCTGCATTTCATGGTCCGGGCGACCTTGCCCACGGTGTCCATGCAGACGGATTTCTATGGCCGCGTGCTGGACCAAGCCGGCGGCCGGCCCGTGGTATTTCGCACCCTGGATGTGGGTGGCGACAAGATGCTGCCCTATCTGGCCCGCCATGACGACGAGCAGAACCCGGCCATGGGCTGGCGGGCGATCCGCCTTTCCCTGGACCGGCCCGTCCTGTTGCGCATGCAGATCCGCGCGCTGTTGAAGGCGGCGGCCGGCCGGCCGCTTTCAATCATGTTTCCCATGATCGCCGAAGTGTCTGAATTCAAGGCGGCGCGAAAATTACTTGATCGCGAGGTTGAACGTCAGACGCGCATGGGCGAACCAACCCCTTCCACCTTGCGGGTAGGCACCATGCTGGAAGTGCCCAGCCTGGCCTGGCAATTGCCCGCCCTGTTGCCCCTGGTCGATTTCGTTTCCATCGGCAGCAATGATTTGATGCAGTTTCTGTTTGCATCCGATCGTGGCAATCCCCGTTTGGCGAACCGCTATGATGAACTAAGCCCCTCGGCCCTGTCCTTGGTGCGCGATATCGTGCAGCGTTGTGACGCGGCCAAGGTGCCCGTCAGCCTGTGCGGCGAGGCGGCGGGACGGCCCGTCGATGCCATGGCGCTTCTTGGCCTTGGCCTGCGCAGCATTTCCATGGGCGCGGCCTCTGTCGGGGCGGTGAAGATGATGGTGCGCAGCCTGGACCTGCCATCTTTACAGACATTTATGGAGGGCTTTTATGATTCTCCTGAACATAGTTTGCGCAACGCCTTGAAGAAATTCGCGGAAGATCACAACGTTGCCATATAAACTATTGCATTTGCTGAATTATTCTTGATCTGCTACAAGCATTTCCTAAGTTTTCCACAGTGGACAGCCGTACTGGTGATTGGTCGCGGGACGAATCGTATTATCGCGTGATAATTTAAGCGTTCACGGCATTAATCGCTGGCCGGCGAGGGCTAGTCTGGAATAAATCGCCATGGCCGATCAAAAGACGGTGGACGAATGGCCTGAAGAGGAAGCGCCAGGGACCGCCTCACGGAAAACGCCACGGGGGCTGCGCCCACGGGCGGCGAGAGGTCTGCAATTGCAACAGATCGACGAACCCGACGGCGGGGACATTTATGCCGGTATCGGCACTGAACTGCGGGCCGAACGCCAGCGGCGGCAATTATCCATTATCGATGTTTCCACCACATTGCGCATCCAGCAGTCGCATTTATCGGCTTTGGAAGAAGGCCGGACGGATGACCTGCCGGGACCCACGTATGCCATTGGCTTTCTGCGCACCTACGCTGAGTTCCTTGGCCTGGATGGCGAGGAAATCATTCGCCAGTACAAGCGCGAGGAAACCCTTACACCGGGTGCGCGGCGCCTGATCTTCCCCGAACCGGTGGAGGAGGCCCGCCGCCCCGGTCTGACCCTGGCCTTGATTTCGCTGATTGTCGCCGGTGCCGTCTATGGCGGTTGGATCTTCCTGGAGCGGCGGGGTCTGCTGCCCATTGAAATTGTTTCCGAGCCGCCGCAACGGCTGGCGCCCTATCAGACCGCCGCAAAATCACCAACGCCGCCGGATCCCACCCAGGCAACATCGCCGACCTTCAAGCGTGCGGCGACCGAGGTTGCACCGACCGTCAATCCAGCCGGCCCCCAGGTCAAAATATCGGAAAGGCCTGAAACCGGGTCTGGGGAGGCAGTGAAAAAAGTCGCCGCGGTTGGCACCGCCGAGACTGCCGCACCGACGCTGACGGAGACAGCGCGCGAAGGTGCCGCCGAGAAGGCTATTGCTGATAGGGCTGAGCAGGGCGAGGGCGAACGCGCCGCCGCCGCCGACGTCATCGGCCTGGCCAACACCAATGACAAAACGATCAAGGTATCCGCAAAAACTTCACCGGAAACAAGAGTTGTCGAGGCACTGCCGGCCAATCCTGCCCATCAAAACCCGAACGTTTCAAACGAAAACCCGGTGACCACGGCGGCGGCGGAAAAGATGCCCCGGCCGGCCGAGATCAAGGTGGCCGCCGCGCCCCCGGCAGTTGTGCAGCCCGCGGTTGCCCGACCATCGGCCCTGCCCGATACCTCTCCCGTGCCGCCGCCCATACAGCACGGGCGCGAGGGCAGCGATGTGGACACGGCCCCGACCATGCCGGCAATTCAGGCCGCCATTGCCCCGCCGCCGCCGCCCGCGGCACCCGCCGCGCCGACCCGGCCCGTTGCGGAAGGTGGTGGGGATGCCGCCGCCAGCGGTGATGAAGGCCGCGCCTCCCTGGCCACGGCCGCAGAAAGCCTGGGCTATCGCCCGCAGGCTTATGGCGCCGCCAATCGTGATGTACGGGTTGTACTGCGCGCGCGGGCGGCATCCTGGGTTCAGGTCCAAGGCGCCAACAACGAGCTGTTGCTGACCCGCATGCTGCGTCCCGGCGACAGCTATCATGCCCCGAACCGGACCGATCTGGTGCTGATGACCGGCAACGCGGGCGCGATCGAAATCATGGTCGATGGCGAGACCCTGGGTACCCTGGGGCCGATTGGCCAGGTGCGCCGCAATATCAAGTTGAACGCGGACCATCTGCGCGGAGAATTGCACGCGCCGGGCAATGAACAGTAGGTGTGATCAGTAGGTGAGACCAATAGTCGTGACCCAAGGCCGTGCTAAATAGAAATGCGCCATACACGTTTGTGAACCTTTTCTTGATCCGGCCTGTTATCGGCTGCAAATAATTGCTATTGCATCCTGCGCCAACGCCCGGCCTTTCGGGTGATGATTTAATTGTCCGAGATTTTGTCATGAGCCTACGTCCCTATCGCGATGTATACCGCCGTTCCTGCCGCCAGGTCATGGTGGGCGACGTCGCCGTGGGCGGTGACGCCCCGATCACCGTGCAATCCATGACCACCACCCCGACCCACGACGTGGCCGCCACCGTGGCCCAGGTGAAGGCGTTGGAAGAGGCCGGGGCCGATATCGTCCGGGTCTCCTGCCCAGACGAGGCATCCTCCGCCGCCCTGCGTGATATCGTTGATCAGACCAGCGCGCCGATCGTGGCGGACATTCACTTTCACTATAAGCGCGCCCTGGAGGCGGCCGAAAACGGCGCCGCCTGCCTGCGTATCAACCCAGGCAACATCGGGGCCGAAAGCCGCGTGCGCGAAGTCGTGGCCGCGGCACGCGCCAACGGCTGTTCCATGCGCATCGGCGTCAATGCCGGTAGCCTGGAAAAGGAACTATTGGAACGCTACGGCGAGCCTTGCCCCGAGGCCATGGTGGAAAGCGCCCTGAACCATGCGCGCGTGCTGGAGGACAACAACTTCGGTGATTTCAAAATCTCCGTGAAGGCATCGGACGTGTTTTTATGTGTTGCCGCCTATCACGCCCTGGCCGAGGCATGTGACTACCCCCTGCATCTTGGCATTACCGAGGCCGGCGCCCTGCGCGCGGGCACGGTAAAATCCTCCATCGGGCTGGGCAGCCTGCTGTGGGCCGGCATCGGCGATACCATTCGGGTATCGCTCTCCGCCGATCCGGTGGAAGAAGTGCATGCCGGCTTCGAAATATTAAAGTCCCTCGGTCTGCGCCATCGCGGCGTGTCCATTATTTCTTGCCCGTCCTGCGCCCGCCAGGCCTTTCCCGTGATCAAGACGGTGGAGGCCCTTGAGCAACGCTTGGCGCATATCGCCACACCCCTGACCCTGTCGATCATGGGCTGCGTGGTCAATGGTCCCGGCGAGGCACGGGAGACCGATATCGGCGTAACGGGCGGCGGCAAGGGCACCCATCTGGTTTATTTGAGCGGCGTTGCCGACCATAAGATCGGCGATGAGGGCTTCGTCGATCACGTGGTGCGGCTGGTTGAGGCCAAAGTTGCCGAAATGCAGGCGGAGTAAGGCGCATGGCCAAGATTCAATCGGTGCGCGGCACCCATGACATTGTCGGCGAGACGGCGGCCCGCCACGGCCATGTGGTGGCCACGGCGCGGGATTGCGCCCGCCGCTTTGGCTTTGGCGACATTGATGTGCCCATCTTCGAATTCACGCCGGTCTTTGCCCGAACCATGGGGGAAGGCTCGGACGTGGTGCGCAAGGAGATGTATTCCTTCACCGATCGCGGTGGCGAGGACATCACCCTGCGGCCGGAATTTACCGCCGGCATCTGTCGCGCCTTCATCTCCAACGGCATGCAGCAGGATCTGCCCCTGAAGTTTTTCGCCCACGGCCCGGCCTTTCGCTATGAACGGCCGCAAAAGGGTCGCCAGCGGCAGTTCCATCAGATTGATGCCGAGATTCTGGGCGTCGAAGGCCCTGGCGCGGATATTGAGATCATCACCCTGGGCGCCGAAATTCTGCATGATCTGGGCATTCTGGACAGCTGCGTGCTGGAACTGAATACCTTGGGCGACCCTGACAGCCGGAAGGACTACCGCGACGCCCTGGTGACTTATTTTTCCGATCACAAGGCACGATTATCCGAGGATTCCATCGACCGGTTGCGCCGCAATCCCCTGCGGATTCTCGATTCCAAGGACGAAGGGGACCAGAAAATTGTCGTCGATGCGCCCTTGATGGCGGAATTTCTGAACCCGGAAAGCCAGGACTTTTTCGCCGCCGTCTGCGCCGGCTTGGATGTGCTGGAGATCGGGTACAATCTGAACCCGCGTTTGGTCCGCGGCCTGGATTATTATACCCACACCGCATTTGAATTCGTCACCAATGCTCTTGGTGCCCAGGGCGCGGTGATCGCCGGCGGCCGCTATGACGGCCTGATCAAGATGCTGGGCGGCCCGCCCACGCCGGGCATCGGCTGGGCGGGGGGCATCGAACGCCTTGCCATGCTGGCCGCCCATGCCCCCGAACCCGACCGCCCCATCGCCTTTGTGCCCATGGGCGAGGCGGCGGAGAAAATTGCCCTGAAAATGTGCCACGGCCTGCGACGGGATGGCTTTGTCGTCGACATGGCGTTTCGCGGCAATTTAAGTCGGCGGTTGAAACGGGCCAACAAGGTGAATGCCCGCGCGGCCCTGATCCTGGGTGATGACGAAATTGCCAAGGGCATTATCACCCTGCGAGATCTGGATGGCGGGGGACAACAAGACGTGGCCCTGGACGGTGTCGCCGCCCAACTGCGATTGTTGCCGTCATGATTGGCGAAGAACAAATAGACGGCATCCTCAAACGCCTGGCGGAGCTTGAAGCCACCATGGCGGCGGGCGGCGACAGCGATGAGTTCGTGCGTCTGTCCAAGGACTATGCCGAATTGGCGCCCGTGGCCAAGACGGCCCTGGCGGTCCGGGACCTGCGCACGGAAATCGCCGATTTGGGCGGCATGGTGGCCGACCCGGACTGCGATGACGAGATGCGGGCATTGGCGACCGAGGAAATGGCGGCAACGCGCGAACGGCTGCCGGCATTGGAAGGCGAATTGCAACTTGCCATGCTGCCTCGCGACGCGGCCGACACAAAGAATGCCATATTGGAGGTCCGGGCCGGTACGGGGGGTGATGAAGCCGCACTGTTCGCGGCCGATTTGTTGCGCATGTATGAACGCTATGCCGAGATCAACGGCTGGAAGTTCGAGCTGATGGATATGAGCGGTTCCGATCTGGGCGGCATTCGTGACGCGGTGGCCTCCATCTCCGGGCGGGGCGTGTTCGCCAAATTGAAATTCGAATCCGGCGTGCACCGGGTCCAGCGGGTGCCGGAAACGGAATCCCAGGGCCGCATTCATACCTCCGCCGCCACCGTCGCCGTGCTGCCCGAGGCGGAGGAGATCGACGTGGAAATCAATCCATCCGACCTGCGCGTGGATACCTACCGGGCCCAGGGGGCCGGCGGTCAGCACGTCAACAAGACCGATTCCGCCATTCGCATCACCCATCTGCCCACGGGCATCGTTGTGCAATGCCAGGACAACAAATCCCAGCACAAGAACCGCGCCAAGGCCATGAAGGTGCTGCGCGCGCGCATGTACGATGTGGAGCGGCAAAAAATCGATGGGCAGCGCGCCGCCGACCGCAAGGAACAGGTCGGCAGCGGCGACCGTTCGGAACGCATCCGCACCTATAATTTTCCCCAAGGCCGGGTCACCGACCACCGCATCAACCTGACCCTGTACAAGCTGGACAAAATGATGAGTGGCGAGGCGGTGGACGAGGTGGTGGACGCCTTGATCGCCGATCATCAGGCTAGTTTACTGGCCGATCTGGAAGCCCATGGCTAATGGCAATGTTGCCGAGCCAGGATTGACCTTGCGCCAGGCCCTGGCGGCCGCCGGCCAGGATCTTGCCGCCGCCAACATTGAAGATCCCAAATTGGATGCCGCCTTGTTGCTGGCCCATGCGGTCGGCGGCGACCGGCTGACCCTGATCCGGGACGGGGAAAGGAGGCTCGACCCTTCGGAGGCCGAGGCTTTTGCCGGGCTGATCGCCGCCCGGGCCGCCCGCAAGCCAGTCTCGCGTCTGCTGGGCCGGCGGGAATTTTGGAGCCTTGATCTGGCAATCGACGAGGACGTCCTGGACCCGCGCCCCGATAGTGAAACCGCCGTTGCCGCCGGCCTCGAGTTGCTTGCCGACGTGAATGGCGCCTACCGTATCGCCGATTTCGGCACCGGTTCGGGCTGCCTGCTGCTCGCCCTATTGGTGGAACGGCCAGGGGCTTGGGGTATCGGCGTGGATATCTCACTCCCCGCCGCCCGGATCGCCAGACGCAATGCCAAGGGCCTGGATTTGTCCGGACGGGCCCATTTCATCACCGGAAATTGGGGAGGGGCATTGGCGCCGGGGTTTGATCTGATCGTCGCCAACCCGCCCTACATACCCACGGCCGATATCGCCGGCTTGGCGCCGGAGGTTCGCTGCCATGACCCGGCCCTGGCGTTGGACGGCGGCGACGACGGCATGGCGGCTTACCGCGCCCTTGCGCCCGACCTGAAGCGGTTGTTAAATTCATCCGGCCAGGCGGTGTTGGAATGCGGTCATGATCAGGCCGCCGGGCTGGCGGATGTCCTTGTCGCGGCGGGATTATGTTTCGAGGGGTTTGACACGGATTTGGCGGGCCGGGACCGTTGTGTGCGGGTATCGCGGGGACTGTAAAAAAAGTGTTGGTTTTTTAACCCATAAGGGCTAGTTTCGTTTGCGAACGGCAAGGAACGACCGCCGCGCCAGCAAGACTGGATCATAAAGATCAACTGGCGTGACCGGACGGGCGGTTCCCAAAAAAAGACATACCCACATTGCTGACCGGAAATCTGAGGCCCACTCTTTAAGTTCAAGGGTTACGTACAAGAGTTAAGATCAGGGCCTAAACAACAGACAACCCAATGGCAGACGGCATGTCTTGGTTCGATTGAAGGCATCGACAAAATTTTTGGCCGCTGGATTTCCGGCGGCTGGAGTGCGGTAAAAGTGCTGCATGTGAAATTTGGCCGGCGCGTCGATCATGGGGACCCTGAATTGGCGTTCGATTGTGGAAATAACTAATGACGGTGCTATGAGACAGAGCGGACCCCAAAGACGGGGACGTGGCCGTCCCAGCGGTCGCAGGGGATATAACAACTCCCCCAATAGAAGCTATGACAGTAACGGACCGGAAGTAAAAATCCGGGGCACCGCGTCGACGGTCTATGAAAAATACCAGGCCTTGGCGCGGGACGCGACGACATCGGGCGACCGGGTGGCGGCTGAAAACTATTTTCAGCATGCCGAACACTACTATCGCGTCATGCAAGCAACGAAACCGCCGCAGCAGCCGGCGGGCGAAAGTGAGCAGCGCAATGATCAACGCGGCGATCAACGCAATGAAACTCGTGGTGACCAGCGGGATAACCGGG
>JAPYUH010000184.1 GCA_029936195.1 Alphaproteobacteria bacterium
CCCGCGCCGCCGCGATAACCGACCGGGTCAGGCGGGGCAGTTCCCGCCGCCACAGGGGGTAGGGCGGGTTCAGGGCATTGATGATGAGGTCGCAGTCCTTCGCGGCCATGATAACCGTATCGCCATCAAGGGCATCGCCGATGACGTGCCGCGGATCTTCGGCCACGCCGCGTACCAGTGACCGCACCCGCCAACCGGCTTGCTGATAGGCCGCCATCGCCGCGCGGCCAAACCGGCCCTTGCCACCCAGAATAATGACGTTGCCAGACATGTTTGCTCTCCACATGATTGTTGGTCCTTGGATGCAACATATTCATTTGAAATTGCATGTATATTGCGGAATTTTGATAAAACTATATTCAAAAATGGATAGGCCATGACTGAAAGCCTCGATTGGACTCATCTGCAAAGTTTTATTGCCGTCGCGGAGCACGGTTCCCTGTCCGGCGCGGCCCGCGCCCTCGGCGGCAGTCAGCCGACCATGGGTCGGCATGTTGCCGCCTTGGAAGCGGCGTTGGGGGTACGGCTATTTGATCGCACCGCCGGCGGCCTTGCCTTGACGCCGACGGGCGCAGATTTGCTGGATCACGCCGGGCCCATGGGGCAGGCCGCGAACCGGGTCGCCCTGGCCGCCCAGGGGCGGTCGGAAGCTATCGCCGGGACCATTCGATTGACTGCGTCCGAGATCGTCGCGACCTATGTACTACCCGGCATTCTGGCGGAATTGCACCAATTGGAGCCGGAGATCCAGATAGAGCTGGTGGCCTCCGACCGGACCGAGAACCTGCTGCGCCGGGACGCCGATATCGCCGTGCGCATGTATCAGCCAACCCAGGCCGATGTCATTGCCCGCAAGGTGGCGGAGCTGCCCATTGGCATCTACGCAGCCCATGACTATCTGGCCAGGGCCGGGGTGCCGGAGACGCTGGCGGATATCCTGCGGCACGAGGTCGTGGGCTATGACCGGGGCGAACAGATTATCCAGGGCTTTCGCGCCGCTGGGGTTGAGGTTGACCGTCAGTTCTTCAGCTTCCGTACCGACAATCAGGTGGCCGCCTGGCACCTGGTCGTGGCGGGCTGGGGCCTCGGCTTCAACCAAACCTTGATCGGCGATGGCGAGGCGAAAGTGGCGCGCATACTCCCTGATTCGAAATTGCCAAGCCTGCCTGTCTGGCTCGCCGCCCATGTCGAACTAAAAACCTCCCGCCGCGTCCGCCGGGTGTTTGACTTTCTGGCGCACGGCTTGGCGGCGATCTAGGGGCGTTGTAGGGGCCATTGAACCGGTATCAGAAGGCTAAGAAAACCGCTATTGTGAGGCAATGCGGGGATTGGGGGGATCACATGGCGGTGCAAGACCTTGACGGCGAAGCCGGCCTGACCATCACGGGCCAGGCACCGGCGCCGCGCCTGGGCCAGTTTAGCTGGGCCTTGTTCGACTGGGCCAATCAGCCCTATTTCACCCTTGTCACGACCTTCATCTTTGCCCCCTATTTCACCTCTCACGTGGTTGGCGATGCTATCCGGGGCCAGGAATTGTGGGGCTATGGCCAGGCGGTGGCCGGGCTGTGTATCGCCTTGTTAAGCCCGGTCATGGGGGCCATGGCGGACGCTTCGGGCCCGCGCAAGCCGTGGATTGTGTTGTTTCAATCCCTTTGCGTGCTAGCCTGCGCCGGTCTGTGGCTGGCCCTGCCGGGCGCGGCCTCTCAGGATCTGCTGTTGATCCTGGGCCTTGTGGTGCTGGCCAGCCTGGGCGCGGAATTCGCCACGGTCTTCAACAACGCCATGCTGCCCAGCCTGGCCGCCAGGGCGAAACTGGGGCGGCTGTCGGGGCGGGCCTGGGCGTTGGGCTATCTGGGCGGCTTGATATCCCTGGGTTTTATCCTCGGCGGCTTCAGCCTGCCGGAGGTGCCCTTGTTCGGGCTGGATAAGGCGGCCCACGAACATGACCGCATGGTGGGGCCGTTTTCCGCCGTCTGGATGATTATTTTCATCCTGCCCCTGTTGCTGTTCACCCCCGATGCCCCGCCCAGCGGCATGGGCAAGCGTCAGGCCGCGCGCCACGGTCTGGGCCAACTGAAGGCGACCTTGCGCGAGGTGCGCCACTATCGCAACGTCATGCTGTTCCTGGTGGCGCGGATGATCTATTTCGACGGTCTGTCGGCGGTTTTCGCCTTTGGCGGTATATATGCGGCGGGCAGTTTCGGCTGGACCACCACCAATCTGGGTATCTTTGGCATCATCCTGACCATCTTCGCCGCCGTGGGCGCCGTGGTCGGCGGTTGGCTGGACGACCGTATCGGCTCCAAGAAAACCATTATCCTGGCCGTCATCGGGCTGATTGTGGCGACCGCGGGCATCGTCTCCATCACGGTCGAGGGCCTGGGCGGCGCGGAACGCCACGATACCATTTTGTTTGTCATCCACTACGCGCAAGCCGCGCCGGGAGAGGGCATGTTCACCACCCTGGCGGAACAGATGTTCCTGCTCTTCGGCATCATGATCGGCATCTTCGGCGGGCCGGCCCAGGCCGCCTCCCGCACCATGCTGTCGCGCCTGGCCCCGGTGGAGAAGATTGGTGAATTTTATGGTCTCTATGCTTTGTCCGGCAAGGCCACGGCGTTTATCGCCCCCTTCGCGGTGGCGGCGGTCACCGGCCTGGCCGGTAGCCAGCGGGCTGGCATCGCGGTGATTTTGGTTTTCTTGATCGCCGGCCTGCTCTTGATGCTGCCGGTTCGTGAGGAACGCGCTCAATTATCTAAAACGTTGACGTAATACTTATATGAACTAATTTATTTCATATAGTTATACCTAGAGCCATCTTATATAATTATTACGTCACCACATTAAATAATGCCTGAAAACCTAGTGGCGGAAATGGCGCATGCCGGTCAGGACCATGGCTAGGCCGGCCTCGTCGGCGGCGGCGATGACTTCCGTGTCGCGCATGGAGCCGCCGGGCTGGATCACCGCCGTGGCGCCCGCCTCCGCCGCCGCCAGCAGGCCGTCGGCGAAAGGGAAGAAGGCGTCTGAGGCCACGACGGAACCCTTGGCGAGGGGTTCGGACTGCCCGGCTGCCGAGGCCGCGTCCTCGGACTTGCGGGCGGCGATGCGGGCGCTGTCCACCCGGCTCATCTGGCCCGCGCCGATCCCCACCGTGGCGCCGTCCTTGACATAGATGATGGCGTTGGACTTGACGTGCTTGCAAATCTTGAAGGCGAGCAACAGATCGGCAATCTCCCGTTCGCTGGGTTGGCGTTTTGTCACGACTTTCAGGTCGCCGGCGTTAATGCGGCCGCCATCGCGGGTTTGCAGTAAATACCCACCAGCCAAACTCTTGAGTGTCATGCCGGATGCCATGGGGTCGGGCAGGCCACCGGTCAGCAATAAACGCAGGTTCTTTTTGCCGGCGATCGCCGCCTTGGCGGCATCATCCGCATTGGGCGCGATAATGACTTCGGTCATGATTTTCACCATGGCCTCGGCCGCCGGGCCATCCAGGGGGCGGTTGGTGGCGATGATGCCGCCGAAGGCGCTGACCGGGTCGCAGCGCAGGGCCTTTTGGTAGGCATCCAGCAGATCCGCGCCGAGGGCAACGCCGCAAGGGTTGGCGTGCTTGATAATGGCCACCGCCGCCCTGGACGGATCGAACTCGCCCACCAGCTCAAAGGCCGCATCGGTGTCGTTCAGATTGTTGTAACTGAGTTCCTTGCCTTGCAACTGCCGGGCCGTGGCGACGCCGGGTCGGGCCCCTCCGGCGGTGTAGAAAGCGGCTGCCTGGTGCGGGTTTTCGCCATAACGCAGCTCCGCCTGCTTGGCGGCGGTGACCACCAGACGATCGGGGAAGGTTTCGCCGCGCTGTTCCGCGAACCAGGTGGAGATGGCGCCGTCATAGCTGGCGGTGCGGGCATAGGCCTTGGCCGCCAGTCCCTGGCGCAGGTCGCCATTCGTGGCGCCGTTGTCTTGCGCCATGGCGGCGATCACCGGGGCATAGTCGTCCGGGTCCGTCAACACCGCTACGTAGGCATGGTTCTTGGCGGCGGAGCGGATCATGGCCGGGCCGCCGATATCGATATTTTCGATACAGGTGGCGAAATCGGCACCCTTGGCCACGGTCTCCTCGAACGGGTAGAGGTTCACCACCACGAGATCAATGGCGCCGATATCGTGCTCGGCCATGGATTTGGCGTGCTCGGGGTCATCGCGCAGGGCCAGCAATCCGCCATGCACTTTCGGGTGCAAGGTCTTGACCCGGCCATCCATCATCTCGGGGAAGCCGGTATGCTCGCTGACCTCCCTCACCGCCATGCCCGCCGTCGCCAAGGCCCGGGCGGTGCCCCCCGTGGACAATATTTCCACGCCATGGGAGGCCAGGGCCCGGCCCAGATCCTCCAAACCAGTTTTGTCGGAAACAGAGATTAGGGCGCGTTTTACGACAACCAGATCATTCACCGGGGCAACTCCCACTCAAATTTGCAAACCATTCGCGCCCTATAACACGGTGGGACAAGGCACCAAAGGGGCAGTTGCTATTCAGCAGGCGCGGCGGCGGTTTCTGCAGGGGTGGGGGCGGGTCCATCCAGCATTTCGGGTACGAGGTGGCGAATCAGTGCAAGGGTCCGCTCGGTATCCCGGGCGGCGGCGGCGGCGGCCAGTTGCTCCACCTGGGCGCTGAGCAAATCATGGTCGATCACCCGTGGTGCCGCTAAATTTACGCCGGCAATGGGTGTCGGCCGCGGTGTCTCGCCGTCGTGCAGCAATTCCTCGTACAGCTTTTCGCCGGGCCGCAGGCCGGTGTAGGTTATGGGGATATCTACTTCGGGCGTCAGGCCGGCCAGGCGGATCATCTGCCGGGCCAGATCGAGAATGCGCACCGGCTGGCCCATGTCCAGGACAAAGATCTTGCCCCCCTCGTCCCCCGTGGGCGGGTGGGCGGTGGCAGAGAGGATCAATTCCACCGCCTCCCGCGTGGTCATGAAATAGCGGGTGACCTCTGCATCCGTCACCGTCAAGGGGCCACCGCGGGCCAACTGCCGCTGGAACAGAGGCACGACGGAGCCGGTGGAGCCCAGCACGTTGCCGAACCGCACGGTTACAAAGCGGCAGCGCGACGCGGTCAGGCTGTGTCCCTGGCAAATCATCTCGGCAATGCGTTTGGAGGCGCCCATGACGGAGGTGGGGTTGACCGCCTTGTCGGTGGAGATCTGCACCATGACATTGACGTTTGCCGCCTGGCAGGCATGGGCCACGTTGGCGGTGCCCATGACGTTGGTCAGCACGCCCTCGTTGGGATTGCCCTCCACCATGGGCACGTGTTTGAAGGCTGCGGCGTGGAACACCAGATCGGGCCGTTGGCGTTGGAAAACCACTGCCAGGCGTTCCTTATCCCGGACATCGCCCAGCACGGCGGCGCGGGATAGGTTCGGCCAGCTTTCGCCATATTCAAGATCGATGCGGTAAAGGGCATGTTCGCCGTTGTCCAACAGGGCCACGTGGGCCGGTTCATAAGCCGCGATCTGCCGGGCCAGTTCGGAACCGATGGTACCGCCCGCCCCGGTGATCAGGACCCGCCGGCCGGCGATCAGCGATCTCATGGCGTCGCGGTCCAGGACCTGTTGCGGCCGGCCCAGCAGGTCCTCCACCTCCACCGGCTGCAGTTCCAGATTGTTTCCCCTCTTGCCGCTTTGCAATTCCGTCAGGCGCGGCATGCGGGACAGGGTCAGACCCAGGGCCTCCGCCTCTTCCAGCAACATGCCGATGGCCGCGCCATCCAGTTTGGCCCAGGTGATGATCATGCGCTGGGGCTTGCGCCCCTGGGCCGCCAGGCGAGTGACGATATCCGCGACCTCGCCGAGGCCGCCCATGACGGTGACGCCGCGAATATCCCGGCCAATGCGGCTTGTCTTATGATCGACGATGCCGACCACGCGATAAGGGGCCAGCCGATCCCGGGCCAGGCCGCGGATAAATGTCTCCGCCTCGTCGCCCGCGCCGATCAGCAACACCGGCACCCGGCCATCATCGGTACGTTCGAACACGGCGTGCAGGTCGCCATCCTTGGAGAAGCGGTATACCAGACGCGAGGCCATCAACAGCACCACCAGCAAGGGCCAGTTCAGGAACATCGCGCTGCGGGGAAAATTGGCCAGCCGGTCCAAGACGAACATCACCGGCAGGAATATCAGAATGGCCAGGGTCACCGCCTTGACGATGGTGATAACATCGGAGAGGGAGGCGTAGTGCCATATCCCCCGATACAGCCCCATGCGCCAGAACACCACGAAACAGACAATGGTGAAAATCGCCGTGCCGTGCCACAGAAAGAAAAACTCCTGGGGCTTGCCATAAGTCTGATAGCGGAACCAGACCGCCAGCTCGAACGACAGCATGGCCATGACGACATCGTGGATTGCCACCACCGCGATGCGCTTGTTGAAGCGCTCGTTGAAACGTTTTGGCCAGCTCACGATTGGTTTGCCTCGTCCAGTCTCTTCGCCTGTTCTTTCATGGTCACGAAACTGTACAATAATATGGCCACCGCCATGGCGCCAAGGGCCGCGGCCAGAACGGGGGCCAGCCCGCCATCCTTGTGCTGTGCCGCCCACAGGGCCGCCGCGATCAAAACCAGGTTGGCGCATAAAACCCGCAAGCTGACCTTGGCATGGTTGCCGCAACGGCGCGCGGCGTGTTGGTAGAAATGGGAGCGATGGGCCCGCCAAAACTTTTCGCCCCGCAACATCCGCCGCAGCAGGGTCCAGGTGGCGTCCGCCAGATAATACAAGGGCAGCAGCAAGGCGGGCAGCCAATGGCCACTAGCCGCCAATGACAACAACAGCCAGCCCAACAGGAAGCCCAGGCCAACGCTGCCCACGTCTCCCAGAAAAATCTTTGCCGGATGCCAGTTCCAAAAGCCAAAGCCGATTGCGGCACCGGCGACGATGATGGCCGGCGCGCCGAAGCCCCCCGCGCCACCCGCAACAGCCGTGACCAGGGTCATCCCGAGACCGATGGTCCCTGCCTCTACCACCGTGATGCCGTCAATTCCGTCCATGAAATTGAACAGGTTGATAAACCACAACCAGCAGAACCCAGCCGCCAGGCGATCCGCGACGGGAGGCAGAACACCCTGGAAAACCGGAGTTTCAGGTAGCAGCAGGCAGCCCAGGGCCACGGCCAGGGTCTGCCACAGCAACCGTTGCAAGGCCGGCATGCCGCGCAGATCGTCCAAAAAGGATATGGCGGCCAAGGCGGCGGCGAGGATTGCGACGGCCAGCAAATCGAACGAATCGCCCCGCCAACCGTCCCGCCACCAAGCCAGCAACGCCCAGCCCCCCGCCACGACCGCCATCACCGCGATACCACCGCCACGGGGCACCGCCCGGTCATGGCTGGAGCGTTCGTTGGGCAAGTCCAGGACGGCGCGGGCGCGCAATTGACGCAGCACCAGGCCCGTGGCCAGAACAGTCACGATGGCGGCGGCAATTCCCAGGACGGCGTGGAAGCTCCAAGACATGGGCGCTTATAACCCTGTTTCCCGTTGCCGCACAGGGCCTAAGCCGCTTGGCCGCGACCCTTGTCATGCCCGGGTGTTAATGGTACTTCCCGGCGCGCGCGTTTCCCGCGCATTTCGGTGACGATGGGTTGGGTTCCGGCTTTATGAATATCCTGAATTTGGGCGGTGACGGCTACCTGGGCTGGCCCACGGCCATGCATTTCGCCGCCAAAGGCGACACGGTCTGGGTGGCGGATAATTTCGCCAAGCGGAAATGGGAACTGGAAGACGGGATTGAGCCCTTGCTGACCGACGATGTGGTGGATACCATGCTGGACACGGTGCGGTCGAGGGCGGGCCGCATCGATCCCAACATCATCGCACCGCAAATCCGCTGGGCCGGCGGCGAAATCGTCGAAGACGAAAGTTAAGGGCCGCCATGACATCTTCCATCACGGCTTCCAT
>JAPYUH010000436.1 GCA_029936195.1 Alphaproteobacteria bacterium
CTAACGGTCTCACGATTTTATCCAGGGTAATTATTCCGACCTGCGATAAGCTCACCGCATGTCGACCCTCCCCCGCATAACCCGATGCCTTCCGGCGCTCATCACCGCCCTGGTACTGATATGGTCGGGGGCCGTGTGGGCGCAGTCGAAAGAATTGATGGCGGCGATTAAACAATACAAAGAATACGCCGCTCAGGGTAAATACGCTGAGGCTACATCATTGACCACCGTGTCCCCATGACCTTACCGACAAAAACGGCCTATAACTTGTCGCGGCAACTACCGTTTTTCTATGGATGGGTCATTGTCGGATGCGCCGGATGCGCCGCCTTCGTCCGGCAAGGCGCTGCGGTCGCCACCTTGTCGGTATTTGTCACGCCCATGTCGGACGAATTTGGCTGGTCGCGCGCCGAATTTTCAGGCGCGGTTTCCCTTGGCGGACTTCTGGCGGCGTTGACCGCACCGGCCATTGGCGTTCTGGCGGACCGGCGCGGATCGGGCATGATTTTATCAGTCGCGGCGCTGGTGCTGGGCGGGGCCGCCCTGGCGCTGTCCCAGACGAATTCCCTGATCTGGTTCTACGTCGCCTTTTGTATCGCGCGAATGACGTTTGCGAGCCCGTTCGATATCGGAATCTCCAGCGCGGTGGCGCAGTGGTTCGTGCGTCTACGCGGACAGGCGATGTCGTATATCAATGTCATCCTCTCCATCAGCCTCGCGATGATGCCCGTAATCGCCTTCACCGCAATGAGCAACGGCGATTGGCGCAACGGTTGGTTTACCATAGCGATTCTGGTTTTAACCATTGGGGTCGCGCCGAACCTGCTGCTGCTCACGCGTCGTCCTGAAGATATTGGCCTGACGCCCGACCCGAAATCCGCGCGCCTCCCCGTTGAACCGGGACGCGCCGCCGCGCCGATCAACGAACCGAGCTTCACGCGGGCAGAAGCCCTGAGAACACCCGCGCTTTGGTTTATCATGGGTTTCACGGTCTTTATCTTTCCCGTCCAGGCCGGGATCAGCCTGCACCAGATTCCCCATCTGGTCGAACGCGGATTATCGCCGCTGGTCGCCGTCAGCGCCGTCAGCAGTCAATCAATTGTCGGCGCGGTTGCCGGGGTCGCCTTCGGGTTGTTCGCGCGGCGATACAGCGCCCGGATCGGATTGTGTATTGGCGCCATCGCGACGTCGATGAGCGCCATCATTTTGCTGATGGTAGCATCCGGTTGGCAGGCGTTTGTGGCGACGAGCCTGTTCGGCTTCGGCATAGCCGGCATTTTAACGTTGTTGCCGGTCATCTGGGCGGAATATTACGGACGGGAAAATTACGGCGCCATTCGCGGCGTGACCTTACCGGTCCAGGTCCTGGCCCAGGCGTCGGGCCCCCTTATTGCGGGGTTCTTGCGCGACTGGACAAACGATTACAATGCGTCGTTAAGCCTGTTCACGATATTCGCCATCATTGCCGCCGGGCTGGTGTTTTTTGCACGCCCACCTACCACGGTTGCAGAGTCGGTTGGCTAAAATCAGTAAATTTCGCTGTTCTTCGAGCCGCGACAACATGCCACCCTTCGCATTTCCATCGGATCTGTAAGGTTTCTGTCATAGCCGAATAAACGTATAAACCCAAT
>JAPYUH010000437.1 GCA_029936195.1 Alphaproteobacteria bacterium
GACGAGATGCAATTGCCCGTCGAGCGCGTGCGCCAAATCATGAAGATGGCCCAGCAACCCATCAGTTTGCAAAGCCCCGTCGGCGACAGCGATGATACCAACTTTGGCGATTTCATTGAGGACAAAACCGCCGAGAACCCCAGCGACATGACCAGCTATTCGCTGCTCAAGGACAAGCTGGGCGACGTGCTCACCTCACTCACCGAGCGCGAACGCAAGGTGCTCGAGCTACGCTTCGGCCTCACTGATGGCTACAGTCGCACGCTGGAAGAAGTCGGCAAACAATTCAAGGTCACCCGCGAACGTATTCGCCAAATCGAGGCCAAGGCCCTGCGGAAAATGCGCCACCCCACGCGCCTCCGCCAACTCCAAGGCTTCCTCGACGGCGAAGGCGAACCTGCCGAGAATTAAAGGGAAAAGAGAAATCACCGCGGGTTCCGCCGCTTTATAATTCCTCGCCAAACGCCTCCATCCCCGCGCAGCTGCATACCAAATTCCGGTCGCCCCAGACATTGTCGATGCGGCCGGTGGCGGGCCAGTGCTTGTGTGCGCGCAGCCAGGGGGCAGGGAAGGCGGCCTGCTCGCGGGGGTAGGCGTGCGGCCAGTCGTTGGCACTCACCATGTCGGTGGTGTGAGGGGCGTGTTTGAGGGGATTGTCATCGGCATCCGCCTCGCCAGTTTCCACGGCCTCGATTTCGGCGTGGATTGCGATCATCGCGTCGCAGAATCGGTCCAGTTCTTCTTTTGATTCACTCTCGGTGGGTTCCACCATCATCGTGCCGGCTACGGGCCACGAGATGGTGGGGGCGTGGAAGCCGTAGTCCATCAGGCGCTTTGCCACGTCCTCGACTGTCACGTTCTTGAAATGCCGCAAGTCGAGAATGCATTCGTGCGCCACGAGACCGTTGGCGCCTTTATAAAGAACAGGGAAATAGCCGTCGAGGCGCTTGGCGATGTAGTTGGCGTTTAAAATCGCGTGCTCCGTTGCCGCGCGTAGTCCGTCCGTGCCCATCATTGCGATGAACATCCATGAGATGGGCAAAATGCTCGCGCTACCCCACGGTGCTGCGCTGACCGCGCCAATGGGATTCTCGCCACCGAGTTTCACCACCGGATGGTCCGGCAAATAGTCCGCGAGATGTTCCGCCACGCCAATGGGCCCCATGCCCGGCCCGCCTCCGCCGTGCGGGATGCAAAAGGTTTTGTGCAGGTTGATGTGGCACACGTCCGCGCCAAGATCGCCCGGCTGCGCGAGGCCGACCATGGCGTTGAGGTTCGCGCCATCGAGATACACTTGGCCGCCGGCGTTGTGCACGATTTCACAAATCTCGCGGATGCCTTCTTCGAACACGCCGTGCGTGGAAGGATAAGTAATCATCATCGCGGCGAGTTCGGCCGCGTGTGCGTTGGCCTTGGCGCGAAGATCGTCGAGATCGATATCGCCTTCTTCGCTGCAGTTTATCGGAACCACCTTGAGGCCCGCCATCACGGCACTGGCGGGGTTGGTGCCGTGGGCACTGGTGGGGATGAGACAAATGTTGCGCTGCGGTTCGCGCCGGCTTTGGTGGTAGGCCTTGATGACCAACAGCCCCGCATACTCGCCCTGCGAACCGGCGTTGGGCTGCA
>JAPYUH010000185.1 GCA_029936195.1 Alphaproteobacteria bacterium
GGCTCGCCGAACCAGACCCGGAAGCCTGTGTCGATATGATGTTTGTTGCCAGTCCGCCGCGAACATTGGCTGGACTTGGACCGCCGCTGTATTGTCTGGGCCGTTGCTCAACCCCGATGATCATCAACACCGGATATTAAACGGGCCACGCACCCTGGGTCTAAATGAACCCAGGGTGCGTTGGCTAGGAACGCTCCAACCTAATAGTTGCTGGGGAACATGTTGCGCTGGGCGGCCTCGTCCATTTCGGTCTTGAAGGCGTAGCGGTCCTTGATGGCGATGGCGCGCTCGGCCGCCGGACGGGCACTGATCTGGTCCACCAGGCGTTTCAGGTTGACCATTGCCCCCGCCTCCTCCTCGCCCAACACGACCGGTACCAGGCGGGCCCAGGCCCAGGCCGCCATGTCGACGATGGAATAGTCATCGCCCAGCAGATAGGGACGCTCGGCCAGGCGGGCGTCCAAAATATTGTAGTGGCGTTGCGCTTCGAAGCGGTAGCGGTTGATGGCATAGGGCAGTTTTTCCGGCGCGTGGTGCTGAAAATGCACCGCCTGGCCCGAATAAGGCCCAATGCCCGAGGCTACGAACATCAGCCAGGACAGCATTTCACCACGATTTTTGCCCAGATAGGTGCCGGTCTTCTCCGCCAGGTAAAGCAGAATGCCGTTGCTGTCGAACATGGTTGTTTCGCCATCGACGATGGCCGGTACCTTGGCGTTTGGATTGACCATCTTGAACGCATCCGTGTGCTGGTCGCCGGCACGGGTATCCACGGGAATGGCGTCGTATTCCAGGCCGGCTTCTTCCAAAAACAAAGCCACTTTCATGGGGTTTGGTGCGGTAGAATAATAGAACTTCAACATTTGAGGCGCCTCCATCAGCGATGCATGATCATTTTTTCGATTATAGCGACATTAAGGGAATGCTGGCCAATATTGCCAGTCACGGCTTCGCCATCGTGCCCGAATTGCTGGACGCCGGTGGCCGAGAGGCGGTGCGCGAGGCCCTTGCGGCGCACAAATCAGGCCTGCGCGGGCGCAATGACTTTGAAGGTTACAAAACCGAACGTATCTACAGCCTGTTGGCGCGGGGTAAAATCTTCGCGGACATGACCGAGCATCAGACCATAATGGCGGTTGTGGACCGGATGCTGGAGGCGAATTATCTGCTGTCCGCCGGGCTGTCGATCGATCTGCATCCGGGCGAGAGCCCCCAGGCCATGCATTTCGACGATTCGTTCTATGCCGTGCCACGGCCCCGGCCGCCCATCGGCATGAGCGTAATCTGGGCCATCGATGCCTTCACGTCTGAAAATGGCGCCACGCAACTGATCCCCGGCAGCCATGCCTGGGGTGAAACAACCCCCGACGGCGTGCCCGACGCGCGGCGGATCGCCTTGCCCCGCAGCGGCCCTGCCTATACCGCGCCCGTGATTGATGATTTGGAGGGCCGGTTGGTAGATGCCGTCATGCCCGCTGGTTCCGCCCTGATATTCCCCGGCACCCTGTGGCACCGGGGCGGCGGCAACCGCTCGGAGGAAACGCGCCTGGCGGTGACCATGCAATATTGCGCCCCCTGGGCCCGCCAGCAGGAGAATATGTTCCTGGATGTGCCCGATGATATCACGCGAAAGCTGTCACCCCGGGTCCGCGCCCTGATGGGGTATTCGATCCACCCGCCGTTCATGGGGCATGTGGACAGCATGCACCCGGAGCGGCGTTTGCAGCGGCCGTAGTTCTGGATTTTCCCAGGCATCGTTCTATGGTTGGCAAATATTAATTTTCGCAGGTAAGGCGACCCGCATTGTTTGTTTTTGGCACCAAGGCTGACACGTTGGCCCGTATCGCGCCCACTCTAAACCTGTTCAAGGTGCCGGTGTCCAAGGTTTTCACCCTCGCCCAATGGCGGGCGGAACCCGAGGCCCGGTTGCGGGACCTTTGCCAATGCTTCACTGGCCAAGAGGTCATCGTGCGCTCGTCCGCCATGGGCGAAGATGGCGGTGAAAACAGCATGGCGGGGCAATTCGAAACCGTGGTCAACGTTCCGGCCACGGCGGAGGCCATCCGGGCGGCCATCGACCGGGTTATTGGATCCTATGGCGAACATCCCAATCACCTGGATCAGGTGCTGATCCAGCCCATGGTTGCGGACGTTCTGATGAGCGGCGTTCTGTTCACCCATGATCTGAACACGGGCGCGCCCTACTACGTCATCAATTACGACGACGAGACCGGGCGCACCGACACCGTGACCTCCGGCGGGGCCTACTCCAACCGCACCCTGGTGGTCCATCGGGGCGCCCTTGATGCGGTGCAATCGGAACGCTTTGGCGCCCTGCTGGCGGCGACCGTGGAGTTGGAGGCGGCCATTCCCGGTCAAGGTCTGGACATTGAATTCGCCGTTGACGGCGATTTAGCGGTGCATTTGCTGCAAGTCCGCCGCATGACCAGGCAAGCGGGTCCCGACAATGTTTTGAGCAGCGGTTTGAGCAGCCGGGTCGAGGGCGCCATCGGCAGGATACAAAGTTTTGTGCAAAGCCGGTTTCAACCCATGGCAGGGGTGCATGGCGGCCGCTCTATCTTTGGCCAGATGCCCGATTGGAATCCGGCCGAGATGATCGGCCGCGCTCCGCGCCCCCTGGCCCTGTCCCTATACCGCCATTTGATCACCGATGGGGCCTGGCGCCGGGCCCGCGGCCAAATGGGCTATCGCGAACCGGCCGGGATGCCGCTGCTGGTTTCGCTTGGCGGCCAGCCCTATATCGACGTGCGCCTTAGCTTTCATTCGCTGTTGCCCAGCGACCTGGACGACAACATCGCGGGCAAACTGGTGGACGGCTGGCTGGACCGCCTGGCGGGCAACCATCACCTGCATGACAAGATCGAATTCGATGTCGCCATTACCGCCCTGACCTTTGATTTCGATGCCCGCATGACGGCGCAATGTGGCGGGGTCCTGACGGCGGACGAGCTGTCGGCGTTCCGCCAGGCCCTGTCGCGCCTGACCGGCGCCTTGTTGCGCGGCGATGTGGCGCCGCTGTCGGGTGAGCTGGCGAAAATTGAAAGTCTGGGCCACCAACGCCGGGATCTGCTCCGCCGCCGGCCCACGGATCTGGCCGGCGTGGCGGCCTTGCTGGAAGATTGCATCACCTCAGGCACCATACCTTTCGCCATCCTGGCCCGGCACGCCTTTATCGCGCAATCCATGTTGCGTTCCCTGGTGGCCCGCGGCGTGCTGGAGCCGGAACAGGCCCAGGCCCTGATGGCCTCGATCCATACGGTGGCCGGCGAATTGGCCGATGATTGCCGTGAATTGGCGGCGGGTGCGCTGCCAAGGGATGTCTTTCTGGAACGCTATGGCCACCTGCGGCCCGGCTCCTACGACATTCTCTCGGCCCGCTACGACCAACGGGACGATCTGTTCGCCGACACCGCACCCCTGGCGCCGCCGCCCCAACCGGCTTCGTTCGCGGCCAGCCCGGCCCAAATCGCAGACATTGAGCGCCTGCTCGCAGCCCATGATTTCGGCCTGACGCCGGCCCAATTGTTTGACTATATCCGTACGGCGACGGCGGCACGGGAATACGCCAAGTTCGTCTTCACCCGCAATCTGTCCGATTCCCTGGAGGGCATCGCGGCCTGGGGAGCAAGCGTCGGCTTGAGCCGAGAGGCGCTTTCCTACCTGAACATCCGCGATATTCTCGATACCTTGGTGGAAATCAACGACAGCGACGTGGAACACCATTTGCGCCCCCTGGCCGCCGCCGGCCGGCAGCGCCACGCGGTCACCAAGGCGCTGCGCCTGCCGCAGATCCTGACCGACAGCCTGGACGTCCATGTGGTGCCCCTGCGTTTGAGCGAACCCAATTTCATTACCCATAAAAGCGTTCGCGGTCATAGCCTGCGCATTCGCGGGCACGACCGGGTGCCTGAAAACATGGCCGGGGCCGTGGTGTTGATCGAAAATGCCGACCCCGGCTTTGACTGGATATTCGCCTATCCTATCGCCGGGCTGGCGACTAAATACGGTGGCGCCAATTCCCACATGGCGATCCGTTGCGCCGAATTCGCCCTGCCCGCCGCCATCGGCTGTGGCGAACAAATCTTTGACCGCCTGTGCAAGGCGGGCAGCATTGAAATCAACTGCGCGGAGAACCACGTGCGACCGGCCGATGGCCTCAGAAACTGAATTGGTGAGATTGAACCGGTGAGAAGGGAGGAGGGCACATGATCGTTTGGCTGGTTGGCTTGTCGGGCGCGGGGAAGACCACTATCGCCAGGGCCCTGCACCGGCAATGGCAGGCGGTCAGCCCGGCCACCGTTCTGATTGACGGCGACGAGGTGCGGGAGATTTTTCAACATGACCGGGGCCCCGACGCCTACACCATGGAAGGCCGCCGTATCAATGCCGAGCGGATTGCCGCCATGTCGGCCTGGCTGGACCGCCAGGGCATAAACGCGGTTGTCTCCATTCTGTGTATTTTTCCCGATATCATGGCCGCCAACCGTAGCCGCTATCGTCACTATTTCGAGGCATTCATCGACGCCCCCCTGGCGGATCTGGAGGCGCGGGATGGCAAGGGGCTGTATGGCGCCGCCCGGCGGGGAGAGGAGGCGAACGTGGTCGGTATCGATATTGCATTTCCCATACCGGAAAATCCGGACATGATCATCCCAAACCATATCAACCCCAATCAGGCGCCCGGATTGGACGGAGAGGCCATCGCCTTGGATATCCTGACGCGCATCGGTGTCTCGCCGTGAGCAACTATCCCTATGCAACCGGCGATCTGATCGAAAAGCCGAATACCTATTTCTATAGCCAATTCGGCGGCGCGGCCTTTATCGCGGCATGGCGGGCCAGCCGTGCCCGGGCCGGCGACCCGCTGCCCGAACCCGTGCCGCCCTTGCCCGCCAACAAGGCTAAACCCGGCACGGGCGAAGGCACGGGGCAAAGCGTGGCGCTGTTGGAACAAGCCTTGGCGGGTGATGGGGAACTGGCGGAAGCCTTCGTGAAAAAATTTGAAATTCACAAACGGGTGCATGACGGCTACGGCCCGGGCTTTCGCGCCCTGGACCGGCGGGCCCGCAACGACTTAACTTTGTATTTGCGGGCCGCGGATTTATTTGCCGCCCTATATGATGACGGTGATGCCCTGCGCCATCTTAATGTCTACTTGAAATGTCTCGATACGATTTGCGCCATGTCGTCCAGGCTGACAGCGGACCTTTCGGCCCGGCTGGCCTGGCACGTGGGCCATGAACGGGAGGCGGTGGATGCCCTCATGGCCAAGCGGGGGATTGCCTTATGAGCATTTTATTTTTGGCCGCCAACACGCCGCGCAGCCAGGCTTATGCCCAGGCCATGGCCGGGCGGGGCATGGAAATTGACGCGGCAATCCTGTTTGACCGCCCCGGTGCCGGGCAGCCGGGCAAGGCGGATTTACCCAGCCCCCCCGATATACCAACATCCGTGCCCTTGCCCGTTCCCGGCATACCCTTGATGCAGTCCTTGGTCACCTTGAGTAGGCAAATTCAGCAGATCGAGGCGGAAAGCGTGAATGATCCGGAAATCCTGGCGGCGGTCCGCGATAGCGGCGCCGATCTGGTGATCTATTCGGGCTATGGCGGGCAATTGGTCAGCCCCGGCCTGCTGGCCCTTGGCGCGCCCTTTTTGCATGCCCATTCCGGCTGGCTGCCGGATTATCGCGGCAGCACCACGGTTTATTACAGCCTGTTGGCGGGGGAAGGGTGTGGCGTTTCGGTCATTCAACTGGTTGCCGCCATTGATCAAGGCCCCATCGTTGCCCGGCGCCGCTATCCAGCACCACCTGCGGGCGTGGACATCGACTATTTTTACGATTCCGCCATCCGCGCCGACCTCATGGCCGATACCGTGGCGGCGTGGATCGAGGACGGGCGCCTGGCGCCGATTGAAGCCTTGGGGACGGCGGCGGATTATTATGTTGTGCACCCTTTGCTGAAACATATTGCTCTGTTGGGCCTGGACGGCGGCGATGCGGATTAGCTATCGGGCCCATGGCGGCAGCCATGATTATTGGCAGCGGCGCTGGGACGGGGTGGCGGTGGACAGCGGCGCCATCAATCGCGATCGCTATCCCGGCCTTTACGCCGAACGGGTAATCGCGGCCCAACGGCCCACCGGCCCCGTGCTGGAGGCGGGATGCGGTGCCGGCCGGGTGCTGCGCTATTATCATGACCGTGGCATCGACATCGTCGGACTGGATTTCATCGCCTCGGTTCTGGCGGCCATCAGGGACGAGGATACCTCCATTCGCCTGGCAGCGGGCGACATTGGCCTATTGCCGTTTCCCGACCAGACTTTCTCGGCCGTGCTGGCGTTCGGTCTCTATCACGGGCTGGAATTTGGTCTGGAGGCGGCCATGGCGGATACCCGGCGGATCATGAAAACCGATGCCTTGTTGTGCGCCAGCATGCGCCTGGATAATCTGCAAAACCGGGTTACCGACCGCATGGCGGCGCACGCCATGGGGCCGGGAGAGGGGCGGTTTCATAAGCTGAACCTGACTTCGGGCGAATTCAAGGCGCTGGTCGGCGGCGCCGGTTTCGAGATTTTGCGTCTCGACTATGTGGAGAACATGTCGTTTCTCTATAAATTTCCCTATCTGCGACATGCCAGCCAACGGGTTTTTAACGAAAACGCGGCCAGGGGCGAGGGCTACCGCTTCAATCTTCTGGGCCATGCGGCGCAGCGCACGGCCATGGCCCTGATGCCCGGTCAAATGGCAAATCTGGCGGTAATCACCGCCCGGGCGGTTTAGCCAGCACGACGACTTTGTTCCCGAAGCCAATAGCTCAAAGGCGCCTTGCGCCGTGGAAATGGGGTAGCCGCCGAGGAAAATGCCATCGCACCGCCGATACCGTGTTCGATAGAGGACGGGCACAAACAGGGCGGCTGCTATCCGGCCCTGGCGGCGGCATTTTCCTCGGCGGCCGTCTCGAACAAACTACCCTGGGCCCCCGTTGGCCCTGTCGCCGCCGCCAGTTGCGCCCGGGCGTCTTCGCCACTGCCCAGCAGGCGATGCCCCGGCATGCGCACCGTGACCGTCGTGCCCTTGCCGAGAGTGGATCTGATGCTCAGACTGCCGCCATGCAACTCGCACAAATGGCGGGCCAGGGGCAGTCCCAGTCCCGTGCCCTCGAAACGGCGGGTGAAGGAGCCATCCAATTGCGCGAATGGCGTCAGGGCATGGGGAATATCCTCGGCCTTCATGCCAATCCCGGTATCACTGATCCATAGCTCAAAGTATTCATCGCCGTCCCCATCGTCGCGGCCGCGGCTGGAGCCGATGGTAACTTGGCCGCCCTCGGTGGTGAATTTAATGGCATTGGTCAACAGGTTCAGGACGACCTGCTTCATGGCGCGTTGGTCGGCCTGGACAAAATCGACGGCGCCATCCATTTCCAGCAGCACTCTGACCCGGCCCTGGCTGGCCCGCTCCTGAGTAAGCCGCGAAGTCGCGGCGACCATATCGGAAAGCTGGAATTGCTCCTCCATTAGTTCGAAATGCCCAGCCTCCACCTTGGCCAGATCAAGCAGATCGTTGATGATGGACAACAGATGTTGTCCGTTTTCGTTTATGTCCCTGGCATATTCCACATAGCGGGGCGAGGAGAGGGGACCGAAAAGTTCGCCCATCAGAATATCGGAAAAGCCGATAATGGCGTTCAGGGGTGTCCGCAATTCGTGGGATGTATTGGCCAGGAATTCCGATTTGGCCCGGTTCGCCAATTCCGCCTGTTCCTTGGCCACCCGCAGTTCCTGTTCCGATTGCTGCTGAACCGTGATGTTCTGGCAAGCAACCAAGACGCCCCCTCCGGGCATGGCGAAAGTACGAAATTGCAAGATCTGTCCGTTGGGCCGA
>JAPYUH010000186.1 GCA_029936195.1 Alphaproteobacteria bacterium
GAGTGACATCATGCGGATTGTTATCCTGGGCGCAGGCGCCCTTGGTTCGGTCATCACCGCTTACCTGGCCCGCGCGGGCGAGGATGTGGCCCCGATCGCCCGTGGGGAGCGGGCAAAACAGCTCGCCACCGAAGGCGTCACAATCACCGGGCTCGAAGATTTTGCCAGCCCGTGGAAATCATCACCGATCCCGCCTCGTTGAGCCGCCGCGGACGTGTTAATTCTTTCCGTCAAAACCCAGGACACGGCGGCGGCCCTTGCTTCGGTCCGCCATATGGAAGTAGGCAGCGCCCTCTCGGTTCAGAACGGCATCAAGAAGAACGCGCAGTTGGCGGAGGCCTTTGGCGCGGATGCGGTGCTCGGCGCCATTAGCGTCATTGCCGCCGCCATCGAGGCCAATGCCGCGGCAAACTATGTCATGGAGAATCATACCCTTATTGGCGAACCATCGGGTGGCACCTCCGCCCGGTCGGAAGACATTGTCGGCCGCCTGGTAAATGCCAAACTGGTCGCCTCCGTGCCGGAAAACATTCTATGCGAGGAATGGACCAAATACGTCCTCTGGCTCGGTGTTGCGACCATGGCCCTGATGCTGCATCAGGCAACTTGGAAATTCCTGGCCGATCCCGACATGGCGTGCGTGATGGCGCGCGTCGCTCGGGAGGCAGCCTTGTTGCCCGCTCATCTGGGTATTTCACTGCGACCGGAAGGGCCCTTGAATTTGAGCGAATTGGTCGCGCTGAACGAGGACGACGCGGCTGCCATGATTCAACAAGCCGGAAAGATGATTGGCAAAAACTCACCAAGCTACCGGCCATCCATTCTGCAGGATGTGCATAGGGGAAAATCAATCGAAGTGGAGGAAACCTTTGGCCATGCGGTCAGCCTGGCAAGGGAATACGGCCTTGCCGTGCCCACATTGGAAACCTGTTACCATATGCTGGCGGCCGTAAATCGGCTGCCCCATTTGGTCGACTAAGAAAGAAACAATAATGAAATTCGTTATTCTGGGCGCCGGCGCCCTGGGCACGGTGATCGCCGCCTATTTGGCCCGCGCCGGTGAAGACGTCGAACTGATCGCGCGTGGAGAGCGGGCAAAACATCTCGCCACGAATGGCGTGACCATCACCGGGCTGGATGATTTCACGGTGTCCGTGAAGATCGTGGAAGATCCGGGGGCATTGAACGCCACGGACGTCTTGATCCTGGCCGTGAAGACCTACGACACCGACGATGCCATCGCCTCCGTGCGGCACATGGACGTGGGCGCCGCTTTCTCGATCCAGAACGGCGTCATGAAAAACCAACTGTTGGCGGAAGCGTTCGGCACCGAACATGTCCTCGGCTCGGTCTGCATGATTGGCGGCGCCATTCAGGCGGACGGCGCGGCCAATTTTATCATGGGCAATCCCACCATTATCGGCGAATTGGCGGGCGGCACCAGCCCCAGGGTGGATGACATCGTTCAGTGCTTCAGCAACGCCCAGCTGGCGTCCCTGGCATCGGAAGATATCCGCAGCCAGGAATGGACCAAGTTCGTCGGCTGGGTGGGTATCTCGGCCGTCTCGGTCCTGACCCGCCAGGAAACCTGGAAGTTCACCGCCGATCCCGACACCGCCCGCATCGTCGTCCGCATTGTCCGCGAGGCAGCGCAACTGGCCCAGCGCCTCGACATCCCCCTGATGCCCGGCGCGCCGTTCTTCCTGGACCAGTTGACCGCCCTGGACGAAGATGGCGCCGTGGCCCTGGTACAGGAACGCGGCCGGGCCCAGGGCAAGACCGCGCCCACCTTCCGCCAATCCATGTTGCAGGACGCCGACAAGGGCAAGCGCATCGAGGAGGAGGAGACCTTTGGCCATGCCCTGTCCCTGGCCAAGGACAACGGCCTGTCCCTGCCCACGATGGAAACCTGCTACCACGTCCTGGCCGGTATCAGCCGGCTATCATCCTGAATTGGGTGCAATGATCTCTGGTTTCCCGCTCAGCAACCGCTAAGCTTGCGCCATGTCCGATGGCACGCAACGAAAACTGGCGGCAATCGTCTCCGCCGACGTGGTCGGCTATTCCAGGCTCATGGGCGTGGACGAGACGATTCTCCTCGCAAGATTGTTATGAATGAAACGTTTCTAGCCACCGCGGGCGCTCTGGTCGAGCAGGCCAATACGGGCGCTCATTTCAATATCACGTTCAAATCCGTATTCGGTGCGGTTGCAGCTTATGCAGACAGCAATATTTTTCCGACCTGCGGCACGTTCGGTATCGCCGTGAAGCTTGATAATGCGACATGCATTTCCATCATCAATGAAGGCGACGGAGAGCCGCTGAAGTATTTCGCGAAGGGCCACGTTAAGAAAGGCTATGTGGTTCTCTCCAACGACATTCTAAATGATCCCGCCCGTCTGAACGATCTGGTCAATGCCGCTGCAGCCTACGTTCAGGAGCGCTAATTCACCTTATCCCCGCCGATCTGGGTGCGGCGCATGATGCGTTGTTGATCATTGGGGAAGCCGTCGCGACGGTGCATGGTGCAGCGGTTGTCCCACATCACCGTGTCGTGTGGCCGCCAGGTCTGCTGCCAGCAATAGTCCGGATACGTGGCGGCGGCCCAGATTTCATCCAACAGCGCCTCGCTCTCCCCCAGTTCCAGGCCAACGATATAGGCATCCTGGCGGCGGCCCAGATACAGGCATTGGCGGTGCGTCACCGGGTGGGTGCGGATCAGGGGATGAATGGCACCCTGCGCCGCCTTGGCATTGACCGCCTCTTCGAAACCACGGCGCAGACCGCCCACGGAGTTGTGGCCGGCATCATGTTTCAATTGCAAGCCTTCGATGCGCGCACGCAAAGCGGAAGGCAAACCTTCCAGGGCCGCGTACATATTGCAAAAATAGGTGTCGCCGCCCTGATCCGGTAGTTCCCACGCATGCAGGATGGAGGCGACGGCGGGCGATGGTTTGTAGGACATATCCGTGTGCCATTGGGCGTCCAGGTTACCCAGGCCGCCGATCGGGCGGCCGTTCTCGAGCACATTGGATATGATCGTGACGTAGTGATTGCCCGGCACGGATTTCTGCTCCGCCTTACCGACCGGCCGCATATCCAAGGGGCCTAAATTCTGGGAAAAAGCCATCAACTGATCGTCGCTCAACCGGGTGCCTGGAAGACGCAGCACCAGGTGTTCGGCCCAGGCCGCCTTGATCGCGGACAGCAAATGGGCTTCCAGGGGCTTGGATAAATCAACGCCATGAACGTCGGCCCCAAGTCCGCCGCTTGATTTCTGAATTTCAATATTGCTCATGCGCCAATTCTAACCCGTCAGCATGATGGCGACAATCGCCACCATGATCAGGGCGATACCGGCCAATTCCATTGGCGACGTCTTTTCCTTGAAAAACATGATCGAGGCAATAAAGGTAAAGATCAATTCGATCTGCCCCACCGCACGCACATAGGCCGCGTTTTGCAGGGTAAAGGCGGTGAACCAGCCGATAGAGCCCAGAAAGCCCGCGATGCCCACCGCGCCCGCCGGTTTCCAATGGCGGAATAGCAACGCCATCTGGCCCGGCTCCCGCAGCAGCAGGTATCCGCCCATCATCACCGCCTGCATGACCAGGGCCACTGCCAGACTGAACGAAGCGCGGATCAAAACGTCGCCGTCTTCCAGCGCCAGGGTGGCGCCCCGAAAGAAAACCACGGAGGCCCCCAGAAAGGCGCCGCAAATCAGGCCGACCAGGGTGGATTTCTCGAACAGCGAAGTCGCCAGATTGGCCCAGGTGACGGACGTCTGCGCCATGGACAGGATGATCACGCCGGTCATGCCGACGACAATGGCCCCGACCCCCATGAGGCTGACTTCATCCCCCAGCAGGATCAGGCCCAGAATGGCGATCTGTACAATTTCGGTCTTTGAGAACGTCGTGCCCACGGCAAAATTACGCAGGGAAAACAGATACAAAAGGATAAACGTGAACAAAATCTGGCTGAGGCTGCCCAGCAGGCAATAGATCAGAAAGGCCGGGTTGATGCCCGGCAGGGCGTAGCCAAACTGGCTGACCAGGGTCCACAGCAGGATCAAGGCCAAGGGCAGCGCGTAGATAAACCGCACATAGGCCGCTCCGCCCGTGGATAGCCGGCCCTTGATATGCTTCTGCAGTGCCGAACGCAGATTCTGCATGAAGGCGGCAAAAACAGTGATGGGAATCCAGTAACTGAACATATGGCGGGCTTAGGAAATGGCGATCAGGGCGGCGGCGACGTCCCGGTCCTCGCTCAACAGAACGTTATAGGTGCGGCAGGCAGCACCCGTGTCCATGGCCTCGATCACCACACCCCATTCGCGAACTTCGGCGCGAAGTTTCGGGGCAATCAAGGCACCAACGTTCCCGCATCCCAGCAACAGCACGCCCACCGGTTCCGATGCATCGCGTATCGGCCCCAGGTCCTCAAGGCTAAGGTTGGCAATATCATCCAGCGGCCAGGGCAGGGTCAGATGGGGCAAGACCAGAATTGAACCCATATGACGCCGGCCCGAAACCCGGAACCCGCCGTCCCCATAGCCCTGGATCAATTGCCGGTCGGCGGCGACGGGGGGCGTGATATCCATTGTTTAGGGTGTCGACTTCGCCGCGTCCATGCCCCCACCCGCGCCGCTTCGGTGCCGGTCGCCCAGCCCCAGCACGATCAACAAGGGCGCGGCGATGAAAATCGAAGAATAAGTACCGACAATAACGCCCCAGATCATGGCGAAGACAAAGCCCTGGATCACCGCGCCGCCGAAAACGAACAACACCACCAGGGCCAGCAGCGTGGTGACGGAGGTCATGGTGGTACGCGACAGGGTGTCGTTGATGGCCAGGTTCAAGACATCCGGCAGGCTTTTGGCCTTGTACTTGCGCAGGTTCTCCCGCACCCGGTCATAGACCACCACGGTGTCGTTGATGGAATATCCGACGATGGTCAACAGGGCCGCGATGGTTGAAAGATTAAATTCCATCTGGGTCACGGCGAACATGCCCACCGACAGGGCCACGTCATGCACTAAGGCCACCACGGCGCCAACGCCGAAATGCCATTCGAACCGGAACCAGATGTAGATCAGCATCAGCACAACGGCCAGGAGAATGGCAATAGCGCCCGCCTCGATCAATTCTCCGCTAACCTTGGGGCCGACGAATTCCGTGCGCCGGTAATCAACGCTCTCGCCCAGGGCGGCGCGCACTTTCGAGACCGCCACCTGTTGGGCCGCGGCGTCGCCGGGCTGTTTTTCAATTCTGATCAAAACCGTGTCGGCGGCGCCGAATTCCTGCAGCGAAACTTCGCCCAAGCTCAGGCCGCCCATTTTACCGCGCATGTCGCTCAAATTCGCGGGCCCCTCGGTTTGCACCTCGATCAGGATGCCGCCGCGAAAATCGATGCCGAAGTTTAAACCGGGCGAGAAGGCCATGATCAGCGACAGCACCACCAAGACGGCGGAACAGGCCATGGCCGGCCGACGCCAGTTAACAAAGGGAATAGAGGTTCTCTCGGGGACTAATTTAATCTGAAACATCTGCTATTCCCCAGACCTATATGGGCAAGGCGGCGGGTCGTGTCCGCCGCAGCCAGATAACCAGCATCAACCGGGTCACCACCACCGCCGTGAAGACGGAGCTGATAATGCCGATGCCCAATGTTACCGCGAAGCCCTTGATCGGGCCGGAGCCCATGGCGAACAAGATGACGGCGGCGATCAACGTGGTGATATTGGCATCCAAAATGGTGCCGATGGCCCGTTGATAGCCCGCCTCCATGGCGGCGAACGGCGTTTTGCCCGTGCGTATCTCTTCCCTGATCCGCTCGAACACCAGCACGTTGGCGTCGACCGCCATGCCAATTGTCAGGACAATGCCGGCAATGCCCGGCAGGGTCAGAGTGGCCTGCAATATGGACAACGCGCCCATGATCAGAAACAGGTTGAACACCAAGGCGATATTGGCGGCCAGGCCGAACAGGCCGTAAGACAGCACCATGAAGACCATGACCGCGATAAAGGCGATGACGCAGGCGATCTTGCCCGCCGCCACGCTATCGGCGCCCAACGCCGGGCCCACGGTGCGCTCTTCCAATATCTTCAAGGGCGCGGGCAAGGCACCGGCGCGCAGCAACAGCGAGAGGTCCTGTACTTCCTGCACCGTGAAATTGCCGCTGATGATACCAGTGCCGCCCAGAATAGGCTCGCGGATCACCGGGGCGCTGATCACCCGCTTGTCCAGCACGATGGCGAAGGGTTTGCGAACGTTCTTTTTGGTGGCTTCACCGAACCGCTTGGCGCCGACGCTGTCGAAGCGGAAGGAGACCACCGGCATGTTGTCTTGGAAGGTGGCGGAGGAATCCACCAGGGTATCGCCGCTTACCATGACCCGCTTGCGCACCACATACATATCAGCCGGCGAGCCGTCTGCGTTGCGTTCATCCGATTCCAACAGTTCCGAACCGGGTGGGGTGCGGGCGCCGGCCATGATTTCCGCTGGCGAGGTCGTCAAATCGACCAGGCGGAAGACCATCTTGGCGGTCTTGCCCAAAATAGCCTTCAAACGTTCCGGATCCTGCAGTCCGGGGACCTGGACCAGTATACGTTCGTCGCCCTGGCGCTGAATGGTCGGCTCCCGCGTGCCTAATTCATCGATCCGCCGGCGCACGATTTCGATCGATTGTTCGATGGCGCTGCGCCGCCGCTCCAGGATCGCCTCTTCCGTCAAAGTGACGCTGATCTGGTTGCCGTTGACCACATCGACCGTGATGTCCCGCCCGCCCGGCAGTCCGGAGACCACGTTGCCCTGCACCGGCACGGCCAGTTTTTCGATCTCTTCCACCGCCAGATCAATCTGCTCAGGATTGCGGATTGTCAGCATTACCGCGCCGCCGCGCACGCCCAGTTCACGATAACCGATGCGTTTTCTGCTTTTGGTCGGGCGCAGGGATTGCCGGATCGATTGCTCCAAGGCCACCAGACGCTCCTGCACCACCACGTCTGCCTCCACCTCCAGCAACAGATGTGAGCCGCCTTGAAGGTCGAGCCCTAGGTTCACCTGCTTATGGGGCAGCCAATCGGGCAGACTTAAGGCGGTCCGCTCGGAGAGGAAATTTGGAATGGTGAATACAACGCCAGCCAAACACAGAATGGCGACCACGGTGACTTTCCAGGGGGCAAAATACAGCATTACGGATGACGGATCCGGCTATTTCTTGCCGCCGAAGCCGAACAGGGACTTCTTCTCGGCCGGGGCCTCGGCGTTATTGTCGCCGGCGTCCTTGTTATCGTTATCTGACTTGCCGTCCGACTTGGCGTCACCCTTGTCCTTGCCGCCCGCCACCGGCGCACCCTTGCTCAGGACGTCCTGCAGCGTGGACGAGATGACCTTGACCTTAACATTTTCGGCCAGTTCAACCTGCACCGTATTGTCGTCGATCACCTTGGTGACCTTGCCCATCAGGCCGCCACCGGTGACCACCTGGTCGCCACGGCGGACGTTGGAGACCATTTCCCGGTGCTCCTTGGCCTTTTTCTGTTGCGGTCGGATCAGGAAGAACCAAAAAACCACGAAAATTAGTAGCAACGGCATCAGTTGCAGGAACATATCGCCGCCGGGCGCACCGCCGGCCTGCGCATAAGCGGGCGAAATCAGCATATGGAGTTCTCCAGTATATAGCTTGAGGCGGGCGGACTATAGCCGCGCCGCCCCGGATTGCAAACGCAAAAGGTCCATTGCAAGTACCCTAAATACCACATTGCGCGGCCACTCAGTTGACCCACCGCTCGGTGACGACTAGGTTCCCGCCTTCATCGCAGCACAAGGCTTGTCTTCCAAATGTCCGCTTCCAAGATCGAAAATGCCACTGAATTGGCCCCTTTGCTGGG
>JAPYUH010000438.1 GCA_029936195.1 Alphaproteobacteria bacterium
TGTCGGTCAGCCGCGTGGGTTCCGCCGCGCAGGTGAAGGCGATGAAGCAGGTGGCCGGTACCATCAAGCTGGACCTCGCGCAGTTCCGCGAATTGGCGGCGTTCGCGCAGTTCGGCAGCGACCTCGACGAGGCCACGCGCGCCAAGCTCGAGCGCGGCAAGCGCATCGTGGAAGTTTTCAAACAGGCGCAGTTCGAGCCCGTGGCCGTGCCGATTCAAGTGGCCATTTTGTGGGCCGTGCAGAACGGATACTTTGACGATGTGGAAGTGGATGACCTCAAGGATTCCCAAGCCTCAATCACGACGTATTTGCAGGACCGCAAGGCCGATCTGCTGACGAAGATCACCACGGTCGGAGAATTAAACGACGAAGTCAAAGCCGACCTCAAGGCGGCCCTTGACGAATACAAGTCGGCGAACAAATAGTTTTTCATGCCCAGCACTCGCGACATTCGGCGGCGGATTGTTTCCGTCAAGAAAACGGCCCAGATTACCAGCGCCATGGAGAAGGTGGCGCAGGCGAAGATGGGGCGCGCGCAGAACACGGCCGTCGCGGGGCGGCCGTACGCGGAGCTGATGAACCGCGTGCTGGGCGAGGTGGTGGCGCACGCGGGCGATTTTCGGCATCCGTTCATGGAGGCGCGCGGCGGCGAGAAGCGCGCGCTGATTTTGGTGACCACCGACAAGGGCATGTGTGGCGCGATTAATTCCAACTTGCTGCGGCTGGTGACCGAGGAATTTGTGACCGGCCAAACGCGCGTGATTGCCGCCGGCAAAAAGGGCGCGCAGCACGCCACGCGCGTGGGCTGGGACTTGGCGGCGGAGTTTGACTACAGCGACACGCCCGTCTTCGCCGAGGCGCGGGCGATTTCGCGGATGGCGGTGGAGCTTTTCGAGAACGAGGAAGTGGATTATGTGGACATCGCGTTCACAAATTTCATCAACACGCTGACGCAAAAACCGGAGGTGCAGCGGTTGCTGCCTCTCACCGAGATCAAGGGCGTGCAGGCCGGCGTCGAAGGCGAGGAAATGGCGACCGAGCTGCCGGGCGGCACGGCGGAGTTTTTGTTTGAGCCCTCGGCGGGTGGCGTGCTGGGCGCGTTGCTGCCGCATTATTTGAATTTTCAGGTTTTCCAGATTTTGCTCGAGGCGCGGGCTAGTGAGTTCAGCTCGAAGATGGTGGCGATGAAGAATGCGACCGACAACGCGAATGATTTAATTAAGGACCTGACTTTGGAATACAACAAGATGCGCCAGGCGGCGATCACCAGCGAGCTGCTGGAAATCACCACCGCCCAGATGGCCCTTGGAAATTAATAAGGGAAATAATTTAACAGCGACAAAACAAAAATGAACACAGGCAAGATTGTACAAATTATTGGGCCGGTGGTGGACGCGGAGTTCACCGGGGGACTGCCCGCGATTTATAACGCGCTCACCGTGGACTTCGACGTGCCCGGCGAGGGCCAGACGCGGCTGACGCTCGAGGTGCAGCAGCACTTGGGCGACCATTGGATTCGCGCCGTGGCGATGAGCTCCACCGAGGGGCTAAAGCGCGGGATGGAACTGACCGACGTGGGCGCGCCCATCAGCATGCCCGTCGGCGAGGCCGTGATGGGGCG
>JAPYUH010000187.1:0-2694 GCA_029936195.1 Alphaproteobacteria bacterium
CCGTGGGGGGTGGCGGCGGCGGCGGAGACAGCCGTTTGACCGGCGGTGGGGCGGCCGTTTTTGACGCCAATCGTGGCGCGGCCGCCTTTGCCACTGGTTTCGGCGAAGGCGCTTTCGGCGCGGTTATTCTGGGCGGCGGCGGCGGTGCCAGACGCGCCGGGGCGGCAGCTTGGCTGACCACGGGTTTGGGCATGGCCGGCGCGGCCGGGGACACCGGTGGGCGCGCGGGCGGAGCTGGCGGCCGGGCCGCCATCACTTTCGGTGGGGCCGGGGGCGCGGCGACGGCACGGACCGGGGCCGCCTTGGTGATGGCGGGCATGGTGATAACGGGCATCTTAGCCGGTGCCGGACCGGGTAATCCCTTGGATGCGCGGCTCGGCACACGGACAGCTTCACGCACATTTTTGCCGTTGGGGCGTTGATGTATCACGGTTCGGCCACCGGGCGGGGCCAGACGCAGATTGGGGATCAATAATTGGCGGCTGCCAGGTGGCGCGGTGAAGCTGCCCTGCCGCGAAGGCGGGGGTGGCGCGATACTCGCACGTGGGCTGCCATAGATCGCGCTGAGATTAATCGTCACGCCGGGCGTAGTATTTTGGCCGCCGATAAAAACCGTTTGCTGCGCCAAGGGGGCCCGCGCCGCCGGCACGACGGCCAGTGCCAAGAAAAGCAACAACAACCACGGCGCATTTCTGCCCAGTTTGGACAATATCATGGCGCCAGGTCCAAGACAGGATATTGGACCGGGGATCGCTTCGGTAAATGCGTTCATTTTTGTTTTCACGATGTCTTCACGGTGTATTTTCAAGTCATTCACGGGGCATTCGCGGCGGCTTCTCCATGCGGGTGTTCGTCCCGAATAATTCCGCACATCCGCCGTCCCTGCCCTCCAACGCGTACGCCGAAAACGGTTCCACGGCCTCCTCCGTTGGCACGGCACGATAGACCAGAGCGCCTGTCCGGGCAACGAATTAGCGCGTTCTGTTCAGACGCGGCACTACGGCCCCGCCCCTAGTCAGGGAATAGCGGGAAAACAGCAAAGCAGTATAGGGGGCAATCTTGGCGAAAATATGGCAGCCGGCCCTATTGCGGGCGGCGGGCGTTGCGAATCAAGCGCAACATGCGTCCATGAATGGCCTCGTTCGCGGCCAACATGTCACCGTTGTTCATGGGGTCGGCGCCACCGTTCGTGCGGCTGACCATGGCGCCGGCTTCCCGTGCCAGCAACAATCCGGCGGCGATATCCCAGGGCGCCAGGCCGCTCTCCCAAACACCGTCGAAACGTCCCGCCGCCACATAGGCCAGATCCAGGGCGGCGGACCCCATGCGCCTGATGCCGGCGCATTCGGCGGCGATGGACGTCATTTCCGCCATATAGGCCGGGTTCTCCTTGCGGCCCAGATGGGGAATACCCGTACCGATGATGGTGTCGCCCATATTCCGCCGGGCGGCGACACGGAGGCGTCGGTCGTTCAAATAGGCGCCCTGGCCTTTTTCGGCCCAGAACATTTCATCGGGGACCGGCGCATAGACCAGGCCGGCGGTGACCTCGCCCATTTCCTCCAAGGCGATGGAAATGGCGAACATGGGGATGCCGTGCATGAAGTTGGCCGTGCCGTCGATGGGGTCGATGATCCAGCGCCGCGTCGGGTCCTCGCCCACCACGTCCTCGCCCTCCTCGGTCATGAAACCAAAGTTGGGCCGCACCTGCCCCAGCAGATCCCGCAGCATGCCATCGGTACGAACATCGGCGGCGGTGACGAAATCGCCCGGCCCCTTGCGGGAGACTTGCAAATTTTCCACTTCACCGAAATCACGCACCAATCGGCGCGAAGCCTTGCGCGCCGCCTGTTGCATTACGTTCATGTTGGGGGAGGTTCTAGCCAAGGATCAAATCCAATCAATGCTTAGGTCGCGTTCATTTGTCCGCCCGCTTGACGTAGGAACCATCCTCGGTCGCCACGACTATTTTGTCGCCAACGCCGATAAAGGGCGGCACTGAGGAACGGACATTGTTTTCCAATATCGCCGGCTTGTACGATGCCGCCGCCGTTTGACCCTTAAGAACGGGTTCGGTTTCGGTCACTTCCAAGGTCACATGTTCGGGCAGGGAGACGCCTAGGATGCTGCCTTCGTGACTTTCGATGGAGACCGCCATGCCGTCCTGCAGATAGGCCGCCTGATCGCCCAATTGATCGGCATTCATTTCCACCTGCTCATAGCTTTCCGTATCCATGAAGGTATAGCTGTCGCCGTCACCAAACAGGAACTGATGCTCTCTTTGATCCAGTCGGATTTTCTCGACGTTTTCCGAGGCGCGGAAGCGTTCGTTCAATTTGCTGCCGTCGCGCAGATTGCGCAACTCGACCTGCAGGTAGGCCCCGCCCTTGCCCGGTTGAGTGTGGGCGATTTTCACCGCCCGCCACAATCCGCCCTTGTGCTCGACTACATTGCCGGGCCGAATGGCGTTGCCATTGATCCTCATGGCGTCGTCCTCATTATCTGTCCATCCCAACAGGTTCCCAATCCGCCGGCCGGGCCGGCACGTGCCAATACAAATTAACACCCGGTGCGGAAGGGCGGCGGAAATTACCAGGGCAGCGGTTGGGACGCAATGAAGAAGCTGAGCATTTCCAAAGGCAGCCCTCGGAGTATGTTGGACACCTGATTTTGCTTTTGCCTTGGCATTTTTGC
>JAPYUH010000187.1:2794-7875 GCA_029936195.1 Alphaproteobacteria bacterium
TAACAACACAAAGGTTAACAATGGGGGAGGGAACAATGGATATTACCCGGCACAATCCAGGACCGCGCATGAGCCAGGCGGTGGAACATAACGGCGTGGTATATCTTGCCGGACAGGTGGCCAACGACATCAATGCCGATATTGGCGAGCAGACCCGGCAGGTTCTGTCAAAAATCGATGCTCTGCTGGCGACGGCGGGCAGCAGCAAGTCGAAATTGCTATGGGCCCAGCTGTGGGTCACGGACATGCGCAACTTCGGCGCCATGAATGAAGTTTGGGATGCCTGGATCGATCCGGAAAACCCGCCGGTCCGCGCCGGTTTGTGCAGTGACCTGGCCGCGCCGGGATACTTGGTGGAAATCATGGTGATGGCGGCGAAATAGCCGCCACGGGCAAGGATGCCGGCGGCACTGTCCCGGTGCCGCCCGAAAAACCGGACCAATCGTCCTGACTGGTGCCGCCGTCCGAGGGGTGCCGCCATCGCGGTCGACGCCGCCACATAAACTATTCACGGGAGACATCAGCTCATGGGTCGCGCATGCAAGGCGTACATCGCGGGCGCCTTTGAACATCCAACGCGCCATGCGGTGGACCAATCCGTCGCGCAATTGCACGCGGAGGTGGCCAGGGGCGCCCTTGCCGATGCGGGGTTGAGCAAGGATGACGTGGACGGCTATTTCTGCGCCGGGGATGCGCCGGGTCTGGGCGGGCTGTCCATGGTGGAATATATGGGCCTGGACGTTCGCTATGTGGACAGCACGGATACGGGTGGTTCTGCCTATGTGGTGCATCTGGGTCATGCGGCGGAAGCCATTGCGGCGGGCAAATGTTCCGTCGCCCTGATTACCTTGGCGGGCCGGCCCCGGGCGGCGGCGAAGGCGACCCTGCCCGACTATGACAACGACACCCCCGACACCGCCTTCGAGACTCCGTTCAACCAGATGATCGTCAATAACTACGCCATGGCCGCCATGCGCCACCGCCACGAGTTCGCCACAACGGCCGAGCAACTGGCCTGGATCAAGGTCGCCGCTTCGCACCATGCCCAGCATAATGAACATGCCATGTTGCGAAAGGTGGTAACGGTGGAGGACGTGGTCAATTCACCAATGATTTCCGATCCTCTCCACCGCCTGGACTGCTGCGTGGTCAGCGACGGCGGCGGCGCCATCGTGATGGTCAGCCCCGAGATCGCCAAGAGTTTGGGAGATAGATGCGTCAAGGTCATGGGCCAGGGCGAGGCGGTCAAGACCACCAACCGGGGCCAGGTGGATCTGACGTTCACCGCCGGCGTCAAATCGGGCGCCATCGCATTCGAGGAGGCTGGGTTGACCCCCGCCGATATCGACATGGTGACGATTTACGACAGTTTCACCATCACCGTGCTGATCACCTTGGAAGACCTGGGCTTTTGCGAGAAGGGCCAGGGCGGCAGGTTTGTCAGTGACGGAAACCTGATCTCCGGCGTGGGCAAGCTGCCCTTCAACACCGATGGTGGTGGTTTATGCAATAACCACCCTTCCAACCGGGGCAGCATGACCAAGATTATCGAGGCCGTGCGGCAGCTGCGCGGCGAGGCGCATCCAAGGGTTCAGGTGCCGGACTGCACCTTTGCCCTGGCGCATGGTTCCGGCGGTTTGATCTCGACGCGATTGTGCAGCGCCACGGCGATTTTGGGGAGGAACGACGCATGAGCGCCTCTTATCCGGACTACCCCATCCCAGCCCCCGCCTTGGACGCCCAACCCTTCTGGGACGGCACGGCGCTAGGCAAATTGTTGTTGAAACGCTGCACCGATTGCGGCGAAACCCACTATTACCCCCGCGCCATATGCCCTTATTGTTTCAGCTCCGCCACGGAATGGTACGAGGCCACGGGCCGGGGCACCATCTACAGCTTCTCCGTCATGCGCCGGGCGCCGGTTCCTTATGTCATCGCCTACGTGCGCCTGGAAGAAGGCGTCACCATGATGACCAACATCATCGATTGCGACTTCGATACCCTGGCGATTGATGATGCGGTAAAGGTGGTCTTTCACCCTATTAAGGGCGGTTTCTCGTTACCGCTTTTTACGCCGGCATAGAGCGCCGCAACCTATCATTCAAAATAGTCCGCCTGGGCAAACAGCGCCGGGATGCCCCCCGTATGCAACAAACAGGCGGGTTCGTCCGCCGGCAGGCTGCCATTCGCGGCCAGATCGAGCATCGCGGCGGCGGGTTTGGCGGTATAGGTGTTTTCCAGCAGCAGGGCTTCGTGGCCGGCGAAGGTGCGGATCGCGGCCAGGGAGGCGGGCGTGGGCTGGTCGTAGCCGGCGCCGAGATAGCTATCGTGGAATTGGGTCTATTGTCGGTAGTTGGAGGCAGGCCGGGTGCTCAGACGTTCGGCGATGCCGCGATAGATGGCGTCCACCCGTTCCCGTAACTCGGCCAGGTCATATTCGACGGAAACCAGATGCACGGTGAAAGGGCCGCCCAGCAGTGCGCAGCCAAAGAGGAAACCGGCTTCCGTCGTACCCATGGACCCAGGCAGGAAAATATGGCGCAGGCCGGCCCCCATATCCTCGGCCTGTTGGTGCAATTCGAAAGCGCCTTGAACATATCCCAGGGCGCCGGTAACACTGTCGCCGACGATGTAGGGCCGGCGGCCCCGGCGTCGCAGATCTTCCGCCGCCTCCCGCAACTTGACAGCGCGTTCGTCTTCATCGATGGGGCCAAGGAACTGGAAAGAAGCGCCATAGAGATGGCTGAGCAAAAAATTGCCCTCCCTGCGAACCGGTTCGTCATCGTTGTGCAGGATCAAACAGTCCAGGCCAGTTTTCGCGGCGGCCGCGGCGGCGGCGCGGCACATGTTCGAAACGGACTTGCCAGCAACGAGGACGATATCGCAGGATTGCGCCCTAGCCTCGCCCAGCCAGAATTCCAGACTGCGCAGCTTGTTGCCGCCCTGGCCCAGCAATATGGCGTCGTCCCGCTTGACCCACAGGCTTTGATGGCCGTTCAAAGCCTCAATACGCGATAGCCGCTGTAGGGCGGTGGGCTGATCGATCAGGCGAACCCTGTGGAAGTTGTCGAGGATCATGGCGCAGTAGACTAACCCCGCGACGGCAGCACCACCACGCCGGTGCCCTGGATCGACACTTCGTCGTCCTGCTGGCGGGCTTCGTGGGTGATTTCGATGCAGTGGCGGCCTTGGTCATCCACGTATTTCTTACTGACCTCGCCATTGATATACAGCACGTCGCCTTCGGGATTGTGGCGGCGGATGCGGGATTTGTGGCTGGCCAGGAAGCCGTCGTCGCCCATCCAGTTGGTCAGGTGATGGGTCAGCCAGGAAACCCGCTCCGGGCCGTAGTCGTAGGCGCCGGGCGCCCCGACCTCGGTCGCGAAATCATGCTCCCAATGCACCCGCTCGGGACAGTCGGGGATGTTGAAGCGGTTGGTGATGCCCAGGCCGGGGTGTTTATGAATTTGCTGCCAGGCGATCTTGTTGGCGCGAATATATAGTCCGCCCCAGCCTTGGGCATAACAGATGAAGCCGGTGACCGTCATGGGACCCTTAAGCTGGGTTGGCAGTTTCTCGCCGACCGTGACATCTTCGTAGTACCGGGTCTTGGCGCCCCGCACCTCTTCCACCGCATAGTGGCGGTAGATGTCCACCAACTCGTCGTCGGTATAGCTCATCTGCCGGCTCTTGGCGGCCGCGTACTTGGTGCCGTCCTCGCGCGCCTTGTCCCGCTCCGTGCGAAAACACCAGCTGTCGGCGCTGGCCACGTTGTCGCCGTCCTGATTATAGAATTCCACGTGATAAATTTGCTGAATGGCGCGGCCGGAAAATTGCGTCTCGTGGGGGATCAGTTCCTTCAGCCAGGCTTCGCAATGGACTTCATCATTGCGGCGCAAATATTTATGCCAGGTCCAATCAGAGCCGGCCCACATGGCGTGAATGCCCGGCAGGCCGCCCACATAGCCGGAGATAATCCGATTTGTGGCGAACAGAAAACTGGGCAGCGCCACTAGGCCGCCGTGCTGGGTCTTGGCGGCATAGCTGGGGTCGCTCCATAACGGATTGTCATCGCCGATGCCGTGGGCATAGTGGCGGATATTGTCGCGGGTTGCCTCGTAGCACCATGGCTCGGGCATGTTTTCAATTTTCACGCCGATGCGCTTTTCCAGATCTTCCAGGCCGCGTTCGGTGATCTTGGGGAAGCGGCGGGTGGCTTGCTCGTTCATGCTCTACTCCTGTTGCGCGGCGGCTTCCCGGTCGCGCAGTATTTTTCGGTTCACTTTACCCGCGGGGGTTTTAGGCAGTTCGTTGGTGAATTCCACGACGCGGGGATATTCATGGCGGCTTAGATTTTTCTGGGCGAAGGATTGCAGTTCGGCGACGAATGCATCATCGCCGGGCCGGTTCGTGACGATGAAGGCCTTAACCACCAGGCCGCGTATCTCGTCGGGCACGCCGATGGCGGCCGCTTCCAGCACATCGGCGTGTTTCAACAAAGTGTCTTCAATCTCCATGGCCGACATTGTCCAGCCGGCGGAGATGATGACATCGTCGGCCCGGCCGCCGTGGTAGAAATAGCCGTCCGCGTCCATATGGCCACGGTCCTTGGTGGGGAACCACCCGTCGCGCCGCATCACCATGATCTCGCCCACTTCGTCCGGCGCGCAATGGCCGCCGTCCGGGTTCAGCACGGCAACCTCTTGCCCCGGCATGGGCATGCCGAGAGAGCCCAGCTTGGTCGGCAGGTCATTGGCGCCGGGATAGCTGCCCAGCAGCACGCCGACCTCGGTCGTGCCGTAAAAGCTGCCGGGATACTGGCCGAAGATTTCCTTGGCCCAGAGCGCGGTATCCGTATCCATGGGTTCGCCGGTGAAGGAGACTTTTTCCAGGTTGAAATCGTATTCGTGGGCGGTGCCGGCATTCTTCATCATGCGGTAATGGGTGGCCGCCGCCGACAGATTTGTAATCTCAAACTCCGCCAGCGCGACCATCAGGCGGTCCGGATCGAACCGGCCGGCATAGCTGGCCGTGGTGATGCCCAGGGCGTGGGGCGCCAGGGTGCCATGCCACAGGCCGTG
>JAPYUH010000439.1 GCA_029936195.1 Alphaproteobacteria bacterium
TTCATTGTGTCCGGCACGGGGAGGGCCAGGGCCGCCATGATGCCGGCAATTGCCAGTGCCAAATAGACCAGAAAGCCCACGGCCATGCTTTCCATGGAGGCCCCGCGATCGATCAGCCAGCCCAGAACAAAGGGCGACAGGGCCGAGGCGCCGACGCTCATGGACATCACCATGGCCCGAATGGCGCCCAGGTTCAGGGCGCCGTAGAATTCCGGCCAGGCGGCCCCCACCAGGGTTTGCCCACTGCCGCTGGTCAGGCCCAGGAACAGGGTCAGTGCGACGGCGGACAGGGGGTGGTTCAAAAAAACGATGGTCAGGCAGGCCAGGACCAGGGGATAGAGGTAGTAGGGCAGCAACCGCCGTGCACCATATTTGTCTATCAACGGACCGAACGCCAGATTGGCGCCAATGGCCCCAACCGTGTAGGCAACGAAGGCGGCGGCCAGCCAGGCTAGGCTCCAGCCCTTGGCGGCGGCCAGGTGGGCCTGATGGAAAAACAATCCCGTAGAGATAAACGACGGCGCCGTAATGGCAAAACAAAGCAGGTAAAAGCGCGGATCCCGCAAAACTTCCGCCCGGGTCCATTGCCGCCTGCGGCCGGTTGGTTGCGCCCGCGCCGCCATGCCAGGATCGGTGCTGCCCGTGGTCTGCGCCAGGAAGAACCGGTGCCGGGCACCGTGGCCCTTCAACAACCACAACAGCACGGGGATCAGGAACAGGGTCAGCGCCAGGGCAACCAGGGCCCAGGCCATGCGCCAACCGAACTGGCCCGATAACCAGACGGCCAGGCCCGGGAACACCGCCACGCCCAGGGGAAAGCCCAGAATGGCAATGGAAACGGCACGGCCGCGTTCGGCCTCGAAATAACGGCCCATGGCCGTCATGGCGGTATGGCTCATCAGCCCCTGACCGCTGAGGCGCAGGGCAAAGATAGCCGGTGCCAGGGCCCAGGCCACGGGCACAATGGACATGAAGACGCAGGCCAGGATCAACAAGGAGGCGACCCCGGCCGTGACCCAGCGCAAATCAAAGCGGTCGATCAGCTTGCCCGCCCAGATCAGCGTGACGCCGCTGACGGCGGTGCCGATGGCATAATAGCCGCCAAAATCTCCATGGCTCAGGTTGAACTCCGCCCGAATGTCGGGACCAAACACGGCAATGAAAAAGGTCTGTCCAAAAGCGGAGAAAAACGCCACCAGGATACCGAAGCTCAAGAACCGTCTGTTGCGGCGGACAAATTGAAAATAGCCCATGGAATTCGTCAACGGCCGCCGCCGGCACATTTGATGCAGGTCGCAACCGCCGGGTCCAATTTCAAGCGGGCCGGCGCAATCTCTTCATCACAGCGGACACAATAGCCGTAATCGCCGCTACTCAAGCGTGCCAAGGCGGCCTCGATCCGTTGTAATTCGGCCCCCCGGCGCCGTTCGGATTCCTGCGCCATGGCCTGGCCCTGCAGGGCGTCCATGCGCGAGAGCCGGCCAACCTTGCTCTGATCCAATTCCACCGGCTGGCGGCTGTCCTGAGCGCGCGCGGACAATGCCCGCAACTCATCCCGCCGCGCCAATAGCCTTTCGGATGGCCCGGACGGCCCATCGTTGGCGCCGTTCTCCTGTCCC
>JAPYUH010000012.1:0-7412 GCA_029936195.1 Alphaproteobacteria bacterium
TGCCATGATTTACCTCCTAAGTCCGTCCATGCATCTGATCAAAACAAACTGTCCCTAATTTATCTGTCTCACACAAGGGGGTGGAAGCCTAGATGTCAGATCCTGAATTATGAACCATGCTCATTCCGAGAGAGCGAACTAAAGTGAGATTAGGCGGCTTCCGGCTGAAAGACCGTTTGAAAATCGAACGACTGCGCCGTGGGGCCATCGCGCTTGAGGGTTTCCAGGCGCGCCAATGCCTCGTCCGCCGTGGGCAGGATACCTTCTGGAACCCACCAAAGTGCCAAGTAGGCCTCGGTCGGAACTTCGAACCAATTGCGGCGCTGGGCCATGATCGGCGCGTGGGCCGACTTGTAGGCGAAATTCTTGAGCTGTTCGATGGACCGCCAGACCGAGAGGTTGACGATGAAATTTGGGTCATCGGTCAGCTTGATGTCCGTGGCGTTGCCGGCATCAGATTGCAGGCGCCACACGAACCCAGACGCGGCGTCGGCCAGGGCGTTGATTTCGTCCAGGCGGCCCATGAAGCCCTGCATACGAGTATCGTCCAGGTCATGGCGGGCGCGGCCGACGTTCAGTTGGGCGATGTGCCATTGGGACAATTCTGCCGGCATGGCTCAGCCCTTTTCCACCGTGCGCCGCTCCACCTCCAACAGATGCTCCAAACCGATAGTCTCGTGGATATCGTCCTGCAGCTTGCCCCAATCGGCCGCGGGACGGGAGGTCAGGGTGAAGCCGTCGGCCATTTCCGTGTAGACGCCGCGCATGGCCTCGTACGCCGCCGACAGGGGCATGGAGGGATCGGCAAGGATGCGGTAGCCCAGGGCCGCCACGTCATCCAAGGTCATATCCAGGCTGGCCAGGCCGCCGCCGCGCAACAGCAGCATCAAGGGGCCACCAAGGCGTTCGGCCACATGGCGCGCCTCGTCCGCGTTGCGGGGGCTCAACAGCAGCACATCGGCGCCCGCCTCGCGGTAGGCCGCGGCCCGGTGCAGGGCGTCATCCATGTTGGAGGCGCGGATGCCGTTCGTGCGGCCGATAATCAGGGTATCGGGGTTGCGCCGGGCGACGGCGGCCTCGCGCATTTTGTCGGCCATGATCTCCAGCGGCACCATGTGTTCGATACCCACATGATGATGCGCCCGTTTGGGCAAATATTGATCCTCGATCTCGATGGCGGCGAAACCGGCCGCCTCCGCCATGGCAACGGTCCGGTGCATGTGCATGGGATCGCCGAACCCGGCGGCGGCGTCCAGGATCAGGGGCAGTTCCGTTACCGTGCGGATATCCAAGGCGGCCTGGCACATCTCGGTCAGGCTCAAATTAGCCTCCAGATGCACCTTGCGGTAGCCCGAGGCCCCGCCGCCCAGATACAACGCCTTGAAACCGGCCTGTTCGGCCAGTTTGGCCATCATGGGGTCCAGCGCCAGGGGGGCGCAGACCGCGCCTGGGCCCTGGATCATCTCTCGCAGACTTTGCATTGTTGTGGCCATGTTATTCCGCCGCGCTGCTGATTTTTTTGCCGGCGGCGTCGGCGGCGTCGCCCTGGGCGCGTTGGTCGGCTTCTTTTTTAGCCATGTGCGCCTTCAGTTGTTCCGGCGTCAGGCGCACGATGTCCTCGTTCTGATGGCTGAACACATCGTAAGGCTGGGTGTCCAGTTCCTCCAAATTAATGGCGCCGCTCATGACGCCCTCTTTCCAGGCCTGATGCTCGGGCTCCCGGGCATGGAATTCCGGCATCACCTCTTCGGCGAACATCTTCAGGCTGTCGCAGATATCCTGGTGCGAGGTCTTGCCGGCCTGGTTCAACAGGATCACCTGATCCACATGGGCCTCTTCATACTGGCGCAATTTGTCACGGATGGTTTCCGGCGAACCGATCAGCCCGGCGGTCAGGGCCTTTTGGGCTTTTTCAGAATGCCGCCAATCCTGATACAGCTTCCACAAATCGCCCTTGCCCGGCGCATCAATGCCTTCCCGCCCATAATGTGATAGCGCAAAGATGAAGAAGGTCCAGCCAGCGGCCTTTTCCCTAGCCTCGGCATCCGTATCGGCGCACATGAAGCCCGACACCATGGCCACGTTGGGGTTTTTCGGATAGTCGGTCAGCAGGTTCGAATGGTGCAGCAGGTTGTTGTAGTACTGGTTCACCCAGGCCTTGGCCGCGTCCGGCGAGACAAAGGTGAAGCCCAAGGCGCCCATGCCCCATTGACCGGCCAGGGTGATGGTCTGGATGTTGGAGCAGGCCACCCACAGCGGCGGATGGGGTTTCTGGAAGGGTTTGGGCAACACACTGCGGGCGGGGAAATCGTGATATTCGCCGTGGAATTCCCAATCCTCCTTGGTGAACATGGGGATAATGGCCTTCACGGCCTCTTCCCAACGATCCCGTTTCGTCCGCACCTGGGTGCCGAAGGGGTGCAGTTCCGCCGGGCCGGCACCTTCGCCCATGCCGAATTCCACCCGCCCGCCCGAGAGCAGATCCAGCGTCGAGACTTTTTCGGCCACGCGGTGGGGCTGATTGGTGGTTGCTTGAATAATGCCGAAGCCCAAGCGGATATTATGGGTCCGCTGGCTGGCCGCGCCCAGGAAGGTCTCGGGCGAGGAGGCATGGGAATATTCCTCCAGAAAATGGTGCTCCACCATCCAGGCATAGTCATAGCTCAGGCGGTCCGCCAGCTCGATCTGAGACAGGGAATTCTGCAGCAGGTTATATTCGCCATCCGCTTCCCAGGGCCGGGGCAATTGGTGCTCGTAAAAGATCCCGAATTTCATGGCTTACGTCTCCTCCAGCTTTTTATTTTGCCCAGAATGCCCCATGTTGTCCCATCCAATCCAGAAAATCCGCAAAGGCGGTGTTTGGGTCATCGGGCAGGGTATGGCCAATATCCGCCGTTAGGCGGGCCCCTGACAGAGGCCGGCGGTCACTGTCGCCGTGCAGATTAATATTCGCGCCCTCCCCGCCGGTAGCCATGTCGTGGCTGAAGTCTGGATATTTCCGGTCCAGGGCCGCGCACCAATCAACCACGCCGCAGGGGGTTTCGGAGACGATGTGGTAGAGATCGTGGCTGGGCGATACCGCATCCATGAGGGCCAAAAGCGCCGTCGCAACGTCCCGGGAATAGACCCAGTCCTGGCGGTCCCGGCGCGGCAAAACCGCCCGCCCGCCAGCCAGGGCGACAAGTGCCGCCTGCATCAGCGGGCTTAGGGTGTCCCGGGCCCCGCTGTCGATTTCCCAGGGGCCATAGACCGCCGCCAGACGCACGGAACGCACATCCAATTCCAACAATATGCCGAGGCGCCGGCCCACCGCTTCCGAGGCATGCTTGGTAATGCCGTACAGGCTTTCGGGCGCGGACGGTGTCTCCTCCTCCACCAACGCCCCGTCCCCCACCATGCGGTAGGGGCCGTAGGCGGAGCCGGAACCAATATTGATCACGCGGCGCACGCCACCCGACCGGGCCGCCGCCGTCAGCACGTTGACAAAGCCCAGCAGGTTAACTTGCAGAACCTGGTCCGGCGCCGTCCGTTCGCGCTCCGGCCCGGAAGTCATCGCGGCGCCATAAAACACCGCATCGACCCCACCATGTTCAAAGGCGGCAGCGACCGAAGCCGGATCCCGAACGTCGCCCCGATACACCACATATGTCCCCGGCAAGGCATCGAAGGCCCGGGCCGCCGACCCATGCAGCGGGTTTGCATCAAACAAAATGGCATCATCGCCGCGCCGCAACAGGGCCTCGGCAATGTTCAATCCGACAAAGCCGCAGCCGCCGGCAATTAACGCTCTCATGATCTAAACACCCATCATCCAAACACCCATCACCTAAACAATTGCATTGCCGCCATCCACGTTCAGGACCTGACCGGTCAGGAAGGCGGCGGCATCACTGGCCAGGAACACCGCCGTGCCGGCAATCTCGTCGGGATTGCCGATCCGGCGCAGGGGGAGGAGATTTTCCACCCGGGCCAGACGGTCGGGATTGGTCCACAAGGTCTTGGCGAAATCGGTCTTGATCAGGCCCGGGGCAATGGCATTCACGCGCACGCCCTGGGGGCCGAATTCGACAGCCAGGTTGCGGGCGATCTGATGTTCCGCCACTTTCGAGATGGAATAGCCGCACAGGAAGGGCGAACCCTTGAGGCCGGAATTGGACGAGATAATGGTGATCGAACCCTTGCCCGCCGCGACCATGCCCGGAATGACCATGTGGCACAGCTTGAAAACGCTTTTCACGTTGGTCTCGAGGATCTTGTCAAAGGCCTCTTCCGGCATTTCGGCCGAGGGGCCGTAATAGGGATTGGAGGCTGCGTTGGGCACCAAGGTGGTGATCTCGCCCCACTTGTCCATGGTCCCATCGACCAGCCTGCGCAGGTCCTCGTCCACGCCCACGTGGGCGGGAATGGAAATAGCCTCGCCGCCGTTGGCGGCATAGTCGCGATTTATCTCGTCGCGCACCGCATCGCAGGCCTCTCCCTTGCGGGAGGAGACCACCACCTTGGCCCCATGTTGGGCCATCCGCGCGGCGATGGCCTTGCCGATACCCTTGCTCGAACCAGTAATGACGGCGACCCGGTCGCTAAGATCAAATAACTCCATGACGCTTCCTCTTTGCATGAACTGTCTTTGACGACAGCCTACACCATGGAGCAAACGAGATGTAGCGGTGGGGTTTTAACCCAGGACGGCGCGGACCATATCGGCATTCAAGCCGGTGGTCTGGGCGACCGCATCAGAGATGGCGTCGCCGGCACTGCTGTCCTCGTGATCCAGTTTCGAGGCAACCCGCAAAGCCAGAGCACTTTGTTCCAATAGGAACAACCCCTTGGTATCCGCCGGTTTGCCAAACAGCCCCGTCAGCACCCCCGACAGGCTTTCGCTCAGGGTAGACAAATCCGCTGGATCGCCGGGCATCAGGGTTTTGCCATACGAACGAAGGGATTTTTGCAAATTTACCAACTCGCTCTCATATCGATCCGGCAAGGAAGGGTCGGGCAAGGCAGCCTTGAGGTTGTCGGCCAGAAACCAGATGCGGCGCGCGACATTGCGCAACTTCAGTCGCCGCAGCTCGGCCATTGCCGCCTCGATCCGAGCTGTATTGGGTGCCAGATCGCGCCGTCCCTGGGCCCGGGCCTGCAAGCTATTGGGCACCACGATGGAGGTGGGGTCATCACGCAAATCGGAAGCGCTGCGCCGGTCGGGGCCAAAGTAGTCTTCAGAGATAACGAACGGTTTGCGATGGCTTGCCAAGACGTCAATCCGCTGGCCCATTTGATTGGTGGAGAACGGATAGAGTAATATGTCGTCCGCCCCCGCCCCGATCACCGGTTTCAAAACTTTCATCTTGGCATCCCAGGTGGTCAGCAGGATCGGCACGAATGGGTCCAGGCCATGGCGCCGTCCGCGAATGTCCTGGATCAGGCGCAGCACGCCGCAATCTTCGGCCTCCAGTGCCAATACGACAATTTCAACATGTTGATTACTCAACGCGAAGCGGGCCGATTCCAACTCACTAAATTCAAGGAATGACTTGAAGCCTAAAGCATTCAAGACCGAACGTGTCTGCTTCCGCACCGCTTGCTGGCGATCGAACAACAACACGGTGGCGTCGGCATATTGAGAATTTTGCATGTAGGACTGACCCCGTAACTGTACCTCTCGCCCTCAACCCAAGCCAGCCTAAAGGCCTTGTTTTCATGGGTGATGCAATTTCTCATGAGTTTGATTAATTGCTGGTTAGGATACATGGTTAATTTTATGCACTGACGATTAACTTTGAAGTTGGATTGGGCTTTTTTCGGGCGCGGCATGACAGTTGAGGGGATTGTGCAAAATTTATCCGAACGGGCCCGCATGGTTTTGCGAACGGGCGATCCACGCGCCAAGGCCGCCGCCGGCCGCAGACTGGCGGCAGATTGGCGCGACGGCACCGTCACGGTCATTTGCGGGGCCGGATCCCTGCCGCCGCCTGGCAGGCCGGCGCGGCCCGACCGGCCGGAATTGCGCCTGCCCAGGGATATGCCGCGCCGCCGCCTGTCCGGTTCCCGTGGCCGGATCGCCCTATTGCATGCCATCGCGCACATCGAATTGAATGCCATCGATTTGGCCTGGGATCTGATCGCCCGGTTCGCGCATGCTGGTCTGCCGCGAGCTTTTTTTGACGACTGGGTTGAGGTTGCGGCCGATGAAGGCCGGCATTTTACATTGTTGAACGAACGGCTGGCCGAACTGGAGGCGGCCTATGGTGACCTGCCCGCCCATGACGGCCTATGGCAGGCCGCCGAAGACACCGCCCATGATCTTGCCGCACGCCTGGCCGTTGTGCCAATGGTGTTGGAGGCGCGGGGCCTTGACGTCACGCCGGCCATGGTGGCGAAACTTCGGCGCGCCGGCGATGAGCCGTCAGCCGCCCTTTTGCAATTGATACTGGACGAGGAGATCAGCCATGTGGCCGCCGGCCGCCGTTGGTTCGAATGGCTATGCCAACGCGATGGCGTCGAGCCTACCGCTCGTTGGCGGGCCCTGGTGGCAAATCATTTCAAGGGTGTCCTAAAACCGCCCTTTAACAACGAGGCGCGCAATCAAGCGGGCATGACGGCGAAATATTATCATTCTATTAACCTTTGTTAACCATCCTGTAGGGGCAAACCAAAGCGGCCGGAGATGGGCTTATGATTTGTGCCGTTGCGCATGAATTTCCCATAATATTAGCTTAAAATTCGTTGCAATGGGCGGCGGGATCGGATGCAATGCAGGACAAAAGCTGGCATGACAAGATGATCGGGGCAGCGTGCGGGCGCTTGTGGAGAGGCACGGCATGAAAGAGGCTATCGCAGCCAAGGTGGCGTGGCTGTTGGAACGCATGTATCCGGAGCGGCAGATTATCCTGCGCGCCCGCGGCGAAGTCAGTTTTGTCACCATGGGCAGGAACAGCCAGATCGGGCTGAGCCTGATGGGGTTATTGGTGCTTGGTTGGCTGGCTTATGCCAGTGCAGGAATATTTCTTCAACAAGACATCATAGCCGGCAAGGATAATCATATTGCTCTTATGCTTGGCGCCCATGACCGCCTGAACGCGGACATGCGGGCCGTCGAAAGGAAATACCGCGGGATCACCGCCAATCTGGCCGACAACCAGCGCCTCTTGGGTGACGCCCTGCGTCAACGGGCCAGCCTGGACCGGGTGCGAGCGGAACTATTGCGAGCCCTGGGGCAAACAAAGAAACAGCGGGATCTGGCCCTGGACACAAGTCAGGCATTGCAGGATCGTTTAGCCAGCTTGGAATCCAGCCTGCGCCGCACCTTGGATGAATCCTCGGACCTGCAAACCGATCTTAGCCAGGTTACAAGGCAATTGGCCGATACCAAATCAGAGAAAGAACGCGTGCGTCAGGAACGGCGGAACCTGGCC
>JAPYUH010000012.1:7512-14898 GCA_029936195.1 Alphaproteobacteria bacterium
GGCCGATACCAAATCAGAGAAAGAACGCGTGCGTCAGGAACGGCGGAACCTGGCCCTTAATCTCGACACCATGCGGGCGCACGTTCTGGGCCTGAGAAAGGATCGATCGGTTCTGCGGACCGACCTGGATCTGATTGCCAACCGCTTGGCCTCAACTCTGTCCGACCGTGATCGTGTGCGGCAGGAACGCCGGACCCTGGCCGCCAACCTGGATGTGATGCGCGACAATCTGTCCGGCCTGCGCAAGGCGCGACAGAGTTTACGCCAAGACCTGGAAAGTAGTGAAACCATGGTCGGCCGCCTGACCGACCAGCGCAACAACGCTATATCCACCAATCAGGCATTGAATATACGAATTGCCAGTCTGGAAGACAGCCTGGAACAATTGCACCTCTCCCAACGCACCCTCGTGGGCAATATTCACGACCGCACGGACGCCAATATATCCGAATTGGAATCCATTGTGCACATCACCGGCCTTAACCTCGACAAACTGTTGCGCCGGGTCAACGGCAAACAGATCGCCATCGGCGGACCCCTGTTGGCGAGCGCGGCGGAGAAACAGGCGATTGGCGAATTGGGCTTGTTGGAGAACCGCCTGACCCGTTGGAGTGCCCTGAACGCGGTGTTGGATCGGTTGCCGATTACGCCGCCGGTGGATAGCTACTCCATCTCGTCCCGCTTCGGCAAACGTCGCGATCCCTTCACCAAGCGCAAGGCTTTCCACGGCGGTGTCGATCTGGCGGGCGTCCGGCGCACGCGGGTGCGGGCTACTTCGCCCGGCGTCGTCACATATGTCGGCTGGAAAGGCCCCTACGGCCGCATGGTGGAGATCGACCATGGCTTGGGCCTGCGCACCCGTTATGGCCATTTGCATAAAATACTGGTCAAACGGGGCCAAAAGGTGGATTTTCGTAATAAAATCGGTTTGATGGGTACCTCCGGTCGGTCCACGGGTTCCCATGTCCACTACGAAGTGCTGTTTGACCGCAAACCAGTTGATCCAATGAAATTCATGAAGGCTGGAAAATATGTTTTCAAAGGCTGATAAATCCAAGGCGGCGGCCGCACCGGCCCGCGCCGTACCTTCATTGGTTTCCACCGATTTGGAAATCACCGGCAACCTGCAGACCCCTGGCGAAGTGCAACTGGACGGCACGGTCAAGGGCGATATCACCTGCGGCAAACTGATGGTCGGTGAAAAGGCCGCCATCACCGGACAAATCATAGCCGACGAAGTGGTCATCCGGGGCAAGGTCACGGGCCGGGTCAGGGCGCGCAGCGTACACTTGGCCAAGACGGCGCAGGTCAACGGCGATATTTGGCACGACAGCCTGGCGATCGAAGCCGGTGCCTATCTGGACGGCCATTGCAAGCGCAACGATACCCAACCGGCGGCGGCGGCCCCCGCCCCGGCCCGCAGGGCGGAAGTCGTCGCCGTTGGTGATGGGGCCGGCAAACAACCCGCGCAAGGTACGGCCAAGACCGCGGCGGGCAGTTAAGCCTTGCCGCGGAGCTTGCGGGAGACGTCGAAATTTACCTGCACGGCGGCGCATGGCGCCAACCGGCGGGACAAACCCTAGAGCCGCTCGAGTCGGGGATCAGGCGGGATCGGCGATGTCGTAATATGTCACTGTTGGCGCCTCCGCGACGATGCCGCCCAGGGCATCCAGATCTCCGCGTTCCTGGCGCCAACCCATGTAGGCCTGGTGATCTTCCTTGGTCTCCCAAATTTCGTAGACCAGGATATGATCGGAATTATCCTGCTTGACGACCAATTCGATCGATACAGCCCCCTGCCGGGCGCGGGTATCGCCCAGCATGGATTTCAAAGCGCCGACCATATCGCCGCCCTTGCCCGATTGACATTTCAATTCCAAATTTACCGCAACCGCCATGCAGCCTCTCCCTATGTTCATCCGGGAGAAATCCGAACAGTTAATTTCGCCGAAGTCACATGAAGATCACTTCAGCCATACTTGATACTACCAGATTTCGGCTGCTGCAAAAGTCAAAGTCGGCTTTTGTCCGTATGGGTGCCACGGCACACATTGAAAACCTTCGCTGCAACCCACGGCGTTGCTGTTTGGCGGATCATTTGAACGACAAGGGTTCAGCCATCCGGCCAACGGACGTTTCGCGCGTTGCGCAGTCGTTCTTCGTATTCCTGTCTCCAGCGCTCTCGGTCGACTCTTTCAGCCGATTTCTCATCGACGATCGGGATACCCATCTCCCGGGAAATTTCTTTGATTCTAGCCGCATTACGCAAGTTTAAATGATAACCGGAAACCTTGAACAACCGTATGCCGCCAATTCCGGCATCGCGATGGATGAGATCGGCGTGAATAAAATGCACGACGTCATCAAGGCCCTCTTCTTCAAAGTATTTGACATTCAATTCGACAAACTCCGGATAACTGAACGAGAGACCCAAAGCGTTTGATGCTTCCGATGACGCACCCAACTCTGAATTCACACCTCTCCAAACGTGGACAAAGCCATTTCCAATCGTCACACGCTGGATCAAGTATTGGAAATTGAGACAAGCAAAAAACAGCCAAAGCGAAATGCCCGCGCAAATCACGGCGGGTGCAATAACGATTGGGTGAAAAACAACACCATAGGACCAGCCAACATAAAGCCAGCCGATGGCCGCAAAGGCAAAAACGACACCAACCATCAATGCAAACATCCAGCCGCCATCGTGGTCGTTGAAGACCAGGGATTTGCTCTTGTATTGGGTGAAATCAAATTTCATTATCACCCCGCAAGCCAAAACTACGGCAATGTTTGACAGTAACGGATTATCAAGTTTCCAAGTACGATGCCCTACTCAATTCGAGAAGCCCAATTGGGCAACCCGATTCTTGCGCCTCTGGTTGGGATTGGCAAAGGAAAGGCGGCAACTTCTCCTAGTCCTCCGCCCCCTCGCTGCCAATGGCGCCATCACCGCCGAGGCGCGCCGCCAGCGAGGCTTCCATGAAACGGTCCAGATCGCCGTCCAGGACCCGTTGGGCATCGCCCCGTTCCACGCCCGTGCGCAGATCCTTGACCATTTGGTAGGGGTGGAGGACGTAGGAGCGGATCTGGTGGCCCCAGCCGATGTCGGTCTTCTGCTCCTCGATGGCGTCTTTCTCGGCTTCCCGCCGCTGCAATTCCGCCTCGTACAGGCGAGCCTGCAGCATCTTCATGGCGGCGGCGCGGTTCTTGTGCTGGCTGCGTTCCGCCTGGCATTGCACCACGATGCCCGTGGGTTCGTGAGTGATGCGTATGGCGCTGTCGGTGGTGTTGACGTGCTGGCCGCCGGCGCCCGAGGCTCTGTATGTATCGACGCGCAAATCGCTGTCGTTGATCTCGACCTCGAAATCATCGTCGATCTCCGGATAAATCCAGACAGAGGCGAAGGAAGTATGGCGCCGCGAGGCACTGTCGAAGGGTGAGATGCGGACCAGGCGGTGGACGCCGCTTTCCGTTTTCATCCAGCCGTAGGCATCGACCCCCTTGACATGCAGGGTGGCGGATTTCAGACCCGCTTCCTCGCCGGCGGAGGCTTCCACCAGATCGGATTTGAATTTGCGCTGATCGCTCCACCGGGTGTACATGCGCAATAGCATCTCGGCCCAGTCCTGAGACTCGGTGCCGCCGGCGCCGGCGTGAATTTCCACATAGCAATTGTTACCATCCGCCTCGCCCGAGAGCATGGTTTCAAGCCGCAATGTAGCTAATTTGCCATTCAGCGCCTCGATCTGCGCCTCGGCCTCCGTGACGATATCGCCATCGCCCTCGGCCTCGCCCATCTCGATCAATTCCAGGCAATCGGCCAGCTCGCCCTCCATGGCCTTGAGGCCGGTGATGGCATGATCCAGCTTGGTGCGTTCTTGCATCAGCTTCTGCGCACGGGCCGCATCGTCCCAAAGCTGGGGGTCTTCGATCAGCTTGTTCAGTTCGTCCAGACGTTTGAGGGAAATATCCCAGTCAAAGATGCCTCCTTAGAAGGGCCAGGTTCTGGCCGATCTCGTCTGCAAGGGCCTGTATCTCGGCACGCATGATTTTTCTCTCCGCCACATACTCGGTGTGGTCCAAACCGCCCGCTCCCCCACCCGGCCACCCCAAGGATGCATCCGCGGATCATCCTAATTGGGTGGCCGGGTGGGGGAGCGGTCAGCTCGGAACTACATTTCTCGTCGCCAACAATTAATACAGACCGCCGGTGCCGGCCCGTTTGCTGCCGCTAATTGCCCCGGCGGCAAGGGTGCCGTCAAGCACCGGGGCGGAATTTTCCGGCACCGTGCCCGGTTTGAAGGCTTCCATCACCACGCGCCGGTCGCCGGGCAGGGCCGGCAGACCCGTGGCGACGGCGATCCGCACCAATTCGATACCGGGTGGAATTCGAAATGGTATCGCCGGCTGCCGGGCCAGCGCCTGGGCCATGAAATCGCGGAATACCGGCACGGCGACGGAGCTGCCGGTCTCCCGCCGGCCCAGGCTGCGCGGGCTGTCGAAGCCGATATAGACCCCGACCGCCAGATCTGGCGAGAAGCCCATGAACCAGGTATCGCGGCTTTTGTTGGTGGTGCCGGTCTTGCCTGCCAGGGGCTTGCCCACCTTGCGGATGCGGATGCCGGTGCCGCGCTGCACCACGCCTTCCAGCATGGAGACGACCTGATAGGCGGTGGTCGGGTGGATCACCTGAACGCGGAGGTCGGGTACGGCGGGCGGCTCCCGGCCGTGCCAACCAGACGAGACGCAGCCCGGACATTCGCGGCCGTCATGGCGGAATACGGTTTGGCCGCGCCGATCCTGAATGCGGTCGATCAAGGTCGGCACCACGCGTTTGCCGCCATTGACCAGCATGGCGTAAGCCGTGGTCAGCCGCAGCAGCGTGGTTTCCCCCGCGCCCAGGGCCATGGGCAGCAGCAAGGGCATGTCCGCCATGATGCCGAAGCGGCCGGCGTAATCCACCACCTTGTCCATGCCGATATAATTGGCCAGGCGCACGGTCATCAGGTTGCGGGATTTCTCGATGCCCAAACGCAGGGTGGAGGGGCCGTAGAACCGCTTGGTATAGTTGGCCGGCTTCCATTTGCCCTGACCCTTGCCCGCGTCGATGACGAAGGGCGCATCCAGCACCATGGATGACGGCGTAAAGCCGTTTTCCAAGGCGGCGGCATAAACAAACGGTTTGAAGGCGGAGCCCGGTTGCCGCCTGGCCTGGGTGGCCCGGTTGAATTGCGAGGCCTTGTAGGAATAACCCCCCGCCATGGCCAGGACCCGCCCGGTGTGCGGATCCATGGCGACCAGGGCGCCGTTGATGGCGGGGATTTGTTGCAAGCTAAAGGCGCCGGGCAGGTAATTCTCCGCTTCTTTCTCCACGGCGGCGACCGCCACCACATCACCCACCGCCAACACATCGCCGGGCCGGCGCACCCGTGGGCCCCGCGTCTCGCCCTTGCGCCAGGCCCTGGCCCAGATCATCTGCGGCAGGGGAATGATACCTTCAATGCCGTTGGAAAACCCAATATCAGCCCCCTCGCCATGCAATTCCAGGACCACGGCCATATACCAATTACCAATCGCCGGCGGGATGGAAACCTTGGCCAGGGCGTCCAGCCAGTTCTCCATATCCTTGATCCGGGCCAAGGGGCCGCGCCAGCCATGGCGGCGGTCATAGGCCACCAGGCCGGCGCGGAGATTACTGTCCGCGATGGCCTGCAGGGCCGGCTCCAACGTGGTGCGGACGGACAGGCCATCTTCGTACAGGCGCCTCTCTCCATAGCGTCCAAGCAGTTCCCGCCGGACCTCTTCGGCAAAATAGTCCGCCGCCAATATGCGGGTCGGATCGGGCCGGCGCATCAACAGGGCGCGGGCCGCGCCGCGGCTGGATTCAAGCGGGCTGATGACGCCGTTCGCGGCCATTCGGCGCAAAACCCAGTCCCGCCGGGCCTCGGCCGCCTTGCGGTGGCGAATGGGATGGTAATTATTCGGCGCCTTGGGCAACGCAGCCAGAAAGGCGGTTTCTTCCAGGTTCAATTCATCCAGGGACTTATCGAAATAATTCAGGGCGGCGGCGGCGACGCCATAGCTGCCGATCCCGAGGTATATTTCATTGAGATATAATTCCAGGATACGGTCCTTGGAGAAGGCATGTTCAATGCGGAAGGCCAATATGGCCTCCTTGATCTTGCGGGTGATGGAGATCTCGTTGGTCAGCAGAAAGTTTTTCGCCACCTGCTGGGTAATGGTCGAGGCACCGACGGGCCGGCGTTTGCCGCCGCTGACCAGGTTTTTAACATTGCGAAACATGGCAGAGGCGATGCCGGCGAAATCTATCCCGGGATGGGTGTAAAATGTTTTATCCTCGGCCGAGAGAAAGGCCTGGATAACCCGGCGGGGCATGGCGGCGATGGGCACGAAAAGGCGCCGCTGACGGGCAAATTCCCCAATCAGGGTGCCGTCGCCCGCGTGCACCCGGCTCATCACCGCCGGGCGATAGTCGGCCAGTTGGGCGTAGTCGGGCAGGTCGCGTCCGAACCGCCACAGGACATACAGACCGCCCCCGCCGCCCAGCACCGCCAGCAGCAGAAGCAGCGAAAACATGATGGCCAGGAATTTAATCATCGTGGAGTCTATGGGTCCAATTGAAACTGTAAATCAAGTCTGTAAACAATTATCCTTGCCTATATGCCATGCCAGTATGCCATGATTGTGGCGGCTTCAAGGCGTATGGGCCATCATGTCTCCTCCCCCGCCGCGCCATTCTCCACTCTGCCGTCGGCAAATTTGGCGAACCGGCCGCTGTCGCGCGGGCGAACCGGGCCATGGGAGGGCCATTGCCGGCCGCCAAATTCGGTGCGCTGGTAATCCATGAAGGCTTGTTGCAATTCCGCGCGGCTGTTCATGACGAAGGGGCCGTGATGGGCCACCGGTTCATTGATCGGGCGGCCCTGTAGCAGCAGGATTTCGGCTTCCTCGCCGCCGTTGCGAAAATCCACCTGGGCGTCCGCCGCCCAGACCATGGCGTGAAGGGGAGCGAAATCCCGGCCGGCCAAATTCAGGCTCTCGCCCTTCAAAAAAGAATATTTGCCGGTTGTGGGCCGGATCCGCCGCCGGCAGGGTCCAGGCGGCACCGGGCGCCATCTTGATAGTCCAGATAACCACGCCATTGTCCCTGTCCCGGGCCCAGGAATGGGGCGGCGGTTGAGGCGGGGCGGCGCCGCCCCATTCCCTGGCCAGGGCGCCGCAATAGCTGACCACCTCCGTCTCCCGGCCCCGGTCATCCGTGATTACGGCACGGGGAATATCGGGCTGCCAGAACATGGCGAAATGAGACTCCACCATTTTGTTCCGGGCCGGCAGGTTCAGCCAGATTTGAAACAGCTCCGTATG
>JAPYUH010000012.1:14998-42822 GCA_029936195.1 Alphaproteobacteria bacterium
CCACCATTTTGTTCCGGGCCGGCAGGTTCAGCCAGATTTGAAACAGCTCCGTATGATTGCCGCCCGTGCGCTGGCGCAGGGGAAACATTTCCGAATGGACGATGCCGCGCCCGGCGGTCATCCATTGCAGATCCCCCTCGCCAAAGCGGGCGCAAGCGCCCATGGAATCGGCATGATCGATAAAGCCATGGCGGGCCACGGTTACCGTTTCGAAGCCGCGATGGGGATGTTGGGGAAAGCCCGGCACCCGGTCGCCGTGATACATGCTCCAACCATCCCGGCCGCTGAAGTCCTGGCCGATGGCGCGCCCGGCGAGGGACGTGGCCGGGGCCATGTCATCATCGCCGTCCGGGTAGGCATCGTTGTGGTAGGCGCAAAAGAAAAACGGGTCCAGGGTTGGCCAATGGCTGCTCAGTGGCGTGATATCCAACAGACCGGTTTCGTTCATCCCTGCCTCCATTGCCTTGCCGTGCCGCAAAGCATGCCAGAACTTGGCCAGCAGCGCCATTGTCCCTGGGGCTATAACTTCTGGGCCTTGAAATAATTGTCCACGGCGCGGGCGATGGCGGCGGCGATGGCGGCACGGGACTTGGGACTGGTCAGCATGCGCTCGTCCTGGCGGTTGGAGAGATAACCCAGTTCGATCAGAACAGAGGGCACGTCAGGCGCCTTCAGGACGACAAAGCCGGCAAACCGGTGTGGTTTGCGACGCATGTGGATTAACTGGCGCAATTCCGGCACCAGGGTAGTGGCGAAATTCGCGGAATAATTCATCGTCTCGCGCTGGGTCAGGTCAATCAGGATCGAGGTGACTTCGTCATCATGGCCCTTCAGGTTCAGACCGGCGATCAGGTCGGCACGATTTTCCTTGGCCGCCAGCGCCGCGGCTTCCTTGTCGGAGGCATTTTCCGACAATGTATAAATGCCGCCGCCGCGAACTCTCCGATTGGCAATCGAATCGGCGTGGATTGAAATGAACAAATCCGCCCCGGCCGACCGCGCAATGGCGACCCGCCGCCGCAAGGGGATAAAGCTGTCCCGTACCCGGGTCAGGCGCACCCGCTGACGCCCCCGCTTCAGGATGGCCTTGCGGACCTGCCGCGCCATGCCCAGGGAGACCCGCTTTTCGAAAATGCCGCTGATCCCGATGGCGCCCGGATCGACGCCGCCATGGCCGGGGTCGATCACGACCAAAGGTTTCTGGGATGGCGTGCGCTTGGTTTTGGCCGTGACCGGCGGAGCGGGCGCCGGACGCGGTTGTTTGGGCGGCAGCCGCAATTTCGCCAGGAAGGCTTGCCGCGTGGACCGCTTTATATCGATCACCAGGCGCGGGCCATGGTTGCCGGAGGCCGGGATAATGACCGATTTCACCACCAGACCCGGGCCGGTCAAATCCAGCACGACCCGCGCATTGCCGGTCTGATATTGGCCATAGCGCAAACCGGCGATCAGCCCGCCTTGGCGGCGGGCGGCGGCGGGGACCTGCCAGGAGATATCGGGCAGATCGACGACGATGCGGTACGGGTCCGCCAAGGCAAATATCTGGTGGCGGACGGTACCGGACAAATCCAGCACCAGGCGGGTTTTGTCCCGGTGAACGCCGATCCGAATATCCCGGGCGACCAATTCCGCCATTGCGACCGATGGCAGGAAACAGACGGCGCCGGTTAAGAGAATAAGAAAATATCTAATGTTAAACTTCATGGTACATCTGGTGCCTGGGAATCGCTAAACCACGATATCTAATGTCGTCGATCATGGCCATGGGGCACAGTGTTGGGTCACGATTTCGGCACTCATTATTTGCGGTTAGTATTTTTGTTTGAGAAAACGGCTTATGAAGCGTATATCATTCTGATTGTGTATTAGTTCCGTCACCGTATCGCTGAATGTTTGCATTTGGCGATGGCGTGGCGTCGGAGACTGGCTTGTTTCGGCCCGCAATTATACGTCGGGGCGTGATGGCCGGGTCTGCGTCGTTACGCGCTAGGCTTGGCGGATTGGATAGGTAAATTCGAAGTCAGGTTCGCCTTTCCGCCGAAACAACATACGGTGGGAGGACGAACGGGCAATGGTAGAAGGATCCTCGTCCTGGCCGGTCAAGGCAGGGAAGCGGCATATTTGCACCGCGTCCATGTCCGAGATGAAAATGTTTTTTTAACAAATTCGGATCGCGCCGTTTGACGAGTTGATATCCCCATTAGCCGGCTTCGCTATAATTAGGGACCGCAACATCGGGCAGAAATGTTCCGGATGGTGGCGGGCATGAAAAATATGACGACGCGTATGTTGATTGACGCGACGCATGCGGAAGAAACCCGCATCGTCGTTGTCGATGGCAAGCGGTTGGTTGATTTCGACTTTGAAACAGCCACCAAAAGACAGCTCAAGGGCAATATTTATCTGGCCAAGGTGACGCGGGTTGAACCCTCGTTGCAGGCCGCATTCGTGGATTACGGCGGCAACCGCCACGGCTTTCTGGCCTTTAACGAGATCCACCCCGATTACTACCAAATTCCCGTCGCCGACCGCGAGGCGCTGTTGGCGGACGAGGCCGAACAGGCCGCCCGCCAAGCGGAACTGGAAGAACGGGTCGATGACAATGGTCATGACAACGATCATGACATCGGCGACGATGATGGCCAGGCCGTCGAGGCGGAGGCAGCTGGCCTAAATGCGGACGAAGACGGGGATGAGCAGGCCGGCGAGGATGCTTCCGATGCCCTGGCGATGGACACGGTCGCGAATGTTGAAGACGCGGCCGCGCGGGATGACGGTGACGAGGAGGACGACGATGGCCCCGAAGCCAGCCAGTCCGCCGGCGCCGTCGACGTTATGGACGAAGTGCCCCGGCCCCGTGGCCGCAGCCGGCGCAGTTACAAGATCCAGGAGGTCATCAAGCGGCGGCAGATCCTGCTGATTCAGGTGGTCAAGGAAGAGCGCGGCAACAAGGGCGCGGCGTTGACGACATACTTGTCCTTGGCCGGACGCTATTGTGTCCTGATGCCGAATACGGCGCGAGGCGGCGGCATTAGCCGCAAGATCGCCAACCAGACCGCGCGGCGTAAACTGAAAAATATCGTCAGTGATCTGGATGTCCCCAAAGGCATGGGCGTCATTGTCCGAACGGCGGGGCAGAACCGGACCAAGGCGGAAATCCGCCGGGATTTCGAGTATCTGCTGCGGCTGTGGGACAGCGTGCGGGACCTGACCTTGGATTCCTCCGCCCCCACCGTGGTCTATGAAGAGGCCGACCTGATCAAGCGGGCGATCCGGGATATGTACGCCAAGGACATCGATGAAGTCCTAGTCGATGGCGAAGACGGCTATCGCGTGGCCAAGGATTTCATGCGCATGTTGATGCCGTCTCATGCCAAAAAAGTTCAACCCTATCGCGACCGCATCCCCCTGTTGCACCGCTATCAGGTAGAGCAACAGCTGGACAGCATGCATTCCAATGTGGTGCAACTGAAATCCGGCGGATATCTGGTATTCGCCCAGACAGAGGCATTGGTCGCCGTCGACGTCAACTCGGGCCGTTCCACCAAGGAGCGGAATATCGAGGAAACCGCCCTCAAAACCAATTTGGAGGCGGCTTCCGAGGTCGGCCGGCAATTGCGGTTGCGCGATCTGGCCGGGCTGGTGGTGATCGATTTCATTGATATGGACGAAAACCGCAACAACCGGGCCGTGGAGCGGCGCATGAAGGATGCCCTGAAAGATGATCGGGCCCGCATTCAAGTGGGCCGCATTTCCTCCTTTGGCCTGATGGAACTGTCCCGCCAGCGGCTGCGTCCCAGCCTGTTTGAAGCGTCGACCAAGGTCTGCGAAATTTGTGCCGGCAGCGGTTTTGTGCGGACCACGGAATCCACCGCCCTGCATGTCCTCAGATCCATTGAAGAAGAGGGCATTCGCGGCCGCGCCGCGCAATTGACCGTGCATGCGCCGCCCGATGTCTCCTTGTACATGCTGAACCAAAAGCGGGAGCATTTGGCCGAGGTAGAGCAGCGCTACGGCATGCAGATATACGTACTGGGCGACGAAATCCTGGTCGCGCCGGACTGCCGGATCATCGTGGATCAAACCCGCACGGCCCAGGAAATCGAAGAGATCGAGCGGGAGCGCCGGCGCAATGCCGAGAGCATACCCCAGCCCGACTACGACGATGATGATGACGTGGCCATCGCCGATGCCGCCGACGACGCCGACAACGCCGACAACGCCGATAGCAGCGATGAAGAAAAGCCAAGGGAGAAGCGTCCCCGCCGCCGCCGGCGCTCACGCCGGCGTGGCGAGGAACACAAGGCCGAAGGCGAGAATAACGGCGAAACCGACGAAACCGGCGCTGTTGCTGCCGCGGGCACCGGCGACGCTCAAGCCGTTGCATCCGCCGGCGAGACCGATTCCGATATCGAAGGCGGTGCTGCAGGCGATGGCGAGGAGAAGCCGCGCCGCCGACGCCGTGGCCGCCGTGGCGGCCGCCGCCGGCGGGCCGGCGCTGAACAGTCCGAGCAAGCGGAAATTACGGAAGCCGTTGGCGACGGCGGAGGCGACGATGGAGGCGCAAACGTAAGCGCGACGGCGGAGGCGGAAACGGCCGATGCACCAACCTGGGCCCGGGGCGACGGCCCCGCCGTCGTGGAACTGGATGGCAATCTGCCCAGCGAGGATACGGCACCAGAGGACACGGCACCAACCGCTAGCGTGGACACCACCGTACCCCCTGCCCCGGCGGCGCCAATTGGCTTCACCGCTTCGGGCATGACCAAGGGCGATGGTGACGGCAATAGCGGCGAAGTTAGCGCCGAAGATAGCGGCGCCACGGTCGAAGCCGCTCCCGAACCAGCACCGGAGATGGTAGCGGAACCCGAGCCCGATTCGATGGATGAGCCAGTGGAAACAGCTTCGGCGGGCGAACCGGACAAGCCGAAACGGCGCGGTTGGTGGCAGCGGGGCGGCCTGTTTTAGGACGACTTACAAGCCGTTAAGAATCATTTAGGTTTCTTTTCCGAGCCAGTCCCGCAGGCGCCGGCAGGCTTCCGCCATGTCGTCCTCGGAGCCGGCAAAGGAGAACCGCACGTGGGAGGCGCCGTTGACCGGGTCGAAATCATTGCCCGGCGTCGCGGCCACGCCGGTTTGCGCCAACATCTTGGCGCAGAAGGCCACCGCATCGTCGGTGAACTTGGCCACGTCGGCATAGATGTAGAAAGCGCCGTCGGCGGGGGCAAACCGGTCCAAGCCGGCCTTGGGCAACTCCGCCAGCAATAAATCCCGGTTGCGGGCATAGCGGGCCACGTTGGCGTCCAGTTCGCCGCTGCAGTCAAAGGCCGCGACGGCGGCGTGCTGGGCCAGGCTGGGGGCAGAAATGAACAGGTTCTGGGCCAGACGCTCCACAGGACGCAGCATCTCCTCCGGCAACACCATCCAGCCCAGGCGCCAGCCGGTCATGGAATAGTATTTCGAGAATGAATTAATCACCACTGCATTTTCGTCATGAGCCACGGCGGTAGAGGTGGCCCCGCCATAGGTTATCTGGTGATAAATCTCATCCGAGATATAGCGGATATTGCGCGCCCGGCAATAATTCAGGATTGCCCGCAACTCACCCTCCCGCAACATGGAGCCAGTCGGATTGGCGGGCGAGGCGATCAACAGGCCATCAAGGTCGCCCCCTCCCGCGGCATCCAGGGCCGCTAAAGTCGGCTGAAAGCGGCTGTCGGGACCCACCGGGACCTCCACCGCCTCGATATCCAGGGCGCCCAGTATATTCCGGTAACAGGGATAGCCCGGCCGCAGGATGGCAACCTTGTCGCCAGGGTCAAAGGCGGCAAGAAAGGTCAACAGGAAGGCGGCCGAGGACCCCGTGGTGACGCAGATACGTTCGGGCGACAGGGTGACGCCGTAATATTCGAGGTAATGCCGCACGATGCGCTGACGCAAGGGCAGGATGCCCGTGGCCAGGGTATAGCCCAACAGATCGCCGTCCAGGGCCCGCTTGGCCGCGGCGATAACGCCGCCCGGCGCCGGTGTCGAGGGCTGCCCCACCTCCATATGCAAAACGCCTGCGCCCATCGCCTCGCGTTCGGCCGCCGCCTTCATGACATCCATGACGATAAAGGGGGGAATGGCGCCACGGTTCGAAATTTTCATGCCGGCCTCAAAATTTGTCGAACGAAGCCAGGCCGTGGCCCCTGGGGTCGGTGGCGAACCGACAGCTTTTGGGCGTGGTCCGAATACCCAATGCGCACCACAGGGCCTGAACGCGGCCGCCCTTGATGGCGGCGCGGGCGGTCATGGCCTGATCCAGAGTTTGATCCTTGTCCATCACGCCTAGCGCGACCGCCGCCGCCGCCAAGGCGCCGTTCGGGCCGCCCGCGCCAACGGCGGCCATGACGGCTTGGCCCACGGGATCATTGACCCCCAGCAAGGGCAGCGGATTGGCGCCACCGCCGCCTGCCGCCGCCCCGTCCTGGTTGGCGGCGGATGCCATGAATATGCCCAGTCCGGGCGCCATGACGCCACGGCCAAAGGCGCCGTTCATGCTGAAGACACAGGCGGCGGCGGAGCCGAAACTGTCGCCGATTACAAATGCCCCTTCTCCCCGGTCATCGGTTCGATCCAGGTCTTCTTGCGAGAAAACCTTGTCGGCCGCCTTGCCGGCGGACATCCCGGCCATCAACCGCGTCAATTGCTGCGCCGCATTTTCGCCGGGGACCCGGTCCGGGTGCGGGTCCAAATCCGGGTGGTGCAACATATGGTTACCCAGGACTGTCGCCCGCGTGCCGCGCCAATTGGCCCGATACCGGCGCAAATGGTCAATCGTCACCTTGCCCCCCGCGGCATTGCCCGCCCGCACCAACTGTTGGCCGGCCTCGCCGCCGTAGATGTCGCTAACGCCACGGGTACGGACCCGGGTTAGGACGGCGGCCAATTCGACCTGCACGATTTTGTCGGCCTCGCCAAGCGGGCTGCCGTCGGTGTGAAGGAATATCCTGGCCGCCATGGCATCCCCGCGCAACCGCGCGGCCTGGGAAGCGAGGCGTTGGGCCAGGGCGCGGCTGATCTGGTGACCGAAGCGGGCCATTGTCTCCGCCGGCGCCACCAGTTGGCTCCATGGCAGGCGGCCGTAGCGGCTATGCAATAGCGCCATGCCCCGAACCGCGCCGGGGATCCCCACCGGCCCGCCCGCCGCCACCGGCCCAACCCGAAAATCCAAGGTCTCGGTCTTGTTGGCGGCTTGGTCGAAATACAAACAGACCCCGCCGCCGCCCAACCCCACCGCCACGGGGTAAGTGACACTCATGGTGAAAAAAGCCGCCGTCGCCGCATCCGCCGCCGTACCGCCCGACGACAGGACATCCCGGGCCACCAAGGCAGCCCGGGGTTCCTCCACAATGGCGGCACCGAAGAACCCTTTCACATTGCCGACCAGGCCAACTTCTGGCTTCGGGGCGCCGCAGGCCGCCAGGAACAAAAACAGCGCAACGGGGAAGGCGCGTTGACGATACCGGGCGGTGAACCTAGTTTGAATAGGACGTGATGATGGAGCGGTGATCTTGCGGTACATAATTGGATTTATACTGCTTTCATTCTTGACGCTTCTGGTCCGGATCGAACCGGCTCAGGCGCGGCGGGTTTCCTTTATCCGCGATGCGGAGATTGAGAATACCATTCGTCTGTTCGGGACACCACTATTCGCCTTCGCCGGGCTGGAACCGTCCGCCGTGCGCGTATACTTGGTCAAGGACCCTTCCCTCAACGCCTTTGTCGCCGGCGGACAGCAGATTTTCATCAATACGGGCCTGTTGATCGCCTCGGACAACGCCAATCAGGTGATCGGCGTCATGGCCCATGAAACCGGCCATATCACGGGCGGCCATTTGGCCCGGACCCAGGATGCCCTGCGCGAAGCCTCGGCCCAGTCGATCATGTCCTTTGTCCTGGGCGCGGCCGCCGTGATTGCGGGTGCGGACCAAGCGGGTTCGGCTATCATCGCCGGCGGCACCCATATCGCCCAGCGCTCATTCCTGAAGTACAGCCGGGTGCAGGAAAGCTCCGCCGATCAGGCCGCCTTGAGCATGCTGCGGGAAACCCATCAATCGCCGCGCGGCATGCTGCAATTCTTTGAAAAACTGGGCGATCAGGAGGCCCTGCTGACCGCCTCGCAGGACCCTTATGTCCGCACCCATCCCTTGACCCGCGACCGGGTTGACACGATTCGCGCAGCCGTCGCCCGCTCCCCCTATGCGGATGTGGACGAACGGCCGGTCTACGTGATCCGGCACGCCCGCATGAAGGCCAAGCTGATAGCTTTTCTGCGCAGCCCGGTGGAGACCCTGCGCATCTATCCAACCGGCGATGACAGCCTGTGGGCCCGCTATGCCCGATCCATCGCGGCCCATAAGCGGCGCCGGACGGACAAGGCCCTGGCGCTGATCCAGGACCTGTCGGCGGAGTATCCCGACGACCCCTATTTTCATGAATTTCACGGCCAAATCCTGTTGGAAAGCGGCCGGCCGGAGGCCGCCGTGCCGCCCTATCAACGGGCCGTCGACCTGCGACCCAACAGTGTGCTGTTGCGGATCGGGCTTGGCCAGGCGCAGGTCTCGGCAAAAGATGACCGCCATGTCGAGGCGGCGGTGGAAAATATGGCCAAGGCGGTGCGTCTGGCGCCCGGCAACGCGACCGCCTGGCGCTGGCTAGGCATGGCCCAGGGCCGCAAGGGTAATATCGGCCAGGCTGCCCTGGCCACGGCCGAGCTGTATTTTCTGACTGGCAAATTTCGTGATGCCGTTGGCCAGGCCAACCGGGCCGAACGGATTCTGCCCAAGGGCTCGCCGGGTTGGCTGCGGGCCCAGGATTTAAAGGCCGCGGCAGAGCAGGCCGCCGCGCGCCGAAAAAAGCGATGAGCACTTCCCAATGAGCGGCAGGAAATTCATACTTGCCCTTGACCAGGGCACGACTTCGTCCCGAGCCATTTTATTCGATGATCGGGGCACGCCGCGCGCTACCGCCCAGCGGCAGCTGCCGCAGATATTTCCCCGCCCCGGCCTCGTGGAGCACGACGCCGAACAAATTTGGCGGGATACCGTGGCCATGGCACGGGCGGCCCTGTCCCAGGGCGGAGCGGAACCAAGCCAGATCGGAGGTATCGGCGTCACCAACCAGCGGGAAACCACGGTCATTTGGCGCCGGGACACCGGCAAACCGATCCACAACGCCATCGTCTGGCAGGACCGGCGCACCGCCGATCATTGCCAGCGCCTGCGCCGGGATGGCCAAGACGAACTGATCCGGGCGCGTACCGGCCTTATCGTCGATCCGTACTTTTCCGCCACCAAGATCGCCTGGCTGTTGGACCACGTGGAGGGTGCCCGGGAGGCGGCGGGGCGGGGAGAATTGGCCTTCGGCACCATGGATTGCTGGCTGTTGTGGAATTTGACCGACGGAAAAGTGCACGCCACGGATGCCACCAATGCCGCCCGTACCATGCTGTTCGATATCCATCGCCAACGCTGGGACGAGGGTCTATGTAAGATGTTTGATATCCCCATTGGCCTGCTGCCGGATGTGCGGGACTGCGCCGCCGATTTCGGCCACACCGCGGGCGACCTGTTCGGCGCCCCCATCGCCGTCACCGGCATGGCAGGGGACCAACATGCCGCATTGGTGGGTCAGGCCTGTTTTCGGCCCGGCATGATTAAGTCCACCTATGGCACCGGTTGTTTCGTCATGCTGAACACGGGCACGCGGGCCGTGACCTCGGAAAACCGTATGCTGACCACGGTGGCCTACCGCCTGAACGGGCAAACCACCTATGCCCTGGAAGGCAGCATCTTCATCGCCGGGGCCGCCATGCAATGGCTGCGCGATGGCTTGAAATTGATTGACGAAGCGCCAGAATCGGAAGCTCTGGCAGCCGGGCTGTCTTCCACTGGCGGGGTGATCATGGTGCCGGCATTCACCGGCCTGGGCGCGCCTTATTGGGATGCCGGGGCGCGGGGCGCGATATTGGGGCTGACACGGGACAGCGGTATCGCCGAGATTGTCCGCGCCGGTCTGGAAGCGGTTTGCTATCAAAGCCGCGATCTGTTGGCGGCCATGCAGGCCGATGCCAGGGCGGTGGGCGATTTGACATTGGATGTACTGCGTGTCGACGGCGGCATGGTGGACAACAATTGGCTGATGCAGTTCCTCGCCGACATCCTGGGCCTTGCGGTTGACCGCCCGTCGGTAACCGAGACCACCGCCCTGGGCGCGGCCTATCTGGCGGGCCTGCAAGCCGGTCTCTTTCCCTCCACCGGCGAGGTGGCTGGGCTGTGGCGGCGCGAGGCGGAATTCACGCCCAGAATGCCGGCGGAACTTCGGGAAGACTTATATGATGCCTGGCTTGCCGCCGTCGCGCGGGTGCGCACAGTTGCGTGATCCGGTATTGCCTAAACTGGATTGCGGGGCCAATATCACCGAATAATTTCACCCCAATCTTTGTCACTACCCGTATGGGGACCATATGGCTATCCACCGACTCCGCCGCATCTGCGCCCTTCTTTGCCTGACCGTTGCCATGGCCCTGCCAAGTTTGGCGGCGGCACAGCAATCCAAGGATCCGGAAACCGCGCGCATCGAATTGATTATCCGCAACTATCTGCTGGCCAATCCCGAGTTGCTGGTGGAGGTCATGCAGAAGCTGGAACAACGCCAGCAGGCGAAGAAAAAAGCCGATTTGGTTGGCGCCATCAAATCCAACCGCAAGGCATTGTTCGCCTCCACCACGGATTTTATCGTCAACCCGCTGGGCCGGATCCCGGTGGTGGAGTTTTTCGACTACCAATGCGGCTATTGCAAAACGTTCCTGCCCAGCGTGAACCGCCTGCTGGAGACGGACAAGACCGTGCGCTTTGTCTTCAAGGAATTTCCCATTCTGGGGCCCGTCTCGGTGACGGCCAGCCGGGCCGCCCTTGCCGCCAAGATGCAGGGTAAATATCTGGCCTTCCACAACGCTGTATTGGGTCTGCGCCGGCGTCTGTCGGAGACCCTGATCTTTCAGATCGCGGGGGACGTGGGGCTGGATGTCGCGCGCCTGAAAGCAGACATGGGGAAGCCCGAGATCACGGCGATTATTGACGGCAATCGCAAGTTGGCCGCGGCCATGGGTATTCGCGGCACGCCAAGCATCGTTATCGGCGAACAGATGGCGCCAGGCGCTATCAGCTACGAACAACTTGTGGCGATGGTGGATCAGGCCCGCGAGAACTGTTCAGTCTGCTAAGCCACGATCCCAAATGGGCTTTAGCGAGGCGATGACATCATCGCCCATTGGGCCCATGGCGGCGGCTTCCAAGGCTTCCTCCAAATGAGATAGTTCCGCCAGCCCCAGTACGACACCCGAGACGCCGGGGTGGGCCAAACCGAAACGAAGGGCGGCCTGGGCCCGGCTGCCCTGGCCTTCCGGCAATGCCGCCAATAGACTTTCGGCCCTGGCATGTTCCAACGCCACATCGGCGTTCCTGGTGATCTGGGCTTCCCGGCCATGGGGTTGTGGCGCGGCCAGGGCGCCGCCGGCGAAGATGCGAATATTCATCACCGCGACGCCATGCTCCCGACAAGTGTCGATCAGGTTTTCAAAGTCCGAGGTCGGCCAATCCGCCCCAACCAACCGCCCGGCGGAGGGATTGAGCAGGCTGTAATAGACCTGGGCCGAGGCGACGCGGCCGGAGGCGATCAGTTCCTTGCATTGCCCCGCGTCACCCAGGGCGGTGAAGCCAACATGGTCGAACATCCCCTGGGCCCGCAATTTGTCCAGACTATCACAAACCCCGCCCGCGCCAAGCACATGGCTGATATCGAAACCGTCCTGGCCCAGCACATTGTGCAATTGATAGAGATCGACCCGCGCCATGCCCAGGCGCTCTAGGCTGCCCGCCAACGATCGTTCGATCTGCCCAGGGATATCGTCCAACCGGGCGGTATCGAGACGAAACTTGGTGGAAACATAGGGCCGCTCCCCCTCGGGCAGTTCCGCCAACAGCCAGCCCAAGGCTTCTTCGGAAGCCCCCTGACCATAGCTTTCCGCGGTGTCGATCCAGTTGATGCCGGCGCCCAGCAGGCGGCGGATCAAGGTTCGCCGGGTCTCGTCGGATGCGTTGATGACAATGCCGCCCACATAGCCCGCACCCTATATCAGTTCCGAGACCTGCAAACCGGTATTCCCGAATGACCTGCGCTGCAACATTGTCAGCTCTCCTAAATTTCGCCGTCCAAATTTCGCCGCCCAATTTTCGTCTTTGCCCGGACGCCACCATGGGGTAGGCATCCCCCATGGAGACGGCACACAAGTGAGATAGAGTGATGCAGGAATTTCAATGTCGCACGACCTTTGTGACAAGGGCGGCCAGGAGAATATGATGCGGGTCGCTGTTGTCGGGGTCGGCCATTTCGGCAAGTTGCATGCCGCGAAGTATGCCGCCATGGAGGGTGTAGAATTGGTCGCCGTGGTGGACCAAGACCAGAAACGCGGCGGGGACGTCGCCGCCCTGTACGGCTGCCGCGCCCTGACCGACTATCGAAAATTGGCCGGCGAGGTCGATGCCGCCTCCCTCACCGTGCCCACCAGTCTGCATCACGAGGTGGGCCGCGACCTGCTGGAAATGGACATCCATCTGTTGGTGGAAAAACCCATCACCGAAAGCGTCGATAGCGCCAATACTCTGATCGCCACGGCCCATGCCCGGGGCCTGACCCTGCAGGTGGGCCATCTGGAACGCTTCTCGCCGGCCTATTTCGCGCTCGCCGAGCGGGTCAGCAAGCCGCTGTTCATCGAAGCGAACCGTATTGCGCCGTTTAATCCCCGCGCCAAGGACGTCAATGTCGTCTTGGATCTGATGATCCATGACATCGATCTGATCACCGCCCTGGTCGGCGCCCCCTTGATTTCGGTCGACGCGGTGGGCGCGGCGGTGGTCTCGGAGGGGGAGGATATCGTCTCCGCCCGCCTGGGCTTCGCCTCCGGCTGCGCCGCCAATTTGACCGCCAGCCGGGTCTCCCTGAAGACCGAACGCAGCATGCGCATATTTCAGCCCGATACCTATCTGGTCGCCGATCTGGCCCAACGCAAGGTGACGGTCCGGCGCAAGGGCGAGGGCGAGATGTTCCCCGGCATTCCGAATATCGAAACAGAGGAGTTCAGTTTCGACGAGGCCGACGCCCTGGCCCAGGAAATCGCCGCCTTTGTCAAATGCGTGCGAACCAGAGAGATCCCGGCCGTCAATGGCGAGGCGGGCCGCGATGCGGTCCAGGCCGCCCTGATGATCACCGACAGCCTGCAAGCCCACCGCCGCCTGTTGGAACAAAGTGGCGCCATATAGGGCGGCGTTATTTTGGCACTTTTAGAAACGGTATCATGCGGGCCGGAATGCCGTCCTTGTCCCAAAAGACATGTCTCAAGGTTGCACCCACATGACCGATCACCAACAGCGCCAGCAACCAGGCGCAGGTGCCGTGGATAATGTTCAAAATCGAGGTCACGTTCCCATTCGAAGGCAACAGCGCCGTCACATTCAAGGCGCCAAAGGCATGGATTTCGAAATCAACATAGGTGGCCGCATGCATGAACCCAAACAGAGGCTGCGCGATCATCAGGGCATAGAACGAATAGACCACACCCTTGGCCCATTATTTCCGACGGGCGGTCATGCTATCGGGATAAAGCGGCGCTGGGTGCCGCCAGCGCCAGCCCAGGCGGATGAACACCAATGCAAGCAAAGTTAGACCCAGGCTGGCATGGACTGGTATCTGCTCCATGCGCTCGGCAAGGGGCAGATCTTCCAGTTGCAGACCAAACAAAAATATGGCCAGCAGTAACAACGCCATCAACCAATGGAGCGTTCTTGCGACCCCATCAAAGACCATGGATTAGTTCCTGTATTCCGGCTCCTCACGGTCAAGAATGCGGCGCAAGGCCTTGAAATGGCGGTCGGCGACCTTGACGCGTTCGATACCCATTTGCTGCTTTACCCGGTCACGGACAGTTTGGGCAATGGTGCGCATTCTCGCCCCCGTTGAACGGGCCAGGATCTGAAATTGCGCCGCCCGTTCCAGGTAGTAAAGATCGTTGAAACACTCCGCCACGCTGGGACCTACTGCCATCACGCCATGGCTGGCCATTATCATAAGAGAACAATTACCCATTTTCCGCGCCAAGCGGTCGCCCTCGTCCACGCCCAAGGCCAGGCCATCATAATCATCGTCATAGGCGATGCGGTCATCGAACATCAGGGCGTTCTGCTCACACATTTCCAGCCGGCCACCGTCCAGCAGGGTCAGGGCGGTGGCATGAGGCTGGTGGGTATGCATGGCCACCGTCGCCGAGGGACAGCCCAGATGCACCCGGCTATGGATATAGAAGGCGGTATCCTCGACCTCGTTCTCCCCCTCCAGCACTTCGCCGTCCGCGTTGCACAGGACCAGGGAGGAGGCGGTGATCTCGGACCAGTGCCAGCCGAGGGGATTAATCAGAAAGCGATCCCCGCGCATCACGCCGTCATCGCCCGGCACGGCCATGGAAAAGTGATTGTCCACGCCCTCGTGCAGGCCCAGCCGTACCGCCCAGCGCAGGGATGCCGCCAAGTCGACCCGCATCTCTTGAATATCCAACGCAACCTCCAATAAAGTATTCAAATTTCCGGCAATGTGCCGCTTCAATGGCAATTGCGCAATAAGCCGATCAGTTTCCAGCATAGCAAAGTTGATGACAATCCGACCAACCCCTCTATATGTTGCGGTCAACAATATTGGAGTTCGCAAGCGATGAAAATATCCTCCACCATCCGCCGTAATATACAGGTCAATGGCAATGGCACGGCTACCATATACGGCGAACGGCGACAGAGCTGGGAGCAGTTCGGCAGCCGCATCGCCCGCCTGGCGGGGGGGCTGTCCAATCTTGGACTGCGGCGCGGCGACCGGGTCGCGGTTTTGTCATTAAACAACGACCGCTATATGGAGAGTTATTTCGGCGTGCCATGGGGCGGCTTCGTCCTGGTGCCCATCAATACCCGCCTGGCGCCGCCCGAGATTGTTTTTTGGCTAAACGATTCGGGCGCCAGCGTATTGATGGTGGATGAGGCTTTCGTCGGCGTCCTGCCGCAAATCCAGGATCAGCTTGAAACCGTCAAGCACATCGTCTTCATCGGCGACGAAGCCACACCGGAAGGCACCCTGGCCTTCGAAGGGTTGCTGGACGGCGCAGCCGCCGACCCTGCCGATACGGCCAGCGATGATTTGGCCATGCTGTACTACACGGGCGGCACCACGGGCCGATCCAAGGGCGTGATGTTGAGCCAGCACAATGTGCTCTACAACGCGCTGCAGTTCGCGCCCAAGGTCGGTTTCCGCAGTCATTCGGTCTATATGCACGCCGCGCCCATGTTCCACATCGCGGACGGCACCTGTACCTACGCCATCGCCACCTCCGCCGGCGCCTCGGTCATCTTGCCGGCGTTCGAGCCCGAAGCCGCCCTGCGTTCGATCCAGACCCACAAGATCACCATCACCATCTGGGTCCCCACCATGGTCAATATGGCGGTGCATTTTTCCGGCGTGGAAAACTTTGATCTCTCCACCCTGGCCGACATCATCTATGGCGCCTCCCCGATGCCCGAAGCCGTGGTCCGCCGCGCCATGGAAGTGATGCCCCACACCCGGTTCCACCATGCCTATGGCCAGACCGAATCCGCGCCCATTCTGACCATGCTGGATGCCGCCCGACATGTCCCCGACACCCCGGAAGGCAAGTTGGGGTCCTGCGGGCAGGCCCTGTTGGGGGTGGAATTGAAGATCGTCGATGAAGATGACAACGAAGTTCCCGCCGGCACCGTGGGCGAGCTATGCGCGCGCGGCGACAATGTCATGAAAGGCTATTGGAATCAGCCCGAGATGACCGCCCATGCGCTGCGCAACGGTTGGCTGCACACGGGCGATGGTGCCCGCATGGACGACGAAGGCTTTGTCTTTATCGTCGATCGGGTCAAGGATATGATCATATCAGGCGGCGAGAACGTCTATTCGGCGGAGGTCGAGGATGCCATCTATCAGTTTGACGCAGTGGCGGAATGCGCGGTAATCGGCATACCGCATGAAAAATGGGGCGAACAGGTGCATGCCATCGTCCGCCTGAATGAGGGTCAAGCGGCTGACGAACAAGCCGTCATCGCGCATTGCCAAGACTTGATCGCCGGCTTCAAATGTCCCCGATCCGTAGAGTTTAGCGCCGACCCCCTGCCCCTTTCCGGAGCCGGAAAAATCCTCAAGGCGCAATTGCGCGAGCCTTTCTGGTCGGATCGGGAGAAATCGGTGAACTAGTGGACAAAATTGAGCATTAATTTCCAATTTTAATGAGGCCTTAATACTGATTTGAGACTCTGCCCCACGGTTGGGACAATTAACGGGCGGAGACGAGATCGTTGGGCAGTGAAGCGCCAAATCCAAATAGTGCCGGGACCGGCGTGACAACCGCCGGAGAACATGTCGGCGGACAGGGTGGCGGGCCGTACAACGAGGCCGCCTCGGATGCGTCCGGCCCCGTGCTGTCGGACGATAATCTGCAAAGGTGGCGGCTGCTATCTCTCGCCGCCATCATGGTTGCGGTTATTGTATTGGCGGCGGGCGTCTCCCTGGCCATGTTGTATCGCGCCGAATTGGATAGCCAATCCGAATTGCTGCACGAACTGGCCTTGAGCGAGGCGCGCTTGATCAACGTGGTAATGTCCGCCCAATCGGTTGAATTGGGCGCCAACATGGACAAGGCCACCAGTCTTGGGGCACTCGCCGACGGTCTATCCCAGCGTTTGCCCAAGGCGGGGTTCGGCAAAAGCGGCGAATTCATTCTGGCCCGCCGCCATGGCGATCAAATTATCCTTTCCCGGCGCGGCGACCCTTTTTCACCGGGCCCAACCTTGACCATTCCCATGCAATCGGATTTGGCGGTGCCGGCGCGCCTTGGCCTGCGGGGACATTCGGGCATTGTCCGCGTGCTCGACTATGCCGGGGTGAAGGTTCTGGCGGCCCATGAACCGGTTCCCGGATACGACCTTGCGGCGGTGGCGAAAATCGATCTGTTCGAGGTACAGGGACCGTTCCTGATCGCCGCCATGGTGATATCGGGCGGCATCCTGGACTTCCTGATACTGGTGATCGGGGGCTGGCACTACATAAGTCTAACCATCGCCCAGCGTGAACACACGACACGGAAATTGCGCCGTAGTCAGTCGCGATTATCCCGTGCCCAGAAAATCGCCCACCTTGGCGGCTGGCAGTATAATTTCCGCACAGAGGAATTTAGTGCCACGGACGAAACCTACCGTCTTTTTGGTCTGGCCCGTCCCGAAGTCAATGATGCATTTCGGGCGCCTCAAGAATTCATCCATCCCGAAGACCGGGAAGCAACCGATCAGGCCCGCGTCAATGCTTTGAAAAATAATCATGACTACGAAATCGACTACCGCATTGTCCGACCCAACGGCGGCCTCTCCCATATCCGCAAAAAAGGCGAGTTTGAGTTCGACGCCCACGGCACCAGATTCCGCCTTGCGGGGACCGTGCATGACGTGACTGAACAACGGCGGATTGAGGAACGCCTGCGTCAACAAGCCCTGATCTTTGATCAGGTTCACGAAGCCGTGGTTTCCACCGATACCGAGGGCAATATCTTGAGTTGGAACAAGGGTGCCGAGCGGCAGTCCGGTTTCAGCGCCGAAGAGATGATCGGCAACAGCATCGATCTATGCATCGCGCCAAAGGACAAGGAGCGGTTTTGGCGGGAGTTGGCGCCATTGGCCTATGAACATGGCAGCACCGAATTCGAGGTTTGGTTATGCCACCGCGACGGCTCGATCTACCGGGGACATAGCTCGGTGGCCGTGCTGCGCGATGGGCAGGGCAAAATAATCGGCGCCGTATCATGCAATCTGGACGTCACCACGAAATACCGCACCGAACAGGATCTGATCAAGGCCAAGCTGCAGGCGGAGACCGCCAACCGATCGAAATCAGAGTTCCTGGCCAATATGAGCCACGAGCTGCGCACCCCGTTGAACGCGATCCTGCGATTCTCGCAGATCATGATGGCCGGCATGCTGGTCAAGGAAGATCTTGAACGGGCCCACGAATACGCCACGGACATTTTTGACAGCGGCACCCATTTGCTGGCAGTCATCAATGATCTGTTGGATCTGGCCAAGATAGAATCCGGCCATATGGATTTGGAAGAAGGGGAAGTCGATGTCGGCGAGATCATCGCCGTCAGCCTGCGTCAGGTCAACGGCCGGGCCAAGGTTGCCGGCTTAACTTTGATAAACGCGGTGCCGCCCGGCCTGCCGCCATTATGGGCCGACGAGCGAAAATTGAAGCAGGTTGTATTGAACCTGCTGTCAAACGCCGTCAAATTCACCCCCAGGGGTGGTGAAATCAGGGTTTCGGTCGGGCTGGAAAGCGATGGCGGCGTGGCCCTGTCCGTGCGCGATACGGGCCGGGGCATGAGCCGGGAGGAGATGGAACTGTCCCTGCAGCCTTTCGGGCAGGCGGGCGATACCATGACCCGCGACCACGAAGGCACCGGATTGGGCCTGCCCTTGTCGCAATCCCTGTGCAAGCTGCACGACGGTTATCTGCACCTCGAAAGCGCCAAGGGCGTCGGCACGACGGTTTCAATCCATTTGCCGAAAACCCGCATCGTCACGGCCCAAAAAGATACCGTGCAAGCTCAGGCATAATTGCTGATTCCACCAAATTGCCTTCCAGACGATTTAGATAAAAAAGAGGCGCCCCGGGTTTTACCAGGGCGCCTCGTCCGGACCGCCAGCGGGGCCTGCTGTCGGCCGGATGGTTGCTCGTTTGGGTCGATGGCGTTTCTTATATTAAAGAAATACTATTCCAAAATTCGCAACTGAGTTTGATTTGGTAACAAGTTGTAGCCAGAAACTAGGGATTTAGGCCTAGATCAACAACAGAGACTTTCTATATACTGAATTAGAATTCCTAAACTGAAACCGAATGGAGCCCCCCATGGCCCGCCGTTTGCCGCCCCTGAACAGTTTGCGCGCCTTCGAGGCCGCCGCCCGGCATTTGAGCATTTCCACCGCCGCCGGCGAGTTGAATGTCACGCCGGCGGCGGTCAGCCAGCAGATCAAGGGCCTGGAAGGGCAATTGGGATTGAGCCTGTTCCGCCGCATGAACCGGGCCCTGGCCCTTACCGAGCACGGCCGCCTGCTGCTGCCTGGTTTAAGCGATGGCTTCGACCAACTGGACAACGCGGTGGCCGAGGTCCGTCATGCCCAGGAAGGCGGGCCGCTAAATCTGTCCACCTCGCCTTCTTTTGCCTCGAAATGGCTAATCCCCCGCCTGGACCGTTTCCAGGCCGACCACCCAGAGGTCGAAGTGCGCATCAGCGCCGGCATGGATCTGGTGGATTTTCGCCGCGACGAAGTGGATTGCGCGGTGCGTTTTGGACGTGGCCGGTACGAGGGCGTGGAGGCGATTTGGCTTTTGGGCGAAGAGGTCTTCCCGGTTTGCAGCCCCGACCTGCTGGACGGGCCCCAAGGCCTGCACAATCCGGATCAATTGCGCCATCACCGCCTGCTGCATGACGGCACGCCCATGTTCGATGATGTCACGCCGGACTGGCGCATGTGGCTGCAGGCTGCCCGGGTTAACGATGTGGATCCTGGCCACGGCATGACCCTGACGCCCTGGACCATGGTAGTGCAAGCTGCGATCGAGGGCCAGGGCGTGGCCCTGGGCCGGCGTGCCCTGGTGGCGGACGATCTGGCCGCGGGCCGGCTGGTCCGCCCCTTTGATCTGGGCCTGCCCCTGCCGTTTTCCCATTGGCTGGTTTACCCGCCCGGCGCCGAACGCCGACCCAAGGTACGCGCCTTCCGTGACTGGCTGGTCGGCGAGGCCGAGGCGGCCCGGTCGGAGGCGGAGGCCATACAGGCCGCGGCCATGGCGCAGGGATGACCGCGCGCCCATTCCTCGTTGCACGTGGACGGTTAGGGGTTTAGGTTCCCTCACGCAAAAAATCGAACATTGCTTCCCTCTTTAAAGGTCCATGCCATGCCCTTCCTCGCCAATGCCCTCGCCCGCGTGCAGCCCTCGCCGACCATGGCGATCACCGACATGGCCCGCGAGCTAAAGGAAGCGGGCAACGACATCATTTCCTTGAGCACCGGCGAGCCTGATTTCGATACGCCCGACAATATTAAGGCCGCGGCGATCAAGGCGATTGAGGATGGCGATACCAATTACACCAATGTCTCCGGTACCACGGCCCTGAAACAGGCCATCGTGGCCAAGTTCAAGCGTGAGAACGGCTTGGACTACGGCGAGGATCAAGTCATCGTCTGCACCGGGGGCAAGCAGGTGCTGTACAACGCCCTGGTGGCCACCATCAATCCCGGCGACGAGGTGGTGATCCCGGCGCCCTATTGGGTCTCCTACCCGGACATGGTGCATCTGGCGGGCGGTGAGCCGGTCATCGTCGATGTCACGGCGGCAACCGAATTCCGCATGACGGCCGACGACCTGGAGGCCGCCATTACGCCCAAGACGAAATGGCTGATCTTCAACTCTCCCTCCAATCCTTCCGGCGCTGCCTACAGCCATGACGAGCTCAAGGCCCTGACGGATGTGCTGCTGCGCCATCCCCACGTCTGGGTGATGACCGACGATATGTACGAGCATCTGGTCTATGACGATTTCACCTTCGCCACACCAGCTCAGGTGGAGCCGGCGCTGTATGACCGGACCCTGACCGTTAACGGCGTCTCCAAGGCCTATTGCATGACCGGTTGGCGCATCGGCTATGCGGGGGGGCCGGTTGCGTTGATCAAGGCCATGTCAAAGGTACAATCGCAAAGCACCTCCAACCCCTCGTCGATCTCCCAGGCGGCGGCGGTCGAGGCCCTGAACGGCCCTCAGGAATTCATCGCCGAACATAACGAAGTCTTCAAGGGCCGGCGGGATCTGGTGGTGGGGATGTTGAACCAGGCCAGCGGCATGGATTGTCTGACCCCCGATGGCGCCTTCTATGTCTATCCATCGGTCGCGGGCTGCATGGGCAAGAGCACGCCGGACGGCAAGAAGATCTCCACGGATCTGGAGTTTTCGACCGCCCTGTTGGCGGCCGAGGGCGTCGCCGTGGTGCATGGGGAAGCCTTCGGGCTGTCGCCTCATTTCCGCATTTCATATGCCACCGCCACCGAGGCGCTGGAAGAGGCCTGCCAGCGCATCCAGCGCTTTTGCGCCTCGCTCACTTAAAGACTGAAATTGGTTACGGAGCAGCGTTTCATGAAGATCGCGATCATGGGATCGGGCGGCATCGGCGGCTATTACGGCGGCCGGCTGGCGGCGGCCGGCGCCGATGTCCATTTCATTGCCCGTGGCGCCCATCTGGCGGCCATGCGGGCCAACGGCTTGCGCATTATCTCGCCCCTTGGCGATGAACATATTGCCGACGTCAAGGCGACGGATGACCCCGCCACCATCGGCGAGGTCGACATCGTCATGTTCTGCGTCAAACTCTACGACGTGGAAGAGGCTTGCGAGGCGATCAAGCCGTTGATCGGACCCGATACGGCGGTCATTTCGTTCCTCAACGGCATCGATAGCGAAGATCGCATGCAGGCCGTCCTGGGCGGTAACTGCGTGGTCGGCGGCACGGCTCAAATCCCCTCCAACATCGTTGAACCTGGCGTGATTGAGCATAAGGCGCCCCTGGCGGCCTTGGAATTTGGCGAACGGGACGGCGGCGATAGCGAGCGACTGCGCCATTTCCACCAAATCTGCACGGACGCCGGCATCCAGACTTTCCTTGTGGAGAACATCGAAACCGCCATCTGGCTGAAGTTTGCTATCCTGGTGCCCCTCGCCACCGCCTGCTGCCTGACCCGCCTGCCGGGCAAGGTTTTGATCGAAGTGCCCGAGGTCCAGGAAATTGCCGTCGGCGCCATGAAGGAGGTCATTGCCCTGGCGGGTGCCAAGGGCGTGCAACTCCCTCCCGATGCCCTGGAAAGCCGCATGGCGATGTTGAGCAACTTTGCCAATGCCATGCCGTCCATGCTGGTCGACCTGCTGGCCGAAAAACGCATCGAACTGGAAGGCCTGCAGGGCGCCGTGGTGCGCATGGCCAAGGAACTGGGTGTCCCCGTCCCGGTCCATTCCGTGGCTTATGCGGCGCTGAAACCCTATGTGAATGGCCCGCCCACGGATTAAATCGTACTTTCGACATAAAATATTGCGAATCCGCTTGCCTACCGCCCCCGCCCGTTGATTAAATTGACTTCCGGCAAAACAGAAACCGCCCATCAGAGGCGTGTCGCCGGATTATGGGATGGACCAGCGTAGATAGGGAAGCATCATGACCAACAGCAAACCAAGCGGACCCCGCAACGTGGCCATAATCGGGCCGTACCTGTCCGGCAAGACCACTTTGTTGGAAGGTCTTTTGTTTACCTCCCAAGCGATCAACCGCAAGGGCTCGGTGACCGAGGGCAACACGGTGGGCGACAGCGCCCAGGAAGCCCGCAACCGCAATATGAGCACGGAATTGAATGTCGCCTCGGCCACCTTCATGGACAGCGATTTCACTTTCCTGGACTGCCCCGGCTCGATCGAACTGCTGCAGGAAAGCCTCTTTGTGCTGCGCGGCGTCGATGCCGCCGTGGTGGTCTGCGAACCCGATGGCGACAAGGCCCAAGCCCTGGCACCCCTGTTGCACAGTCTGGATGAACTGGGCATCCCGCACATGCTGTTCGTCAACAAGATCGACAAGGCGACCATCACCGTGCAGGCGCTGCTCGATGCCTTGCAGCCGATCTCCTCCAAGCCCTTGGTGCTGCGCCATATCCCCGTGCAGGACGGCGAGGATGTCACCGGCTATATCGATCTGGCCTCGGAACGGGCCTATCACTATCAGGCCGGCCAGGCTTCGGAAGTGGTGGAACTGCCGGGCGCAGAGGAAGATGCCTTTGGCGAGGCCCGCTACACCATGCTGGAAACCCTGGCGGATTTCGATGACGACCTGATGGAAAAGGTGCTCGAAGACATCACGCCGGAAAAGGACGAGCTGTACGCCAACCTGACCAAGGATTTTCAAGACGGGAACATCATTCCCGTGCTGCTGGGCGCCGCTGAACAGGGCGGCGGCATCTTCCGCCTGTTGAAGGCACTACGTCATGAAGTTCCCAGCGCCGAAGCCGCCGTCGCCCGCGCCGGCGTGGAGGACGCCACTGGCAATATAGCCCAGGTCCTGAAAACCTATCATACCCAGCACGGTGGCAAGGTCTCCATCGCCCGGGTCTGGGCCGGCGAATTGAAGGAAGGCATGACCCTGAACGGCCAGCGGGTCTCTTCCCTGGTGCGCATGATGGGTCATGAACAGCAGAAAACACCCTCCGCCAAGGCCGGCGAAGTGGTTGGCCTGGGCCGCATGGAGAACGTGGTGACGGGCGAGACCCTGTCGGACAGTGACGCCGACAGTCTGCCGACACCCGATGTCCTGCCCCCGGTCTTTGCCCTGACCATTGCCGCCGCGCACCGGGATGACGAGGTAAAACTCTCCGCCGCCCTGGCCAAGGTCCGCGATGAAGATCCCTCGATCTCGATCAGCCATGATGACGCGACCCATCAACTGGTGATGCGCGGACAGGGCGATATTCATTTGAAGATCACCATGGACCGCCTGTTGGGCAAATACAGCCTGGAGGTCAAATCGGAGCGGCCCAGGGTGCCTTATATGGAAGCCATCCGCAAAAGCATCGAACAGCACGGCCGGCACAAAAAGCAATCGGGCGGCCACGGCCAGTTCGGCGACGTGCACCTGGCCATCAAGCCGCTGCCCCGGGGCTCCGGCTTTGAATTCGTCGATAAGATCGTCGGCGGCGCCATCCCGCGCAATTACATTCCCGCCGTGGAGGCGGGCGTGAAGGAATATCTGATCAAGGGGCCCTTGGGTTTCCCGGTCGTGGATGTATCGGTCACCGCCTTCGATGGCCAGTATCACGCGGTGGATAGTTCCGAAATCGCCTTCAAGACGGCGGCCCGCATCGCCATGAACGAGGGCATGAAGCTGTGCAATCCGGTTTTGTTGGAGCCGATCCTGCAAGTGGACATCGCCGCCCCCTCGGAGCATACGCCGAAAATCAACGCCATCGTCTCGGGCCGCCGGGGTCAGATCCTGGGCTTTGACACGCGGGCGGGCTGGACCGGCTGGGATGTGGTCTCGGCCCATATGCCACAATCGGAGTTGCATGATCTGATTATCGAATTGCGCTCCGCCACCCAAGGCACGGGCAGCTACACCGCCTCGTTCGACCGGCTGCAGGAACTGACCGGCCGCCTGGCCGACGACGTGGTTACCGCCCACAACGAGGAAGTGGCGGCCTAGGCCGCGCCAAACAAAAGGAACATTAATATGGATCAATCAGCGGCCGTCCAAGCGGCGGAACTGCTTGCACAAGCGCGCCGGGACAAGACCACAATTGAGGGCCTGCCCGAGCATCTGAAGCCGCAAAACCTCGAAGACGCCTATCAAATTCAAGACGTCTTGATCCCCCTGATCGAACAGCTTTCGGGCGGCAAGAAGGCCGGTTACAAGGCTGGCGCGACGTCCGAGGCGGCGCAACAAAATTTCGGCCTGGATGCGCCCTTCCGGGGCGTCCTGGTGTCCTCCCATTTGCTGGAGGACGGCGCCACCATCGTGGTGGAAGACTATAATTTTCGCTTGCTTGAGGCGGAGTTCGCCTTCCGCATGGGGGAGGACCTGCCCGCCGCCGCCGCGCCCTATGATCCGGGCGGGGTCGCGGCGGCGGTCGCCGGCGTCATGACCTCAATCGAGGTGGTGGACCTGCGCTACACGGGCGCCGTGGGCGCGGGCGGCTTGCAGGTCATCGCCGATAATTCCGCCGCCGGCTATTGGGTTGCGGGCACCGAGATCGCGGATCTGGATGCCGTCGATTTCGAGGACTGGCCCGTCAGCCTGAGCTTCAACGGCGAACTGGCGGGGACAGGCAATGCCGCCAATGTGCTGGGCAACCCCTACAACGCCCTGACCTGGCTGGCCAATACACTCTGCCTGCAAGGCGGCGGCCTGAAGGCCGGCGACATCGTCACCGCCGGGGCCTGCATCGGGCCCCTGCCGGCACCCGGCGGCGCGGTCGAGGTGGTGGCGGATTTCGGCGGCCTGGGACAGGTCCGGGTTAACTTCAGCGCCTGACGTCATGGACAGGACGCATCAGGATGCCGCCGCCGCATTGTTGCTGGGCGCGCGGCGTGATTTCCAACGGCTGACCGCCCTTCCCGATGACTGCCAGCCGGACAACGAAGCTGACGCCTATGGTATTCAGGACCGCTTTGTGGCGCAAATGCTGGCTGAGCATGGTGGTGAAATCGTCGGCTACAAGGCGGGCTGCACAAACGTCACCGCACAACAACAACTGGGCCTGTCCTCGCCCTTCGCCGGGCCGCTGTGTTCGTTCTTCGTCATGACCAGCCCGGCGGTGATTTCGTCGGATGCGGGCTTCATGCGCATGATGGAGGCGGAGATCGGCTTTCGCCTGGACCGTGATCTGCCCGACACCGGTTCGCCCTATACCGCCCAGACCGTGCGCCCGGCCTTGGGCTCGGCGTTCGGTGCCATTGAGGTGGTGGATTCCCGCTACCGGGATTGGACCACCGCTGGGGCGCCGCAACTGATCGCCGATAACGTTTGCACCGGGTTCTGGCTTTATGGCGAAGAATCGACCGATTTCAGCCACATCGACCTGGCCAACCATCCCGTCCAGGTCTATCGCAACGGCGTGCGGGCGGAACAGGGCAACAGCGCCAACGTGCTGGGCAATCCCTTGAACGTCGCTGCCTGGCTGGCCAATCACCTGATCAGCCGCGGCAGTTGCCTAGAATCGGGCCAATTGATCACCACGGGCACCATGATTGCCGTCAACGGGGCGGAAAAAGGTGATAATGTCGCGGCGGATTTTGGGGCCCTGGGCAGGGTCGAAGTTAACTTCATCTAAACGTGATCACGGGAGATTGAGGTGAAGGAACCTTGTCCGGCGCGGTAAACAGCCAACATAGACTTAGGGGTTTCGTAAAATATGAGGGGCCGAACATGCTGATCAAATCACCACCATCCTGGCAGATGCCGGAACGCGAGGCGACGCCGGAGCATGTGTTCATGAACCGGCGGCATTTCTTAAGCGCCTTGGGCATGGGCGCCGCCGCCTTGATCGGCGGCACCGCCCTGGCCGCAAAGGAAGAAGATCCGACGGCGGATCTGTATCCCGCCAAACGCAATGAAAGGTACAAACTGGACCGCCCCCTGACGGCGGAAGAGGACGCCGCCGCCTACAACAATTTCTACGAATTCGGCTCGCACAAGCGCATCGCCCGCGAAGCGCGCGCCCTGAAGATCCGCCCCTGGACCGTCTCGTTCGAGGGCATGGTGGAAAAAGAGCGCCAAGTCGATATCGATACCCTGATCCGCGCCATGCCCCTGGAAGAACGCCTCTACCGCATGCGCTGTGTGGAGGCCTGGTCCATGGCCGTACCCTGGTCCGGCTTTCCCCTGGCCGAACTGGTGAAATACGCCAAGCCGCTGTCGGGCGCCAAATACCTGGTCATGGAAACCTTCCTGAACAAGGACATGGCCAGCGGCCAGAAACAGGTCTGGTACCCCTGGCCCTATACCGAGGGGTTGACCATGGCCGAGGCGACCAACGAGTTGGCCTTCATGGTCACCGGCGTCTACGGCAAGCCCTTGCGCAAGCAGTTCGGCGCGCCCCTGCGCTTGGCGGTGCCGTGGAAATACGGCTTTAAGTCGGTCAAATCCATTGTCCGTTTCAAGTTCACCGACAAGCGCCCGACCACGTTTTGGGAACAGATCCAGGCCGCCGAATACGGTTTCTGGGCCAACGTCAATCCGAAGGTCTCCCACCCCCGATGGAGCCAGGCCAGTGAACGGGTACTGGGCACCAACAAGCGGGTGCCGACCCTGGTCTACAACGGCTATGGCGCGCAGGTCGCCGATATGTACAAGAACCTGAAGGGCGAAAAGCTGTTCATGTGATCCATGGCGATTGAGTTAGTTATCTTCGATTGCGACGGTGTTCTGGTCGACAGCGAACCCTTGGCCAACCGAACCCTGTCGGCTTGTTTTCAAGCGGCCGGGTTCCCCATCGATTACGATACCTGCGTCGCCAACATGGTGGGGCTGTCGCTGCCCACGTGTTTTAAGATGGCCGAGGAATGGCACGGCAAATCCCTGCCGGAAGATTTTTTCAATACGGTGCAAAGCCGCACCTATCAGGCCATCCGCGAGGAACTGCAACCCGTTACCGGTGTCCGCAAGGCGATCGAGGCCATTCCCCTGGCCCGCTGCGTGGCTTCGTCCTCGGAACCGGACAAAATCGCCTTGTCCCTGACCAAAACTGGACTGGCGCCGCTGTTTGACGGCAATCTGTATTCCGCCAGCCATGTGGCGCGGGGCAAGCCGTTCCCCGACCTGTTCCTTTTCGCCGCCGAACAAATGGGTGCGCGGCCGCAAGACTGCGTGGTGATCGAAGACAGCCCCTACGGTGCCGCCGCCGCACGGGCCGCCGGGATGGACGCCTATGGTTTCGCCGGCGGCGGCTTCGGGGCAAAATTGGCCGATGAAGGCGCTCATATTTTTGATACAATGGCGGAACTGCCGGGGCTCTTGGGCTTCGCACAAATTTAAAGCTAGGAATAGGAAACCGCCATGAGCGTAAGCCATCTGCCCCTTAAGGGCATCAAAG
>JAPYUH010000013.1 GCA_029936195.1 Alphaproteobacteria bacterium
CTGGTCCAGATGGTCCCGGTAGTAGCCTAGAATTCCGGCTCTCTGCAAGATAGCGTCCAGATGGTCATTGCGCAGTTGATCATAGCGCGCCAACAGAGTGGCGCGGGCATCCTTCAGAAAGTCCGTCGCGGCAATCTCCACCACCTCGCCGTTGGTGAAATTTATGGTGGCCTGGCCGTCAACCGTGGCCCGCGCCACCCAGGGCAGATAATGCCGGCCCAGCAGTGCCAGCAATTCGACCAATGCATCGGCGATGCCCTTTGCCCCGCACCAATCGCCAAATTCTAGATCCTCGGGCGCGAACAGCCGATGGGTATGGTCCACCAGCAGAGGCGCATCTTCTTCCAGCCAGCGGCGGCAGACCGGTTCCCGGTTAAAGTGCGCCTCGTTGCCGCCATAAATGCCAAAATCCGCCAATGATGGGCGGCCGCCAAACAGATAGGGCCGGCCCTCCAACACGGCGCCAACGGCCCGCTGCCAGGGACGCAGGACATCATCGACCCAAGAGCCCACATTCTCCGCCGTAGCGCCAAAGGGCGGGGTGGAGGCCGACAACCGGGCCTGGGCCGCCGCTGCGGCCTCGTCACAGCCAAGGGGCGCATGGACGGACAGCTCCCGGCCGATGTTCCAGCCGGATTGCTGGCGATTTTCCGCGTAGTGCCAACGGGTCGGCGGGCCGCAGCGGTAAATCCATTCGTCGGAAAAATCTTCGATGGCGAAACAGAGAAAGCGCAAGGTGTCGTCATCGGGCAGCACGGCGTGTTCCGGGTATAGATGCTCCAGATGCAGGATCATCGCCGTGGTGTCCCACATGATCCCGCCATCGGGCATTTCCACCACCGGCATTCCGCCGGGCCAATCGGTAGCGAGGATATGATCCGGCCAGGTCTTCACCCGCTGCAGCCAGGGCATACCCTTGTAGGTCATGTAGCCGGTCATTTTCCGGGTGAAAAATGACAGAGTATGTCCGTGGACACGGTAGGGCCGGGGCATGTTCAATGGGTTGGGCAAGGTCATGGGCACGCTCCTTCAGCCAGGCAGATAGGAATCCATCATCGGCCAACCGGCCGGCCCAGGCGCCGCCAGGGTTGATTACGCGGATACCGTCCAAGCGTTTCTTTGGCGAAAAATTCCATTTCCTCCATGGTGAACGGTTTGCTCCATGTTAGCCGGTTATACCAACCGGGTTATGGCGAAGTCATCACCGCGCATGGATTCCCGATCCGACACTGGTTAAACTGACATCAATGTCGGAGAGCACCCAACGCAGACTAATGGCGATCATCTCGATGGACGTGGCGGGTTATTCGCGTCTGATGGGCCGCGATGAAGTCGGTACTTTACGAAAATTGAACGCGCACCGGTCCGAACTCATCGATCAACTGATTGAAACGCATGGCGGGCGTATTGTTAAAACCATGGGGGACGGCCTGCTGTTGGCGTTTGAAAGCGTGGTGGCGGCGGTGGAATGCTGCGTTTTGGTGCAGAAAGGCATGGCGGCGCGCAATGGTAATGACAGTGGGGATGCCATCCATTTCAGAATTGGCGTCCACCTGGGCGATGTCATTGTCGAGGGCGACGACATCTTTGGCGACGGGGTGAACATCGCGGCGCGGTTACAAGAAATCGCCGATCCCGGCGGCGTGGTCATTTCAAACAACGCCCACGACAATGTCGAAGGCCGTATCGATGAAGAATTCACTGACGGTGGCGCGCAAGAGTTGAAGAACATAATGCGGCCCATGGGGACCTGGCGGTGGTCAATCGATGGTGGACCGGCAGCCATCCAGGCTGATGGCTATGCCTTGCCATTGCCCGACAAGCCATCCATCGCGGTGTTGCCGTTCGACAATATGTCCAACGACCCGGAACAGGAATTTTTCTCCGACGGCATAACCGAGGACATCATCGCCGCACTCTCCCGCTTCCACCAGTTCTTCGTCATCGCGCGCAACTCTACGTTTGTCTACAAGGGGAGGCCCGTTGATGTTGGACAGGTCGCCCGCGAACTGGGTGTGCAATATGTCCTGGAAGGCAGTGTCCGGCGCGCCGCCAATCGGGTCCGGATCACCGCGCAGCTTATTGATGCGGTCAGCGATCACCACATTTGGGCCGAACAATATGACCGCGAACTTGACGATGTTTTTGCCGTGCAGGATGAGATTACCGCCCGGATCGCCAGCGCCCTGGGGGAATCCATCCACACCGACCACCTGCGCCGGTCCCGGGCCAAGAACCCCGCCAACATGGACGCCTATGACAAATGCCTGCAAGCATGGGCCCTGGTCCCGGACGCTGATCGCGCGAGCTATGCCGCGGCGCAAATGCTGGCTGAAGAAGCCATTACCCTTGACCCCGAATATGCACAAGCCCATGCCATTGTCGGCTTGATACGCCTCATCACCTACACATCCCAGTGGTACAACGACACCGATGAAGCCTTGAACGTGGCCTATGAATGCGCCCGGCACGCCGTGGCCTTGGACGATCTTAACTACCTGGCTCATGCCGTGCTCGGCTATTGCATGACGTGGCAACAGCGCCATGACCTGGGCATCGCCAGCTTGCAACGGGCCGTCGGCCTAAACCCCAACGATGCCTTTACGCGGGGGTGCTACACAAATTCCCTGGTCTTCGCCGGTCAACCGGACGAAGCCTTGGTGCAGATCGAAATCGCAACCCGTCTCAAACCCCATTACCTCGGTAGATATCCGCATTTTCAAGGCCGCGCCTATTTCACCCTGCGCCGCTATGAGGAGGCCGAACGGGTATTTGCCGCGGCCGCGGAGCAAGCGCCCAGATGGCCAATGGCGCACATGATGCTGGCGGCGGCAAAGATGGCGTTGGGCGATACGGCCGCCGCGCGGTCGGCGATCGCCGAGGCTTTGAAGATCAGTCCCGGCCTGAATTTGGGCCACATACCGCGCGCCTACCCCTATCGCGATCAATTGGACATTGACCATTTGATCGAATTGTTGCGCCAAGCCGGCTTGCCGGCATGAAGACTTAAACCTGTAGACCGAGGTACCATGGAAGCCACCGCGATCAAATTAACCGAGATCTATGTCCCCGCCAAAAGACGGGCCACGCTTGATACGAGCAAGATTGATATACTGGCGGAAGATATCCTGGAAAATGGCATGAAACTGCCCATCCAGGTCCGGCGCGGCAACAACCGCTATGTTCTGATCGAGGGACTGCATCGACTGGAGGCCATGAAAGCCCTGGGCGAGACCACCATCGACGTCCTGATCGTGGCGGCGCGGCGGCATTAGAGCACGTCGCGGCTAATCCGCGCCCGCCGCCTCCAAGCCTGGCCGAATGAGCGGCTGGCGGTCACTGTTGCGTTCGTATTTGCGGGCCGGGTTGTTGATGATTTCCGCCAACGGCGCCGCCTGGAACGAGGCCTGCACCTGACGTTCCGGCGGAGTGCCGTAGAGCGTGGTACGCTGGACCGGCGTGCGGTCCAGATCGCGGATCAACGCTTCCATGGCATGGGGCGGCAATTCCTGGCCGTGTTCGGAACCCGCCGCCCGGGTGATGGATTCATTCATCAAGGTGCCGCCCATGTCGTTGACCCCGGCGTTCAGCGCCGCCTGAATGCCGTCCCGGCCCATTTTGACCCAGCTGGTCTGAATATTCGTGATGTACGGGTGCAGCACCAAACGCGCCACCGCATGCATCAACAAGGTTTCGCGGTAGGTCGGCCCCATGCGGGCCCGGCCCTTGAGATAGATCGGCGCCTCCATATGCACGAAGGGCAGCGGTACCAGTTCCGTGAAGCCGCCGGTCTTCATCTGCAAAGTGCGCAGACGCAACAGGTGGCGGGCCCAATGGATGGGCCGGTCCACATGGCCGAACATGATCGTCGCCGTGGTGCGGTAGCCCAGGCCGTGGGCGGTTTCCATGACATCCAGCCATTGATCCACGGTCAGCTTGTCGGGGCAAAGGACACGGCGGACCTCTTCGTCCAGGATTTCCGCCGCCGTGCCAGGCAGGGAACTCAGCCCGGCATCTTTCAGCCGGCCAAGGAATTCCGCCAAGGGAACACCCAAGGTCTGGGCGCCTTGATAGACTTCCAAGGGGGAAAACGCATGCACGTGCATGTCGGGCGCCGCCGCCTTCACCGCCGCCAAAATATCCAGATACGTTTGCCCCGTGTATTCGGGATGGATGCCGCCCTGCATGCAAACTTCCGTGGCGCCCCGGTCCCAGGCCTCGGCCACCCGGCGGCTGATTTCGTCCAGGGACAGATCATACGGGCGGCCGCGCAGGTTTTCGCTCAACTTGCCCTTGGAAAAGGCACAGAATTGGCATTTGAAATAGCAAATATTGGTGTAATTGATATTGCGCACGACAACGTAGGAAACGTTGTCCCCATTGACCTTGCGCCGCAGGTCATCCGCCGCCCGGCAGACCGCGTCAACCTCGCCACCACGCGCCGCGAACAGGCGTTCGACCTCAACTTCATTCAGATCTTCGCCGCCCGAGGCGCGGGCCAACAATTTATCCAGCTCCGGCACATGGGGCGAAGCGGCGGTGATCGCCGCCGGCGGCGAGAGGTCGATGCCGGGCGACCAGGTATCGGTGCGGGCCAGACCGGATGCATCGACCCGGTTCAGTACGGCCTGGGCAAAGGCCGGGTCCAGCCAGCGCTGGGGGTCTTGGGCATAATTGGGATAGATCGCCAGACGCTCCACCAGATGCTTGCCGCCCGCCGCCGTATCATCGGCGAGCTGGCGCAAATGGGGCCAGGGTGCTTCCGGGTTTACATGGTCGGGCGTGACCGGGGAGACGCCGCCCCAATCATTGATGCCGGCATGGATCAGACTGGGCGAGTCTCCGGGGCTGAGGTTCGGCGGGGCCTGGATGTGCATATGGGGCCCAAAAATCAGCCGGGCGGCGGCAATGCTCCAGCGTAGTTCGTCGATCGGTGCATCGGGCCAATCGGCCATGCGGGTATCTTCCTTGGCCCGGAAATTCTGCACGATGATTTCCTGGATATGACCGTATTGATCATGCAGATCGCGCAGGGCCAGCAAGGCCTCGATCCGCTCCACCCGCGTCTCGCCGATACCGATCAGTATGCCGGTGGTGAAGGGAATGGCCAATTTCCCGGCCGCCTCGATGGTCGCCAGACGAAGGCTGGGATCCTTGTCAGGAGAGCCGTGATGGCAAGCGCCCTTTTCCATAAGTCGGGGCGAAATGCTTTCCAGCATGATGCCTTGGGAGACCGAAACCTCGCGCAGGGACGCCAAATCGCCCTCGTCCATGATACCGGGGTTCAGATGCGGCAGCAGGCCCGTTTCCTCGAACACCAGCAGGGCCATGGCGCGCAGATATGACAGAGTCGTCTCATGGCCCAGCTCCGCCAGCTCTTCGCGGGCGACGCGGTAGCGCAATTCCGGCTTATCGCCCAAAGTGAACAGCGCTTCCTTGCAGCCGGCATCGGCACCGGCGCGGGCCACGGCGAGAACTTCATCGGGGGTCATATAGGCCCGTTGGCCCTTGCGCGGCGGATGGGCGAAGGTGCAATAGTGGCAAACATCCCGGCACAGCTGGGTCAGGGGGATGAAAACTTTCCGGGAATAACTGATCAAACGGTCATGGCCCCGGTCCCTTAACGCGGCGGCGGCGACTTGCAAGGCATCCAGGTCGGACACATCCACAAGGGCCAGGGCCTCCGCCCTGTCGGGCCGGCGATCCAGCCAAACATCAATATCCGTCATGGATGTCATTCAAAAACTTCCCCTGGTCCTGCACTACTGGTCCCGCACTATCAGTCCCGCATCATACGGTCCGAAATGCCTGATGCACGCAGGTACTGTAAACTGCCACAATCACCATGCCCCGCACAAAACAGCCGCAGATCGTCCGGCGTGTCAATATCCAAAGCGAACCCGTCCATTTCCAGCACCACCGGTTCCACACCCAGATCGCGCAATAATTGGCAATGACGGTTGTAGCTGTCGGGCCCAAAGGCCGGCTGCATGAGGTCTGGCGGCCACATTGCCAGACAATTTGTGCCGTCGTGATCCCGGGAGGGCACGACGCAGGCGCCGGGGGCGGTCATTTCCAAATTCGCGATACGGCCCACATCTTCTTGGCTGACAAGGGGTATGTCGCCAGGCACATGCATCATGGCCGCGATCCCTTCTCTGGCCAGCGCCTCTCCCGCCTGGGCCACGGCGGCGCTGTAGCCGCCCGGGCCCCTCTCGCGCATGGCCCTGACCCCGGCCCAACGGGCCGCATTCAAGACAGACTCGTCACCGCTGATAACCACGACCCCAGCCAGATCGGTCAGGGCCGCCAAGACATCGCGCAGCATGTGTTCGGCCAGGGCGCTGCGTTCATCCGGGCTCAACACGCCGGCCAGTCGCTGCTTCGGGGCATCGAAGCCCTTGATGGGAACCACCGCCCACATCAGCCGCGCAGATCGCCGGCAAAGGCCAGCACCTCGCGGGCCAGATTTTCCCGGTCTTCCAGGCTTTCCATGACGGTCTTGGTGATCAAGGGTTTCAGACCCAGCGCGGCGACCCCGTCGGCCTGATCCTGGTCGCCATGATCCAAAACAAAACCGTCCAGCAGATCGCCGTAATGTTCGGCCACGGCCAGGGCCGTGCTGGGCATGCCCAGTTCCGCCATCATCTTCGCCGCCGGCCCCTTGATGGCCAGGCCAGCCACGATGGGAGAGACCGCCACAACCGGCGCCCATGCGCCACGCAAGGCGTCGCGGACGCCAGCGAGATTGAGGATCGGATCTACACTGACGAAGGGATTGGACGGCGTGATGACAATGGCGCGCAAATCCGGTTCTCCCAGCGCAGCCATGAAATCCGGCTGCGGGCGGGCCGTTGCCATGCCCCTGAATTCAAACCCGGTGACAATGGGTTCGCATCTGTCGCGCACGAAATAATGTTGAAAGGCCAGTTCGCCGCTGGCGGTCTGGACCATGGTGCGCACGGGGTCATCGGTCATGGGAACCACGCGGGCCTCAATACCCAAACGATGGGTTATGGTTCGGGTCACGCTGGTCAGGTTATCGCCGGTGCGCAGGGCTTCCGTACGCAGAACATGCAATGCCAGATCACGGTCGCCAAGATTGAACCAATCCGCGCCGCCCAATTGACCGAGAGAGTCCATGAAGCGCCAGCCTTCATCGGCCCGGCCCCAGCCTTTCTCCCGGTCACTCAAACCGGACAATGTGTAGGTCACGGTATCCAGATCGGGACAGATGCTCAGACCCAGATGCTCGAAATCATCGCCCACATTGGCGACCACCAATAGCGCCTTGCCCAGGCCCAGCCGCGACAGTCCCAACGCCAACTTGGCGCCGCCAACGCCGCCTGACAGGGCAATGACGGTCCCCTGCTCCATCAATGGTGCCATTAGCGGAACATATCCTGCTCTGGCGGCCGGGGCAGCGCGCTGGCGCCCAGTTCTGAATCCGGATCTGAATCCGGGAACTGCACGCCCCGGATCAACACCACCGGCTGGCCCTGATTACCCTGGCCCTGCAAGATCGAGGCGGCGGAGGATAACTCATCCGCCAGACCGACCTCGCTGACCAGCAATTCCCGGCCATAGAGATCCGGCTCTCCGCGCAGATCCCACAGCGCCGGCAACCCGGCGGAACCGATCGCCAGCCCCATGGTGCCCTGGCGCCAGGCCCGGCCCACGGAATCATTAATGATCACCGCCACTTCGACCCCAAAGCGATCACCCAGGGCCCGGCGCAGCTTGCGGCAATCCTCGTCCGGATCCTCGGGCAGCAACAGCACGTTCTCCGATCCGTCCGCCTGCTCCACGTTGGAGGCATCAATGCCGGCATTTGCCATGACGATGCCAAGACGGTGGGCGACGATCAAGACGCCGGGAACCTTGCCCACGATCTCGACCGATTCATCGAGCACCAGTTGCACCTGGCGCGGATCCTTGTCCACCTCCGCCGCCAATGCCTCCGCTTCCGCCGAGGGGGTGACGTCGCGCAAATCGAAAATTCGGTTGTTGGCCTTGGAGACAATTTTTTGCGCCAATACCAGCACATCACCCCCTTGCAAGGTTTCCCCGGCCCGCGCCAGGCCGTCGGCGATCTGTGCGGCAAGGTCGTCGCCGGGCTGAACCATAGGCATATCCGGCAGGGCGGTCATCTGCATGCGGGAAGTTTTCATGGCCGGCTAATGATCTCCAGAGGTCTCGGCCGAACCCGGCGCGCCGGTGATGCGGATACCAGCGCCGGCGATCTTGTAGCGGTTGTTCATGAAGATCAGGGTCGAGGTCAGTGCCTCGGCGACAACGGAGTTCTCGATCCGTCCGCCGTGCCAGGCCCGCATGGAGGCATCCACCGCCAGGCCCACCACGACTTCGCGGGCCTCGGGATCGTTGCCGCAGACCAGAATATCGCAATCGATGTCATGGGACAGATCGGTCAAATGGTCGGCCGCGACATTTTGAAAGGCGGAGACGACCCGCACGCCGTCGCCCAGAAACACCTGGGCGCCCTTGCCGGCGGAGCCATGCTCGGGCAGATGCACGGTGCGCACCTTGGGGGGCATCAGGGGTACGGTGACATCCACCATGATCTTGCCCTGGCAGCCCGGCTTGATGGCTTCCAACATGGGCGCCTGGTTGGAGAACGGCACGGTGAGGACGATAACCTCCGCCGCCGCGGCGGCGGCGGCGTTGACCAGGCCGCTAACCGTGGCATCGGGGGCCATCTCCGCCAAACGGGCGGCGCCCCTATCGGCGCTGTCCTGGGCGCGGGAGCCGATGATGATATCATGGCCCGCCGTGGCCCAACGCAAGGCCAGACCAAAGCCCAGGGCGCCCGTTCCGCCGATTACGGCAATGGAATACTTAACTTCAGACATGGATTTACCTTCAATTAGATTTTGGCAGGATATCGCCTGTCAATTTGGCGATGCCGTCGAGAATTTCGTTCAATTCCGCCCCGGCGACGAAAAAGACCATGGTTTCTACCCCGAGTTCGGCGAATTGGCCAATATCGTCGCGGATGGCCTCTGGCGAACCGGTCAGGGCATGGCGTTGGCCGCCTTCGCGAAGCTTCAAATTAACGGGCCGAAAGGCCAGATAGGCCCGATGAATATCGCCTGGATCACGGCCCGCTTTCTCGGCGGCGACATCCAACTGGATGGCGCCATGGGCATATCGGCTGGGGTTGTCCAGCAAATTGGCCGGGTTGTGGTTCGAGGGATACCAGCCATCTCCCAGGCGAGCGGCGCGGCGGATCGCCGGGCCGCTTTCACCACCGATCCAGATGGGCGGGTGGGGCTTTTGCAGGGGCTTGGGCTCGAACACTACATTGTCAAAGCTGACATATCGGCCCGCCATGGCGGGCGCATCTTCGGTCCACAAAGACTTGAAAGCCTGGATATATTCATCGGTCACCACGCCCCGCTGGTCGAAATACGGCAAGCCCAGCGCCTCGAACTCCTCCTGCATCCAGCCCGAGCCGGCCCCGACGATCAGCCGCCCACCCGACAGCACGTCCACCGTGGCCAGCATCTTGGCGGCCAGCATGGCGGGACGGTGGGGCAGCACCATGACCGATGTCAACAGACCAATGGTCTCGGTCGCCGCCGCGATAAAGGAGGAGGCGGTGACCATTTCCAAACATTCGCCGACCGCGGCGCCGGGCCAGGCGCCATCTTTGGTGTAGGGATATATCGACGAAATGCCGCCCGGCACCACGACATGGTCGTTAAAGCCCAAAAGATCCAGGCCGCCGGCCTCCGCCGCCCGGGCCATGGCGGCAAGGCCGGGGCCCGTCCCGCCGGGGCCGCGGGCCATAATCATTAATCCGAAACGCATGGGAACAAACCTCAAATAATAATCGTAGCCGAGCAATTTAAGCGATTGCCCCTAGGCGCGGCAACAGAGTGTCGGTAAATTGGTGGAAATTGGAATTTTCATGGGAGAGCGCACAATGAAACTTGGATTGATCATGGGCACGGGCACGGGTGCCGGCATCCGCATTGACATGGACTTGATCCACGAGGCCGAAGATCTCGGCTTCGACACTGTCTGGACGTCCGAAGCCTGGGGATCCGATGCGATCTCGACCGCCTCGTGGGTATTGGCGCAAACCACCAGGATCAAGGTCGGCACGGGCATCATTCAGATGTCGGCGCGGACGCCGGCCATGGCGGCGATGACGGCCATGACCCTGCAACAGCTTTCGGGCGACCGCTTTATCCTCGGCATCGGGCCGTCGGGACCCCAGGTGATCGAGGGCTGGCATGGCGAGGCCTATGGCCGCCCGTTGACGCGGACCCGGGAATATATCGAGATCATTCGCAAAATCGAAGCCCGGGAAGGCCCCCTGACCCACGACGGCTTCCATTATCAAATCCCGAAAACCGGCGACGGCACCACTGGCCTGGGAAAACCCTTGAAGGGCATTCTGCATAGCCCAAACCCCATAAAAATCGTCACCGGCACCATTGCGCCGGCCGGCGTGCGGGTCAGCGCGGAGATTGCCGATGGCATGATTCCGGTGTTCATGAATCCCAACCGCTTCGATGTGTTCGAGGATGCCTTGAACGACGGTTTCGCAAAGGCGGGCGGCGGCAAAAGCCTGGATGATTTCACCATCACGCCGTTTTGCGGCATCAACATGGACGATGACGAGGCCGCCGCCCGCATGCCGGCGAAAGAGAACCTGGGGCTATACATCGGCGGCATGGGCGCGCGGGATAAAAATTTCTACAACGATTACGCCAAGCGTCTGGGACATGAGGCCGCGGCGGTGGAAATCCAGGATCACTTCCTCTCGGGCCGACGGGCCGAAGCGGTGAATGCGGTCCCCGATGAATTGGTGGATCAGGTCGCCCTGACCGGCCCCGCGGGCAAGATCACCGAACGGCTGCAGGATTGGAAGGCCTCCGGCAACGTGGACAGCCTGCTGGCGCGTTGCAATTCCTCGGCCGAGCTGAATGTCCTGGCCAGGGCGGTGTTGTAGTCATGCACCGGGTTACCTCTCCCCACGTTGGCGAACCGCGGCCCGAAACCTGGTCCAACTGCAAGGTTCATGGCAATTTCTTCCAAATTGCCGGCTGTGTCTCGGGCTATGACAACGATGTGATTGCGGGCGGCGATGACGTCTATGAACAGGCCCGGATAACCTTCACCAAAATCAAGCATTTGGTGGAGGAAGCCGGCGCCGTCATGGACGACATTATCAAGGTCACCATCTTCGTCACCGACATCACCCGGCGGGAAGAGGTCTGGAAGGCGCGGGCCGAATTCTTTACCGGTGATTTCCCCTGTTCCACCCTGGTGGAAGTCTCCGCCCTGGCCCGCCCCGGCCTGGCCGTGGAGATCGAGGCGCATGGGTTTATAGGAGCTAGCAAATAGTATGCGGATCAAAGGTTTATCCGCCATCGTCACGGGCGGCAGTTCCGGCCTTGGCGCGGCGACGGCTCGGCATCTGAGCCGTCTTGGCGCCAGAGTGGCGATCCTGGACGTCAACATGGATCAGGCGCGCGAAGTTGCGGGGGAGATCGGCGGCATCGCCTTGGAATGCGATGTCTCGTCCGAGGAACAGGGCGAGGCGGCGATGGGGGCGGCGCGCGAGGCCCACGGACCGGCCCAAATTTCGGTTTGTTGCGCGGGCGTTGCCGAAAGCCGCCTGATGGTCGGCAAGGACGGCCCCGCGCCCCTGGCCCATCACACCCGCATCGTCAATGTGCATTTGGTCGGCACCTATAACATCTGCCGCCTGGCCGCCGGTGGCATGGCGGACTGCGAACCCGACCCGAAGACCGGCGAGCGCGGCGTGATCATCAACACCGCCTCCATCGCCGGCTATGACGGCCCGCCGGGTGCCATTACCTACAATGCGGTGAAGGCGGCCATCGCGGCCATGTGCCTACCCATGAGCCGCGAGCTATCCCGCCACGCCATCCGGGTCATGGCCATCGCGCCAGGCATTTTCATGACACCGATGGCGGGCACCCTGCGCCCGGAATACATCAAGGAAATGACCGACGCCATTCCTTTTCCCAAACGTTTCGGCGATCCTTCGGAATATGCCCGCATGGTGGAAACCATCGTCACCACGCCCATGCTGAACGGCGAAACCATCCGCCTCGACGGTGGCTTGCGGATGCATTAGCGGCCGGATCGAGCCAGCATCACGCCGCTGGAAATGATTAAGCCCATGCCGACATACAGCCCCCATCCCGGTACCTCGCCGAATAGCAGGACGCCGTAAAGACCGGAAAAAATTATCGTGGCATACAGCAACGGCGCGATGACGTTTGCATCCGCCGACCGCATGGCAGTCAGCGTCAGGCGTTGTCCCACGATGGCGACTAGCCCGGTACCGGCGAGTGGGAACCATTGCCATGGTTCCGGCCAAGTCCATTGCGGCAGAGCAAAGGCGGCGACGAGTATTGCGCCAAGAATATTGCCCATGAACAGCATTACAATTGGCCGGTCACCAAGGCGCGAGACCCATTTTAATGCCGCCATCTCCGCACCCATGCAAAGGGCGGCGGCGACGGCAATCAAGGAACCTGTATTCAGGATATTGCCGTCGGGCCCGGCGATGGCAATCACGCCGGTGAACCCGATCAAGGCCGCCAGCCACCTGCGCCACCCGGCCCTCTCGCCCAGAAAAAGCACGGCCAGCATCATCGTGAAGATTGGCGAACTAAATCCAATGGCGGTCGCATTCGCCAAGGGGATGACCTGAAAGGCCAGAAACATCAATACGACGCTCGAGGCACCGAAACCGGTCCTCAGGGCATACTTTCCCGGATGACGCGTCCGCGGCACCACCTTGGCCCAAAACAAAACCGGCAGCAGAAAAAGCGTCCCTGAAAGATAGCGGCAAAAGTCACCTGCAAGGCGCCGATCTCCGCGCCGGCGGGGGTGATGAGAACATATTTGGCCAGAGCATTCATGGTGGCGAACAGGAAAGAGCCAACGACCATGTACATCGCCGCCCGCCACAGCAGGGCACGCCGGGGAGCGGCGATGGTTTGAGACAGATCAGGCACTCACGAACTCCAAAACTCCAACCCTGCCGCGTTGCCGGTGGGCGAACCGACTGATATCGTAACGGTGCGACGGGCGCGAGACATCATTTGGGAAGGGTGGTCAGAATGTCAAATTCCGGCGAAGCGAAAGCAGCGGAACTTATTGATCTTGATTTTTTCCAGGACAGCACCACCCAGCGGCTCCTTGGCGTCATCACCGCCCTGGGCGGCGAGGTCTATGTACTCAAGGCCATGGTGAACCGCCTGACCGTGGCGCTGGAGCAACAAGGTGTCGTCACCGATGACATCCTGGCCCAGGCCGCCGCCTCCGACAGCCACAGATCCTGGCAGGCAGAGGAGGAAAAAACCTTTGCCGCCGAAATGTTGCGCCCCTGGCTGGAACCCGACGGCGCGCCCGACGTCCGCCGCTTCATGGATATGGAATAGAGCGATGAACACAACCCCCGAAATTGATTTTGCCGCACGGGCCAACGAAAGCTTTGCCCACAGTCTGAAATTCTTTTGGCGCGAGGGGCCTTACAAAGAGGTGGTGGCGGAGGCCGCCGCCCACCGCGCCAATGATGTGGAAAGCCTGGAACGCAGCATGCGTCCCAGCCGGGCCTATCAACTCTACGGCTGGCTGGAGCGCCGGGCCCAGCAAGTAAAATATCAAGGCCGCTGGGGCATGACCCGTACCCTCGGCCCGCAACGCGAACAATTGCGCCAAATCCTGGACGACGGCGCGGCCCAGGCTCCCGAACGCCTGCACCTGGACCCCGGCATGGAAATGCCCAGCTATGTCTCCGCCACCGATATCCACCAAATCCCCGGCGGCATCTGGAACGGCGACGAGACCGCATTCGTCTATGAATGGGCGACCGCCGCCGTCAGCTTTTCCATGCTGGCCCCGGACACGCCGTTGAATTGGTATAGCGAACTCATGCAGGAACGCGTGGCACCGACATCGGTATTGGATATCGGCTGCACCATCGGGGGCTCCACCCGGGCTCTCAAACGCGCCATGCCAGGGTCGGAGGTGCACGGCTGCGATGTCTCCGCACCCGCCGTCCGTCTGGCCCACCTGCGCACGGTGGAAGCGGATCTGGAGATCGACTATTGGCAAATGAATGGCGAGGCGATGGGGTTTGAAGACGACCGCTTCGACCTGGTCACCTCCCACTGGCTGATCCACGAAGTGCCGCCTTCCGCCCTGCGCCGCATCATGGCCGAGGGGCGGCGGGTCCTGAAACCAGGCGGCACTTTCGCCATGTACGATATGTATCTAACACCAGGCGGCACCATCGATGCCTGGCTGCTGGACGGCTATGCCGCCCGCAATAACGAGCCGTTCATGTATCAGGCCCGAAACCTGGATCTGGAACGGGAATTGGCGGCGGCGGGATTTAACGACGTGCGGATCGAATTGTCCGGCCTGCAAGCGAAACCGGACGTATTGGCTGGCAAGTTGCCCGGGAGCCGGACCCACTTCATGTCGGTGATCACGGCCCGGGTGCCGCAATAGAACGTACTATCACGCCTCCAACGGCGCGACGAGCGGTACGCCCGGCACGACGATGCCGTTGGGTCGGCCGTTGTTCGTGCGGCCTTCGTAGGAATTAAGCAGCCAGTCAGGCAGTTCGGGGCCGTCTTTGCAGGCCAGCCACAGACGCAACAGATGACGGCGGCGGTCGGGCTCGGGAAAACCCTCGAATGCGGTGCGGCTGTGGAACAGGCCGTGATTGCAGACCATTTGGATATCACCGGCACGGAAATCCATGTCCAGGTGAATGTCGGGATCTTCCGCCAGTTCGTCGATCATGTCCAAAGCCTCGATCTGGTGCGCGCTCAGCGGCGTGACGCCGGGCAAGTCCTGGCCCTTGCGGATGGCGCTGCGCACATAGTGGGCAATAATCCGGTCTTGGGTAGGCATGAACACGGGCACTTCCGCGTAGGCCATTTTGCCCTGGGGAATTTCGCCCCAACGTGTGCGCTGGAAGGGCTGCATCAAAACTGCCAGCAGATCGGGGCGGCGGGCACGGATTTCGTTGTAGACCGTGGTCGAGGAGGCGATAGATGAGGCGCCCCCTGATTTGGAGGGGCGCCAGCACAACAGGGCGGCGATGTCCGATGAATCCGTGTGATAGGGCAGCCGGGCGCTGGTCTGATAGCCGCGCACGTCGGAACGGCCATAGTCCAGCCCGAGGTTCTTCACATGCCCCAGCACATGGCCCTTGCCGTTTTGCGAGCAGGCCTGGCCCATGTGGGCGCCCAGGCCCCAAAAGGCAATGGCGGCCCAGCGCAGGCTCCATTCCGCAATGGGTAGGCCGCGCAAGACAAAAAACCCATGCCCATGGAGAATAAATTGTTCGGCCCGCCGCAGCGTTTGGGCGGCCTTTTACAGGGGGAATTCCGCCGCTCCGATCTGTAGTAAATCCAGATCGCGGTCCATCACCGATTGCACCGCCGCCTCGATCTCGGCGACTTCCGCCGCCGTCCAGACATGGCGCCATTCGCCTATCCGCGCGGCCATATCCTTGGCATACCAGGCCTGGGGGCCCGTGGCGGCGGGCGGCGTCGCGGTCATTTCAATCGCTGCGTCACGCATTCAAAATTTCCAATCAAACCAGATGACCCCAGCCTAAACATATCCCGACGTTTTGTACCGTTGAAACCAGGCCTTCGTCAGTCGATCCGGAATGCGCCGCAAGCCCCCCGATGTCTGGCCAAATCTTTGCGTCCTCATTGAATTCCAATCCGGTCTATGGTTGTCCTTCCCTTCAGCCTGACAGGTTAACCCATCGCCATCAGTGCGCGGATGCCGGAAGGAATGACGTGAGCGTGAACAAAACGGCCGGCCAAGCACCCGGCACGGGCTATATTTTGCTGGCCACCACCTGGCTGTGCTGGGGCTTCAGCTATCCGGTCACGGCGATCCTGCTAGAGGGCATGGATGTTTGGAGCAGCCGGTTTCTGATTATCTCCGCCAGCGCGGTTGTCTTGCTGACACTGGGCCGCCTGCAGGGTGCCCGGTTGTCGGTGCCGCGCGGCCACTGGCCGGACCTGATCATCGCCGCCCTCTGCAACATGGCGATCTTTCAGGTCTGCATGACCTATGGCGTCCATTTGCTCAGCGCCGGGCGGACGTCCGTCATCGTCTATACCATGCCGCTCTGGGCCAGTATTTTCGCGGTGTTCATATTGGGCGAGCGTTTGAACCCACCCCGCCTCGCTGCCCTGGGCCTAGGCTTGCTGGGTCTAGTGGTTTTGCTTGGCCAGGACCTGAGCCATCTGCGCGATGCCCCCCTTGGGGCCGGCCTGACCCTGTTGTCGGCCGTTGCCTTTGGCCTGGGCACGGTGTGGATGAAAAAACGTCTCTGGCAAAACGACCCCACCGTTCTGGCCGGCTGGCAGTTGGCTATTGCTACCGTCCCCGTGGGCCTGATCTGGGCCTTCGGCGACAGCCAAATCTCGTTCTCCGCCCTGACCCTGGAAACCTGGCTGTTGGTTGGCTATCTGATCCTGATCGCCAACGCCCTGGCCTATTTCGCCTGGTTCCGCGTGGTGGCCGCCTTCCCCGCTTCCGTATCCGGCATCAGCGCCATGGCGGTGCCCGTGGTCGGCGTTCTGGCCAGTGCCTGGGTTTTAGACGAGCACATTGGCGCCCGGGAGTGGATCGCCCTGGCACTGATCATTGGCGCCCTGGCCCTGAACCTGGTCTCAACCTTGCGGAAATAGCCCAAATGATGATTGCCGGGTCTGGAATTGCCAACTCCGGTTTGCTACGGTCACCTCTGATCCGGGCGGGCCGGATTGGACCCATTCACGGCAAGTCTAGAGCATCCCATGAACAACCCAAAAGCGGCGGCGGCGATAGATAAACCGACGCCGATGATAGCGCAGTTCCTGGCCACCAAGGAACAACACCAGGACTGCCTGTTGTTCTACCGCATGGGCGATTTCTACGAACTATTTTTCGATGACGCCGTGCAGGCGTCCCAAGCCCTGGACATTACGCTGACCAAACGGGGCAAGCATCTGGGTGAGGATATACCCATGTGCGGGGTGCCGGTGCATGCCGCCGATACCTATCTATCCCGCCTGATCCGCAAGGGCTTTCGCGTTGCCGTGTGCGAGCAGACGGAAGACCCGGCCGAGGCCAAGAAACGCGGTCCGAAATCGGTCGTGCGGCGCGCCGTGGTGCGCCTGGTGACGCCGGGCACATTGACCGAGGAGGCGTTGCTGGATGCCCGCGCCAACAACTACCTCGCCGTCCTGGCAGAGGTGCGGGGGTCGGTCGCCCTGGCCTGGCTGGATCTGTCCACGGGAGAATTTCTAACTTCACCCATTGCGGCCGAAGCAATCGCGTCGGAGCTGGCCCGTTTGATGCCCGGTGAAATCGTGCTGTCCGAATCCATGCTGGCGCAAGCGGGGGGCGAGGATTGGTATCAGGATTGGGCGGAGAGGATTACGCCCTATGCCGACCCGCGTTTTGATTCAGGCGCGGGGCAGCGCCGCCTGACCGCGCTGTACAAGGTTGCCGCCCTGGATGCCTTTGGTGATTTCAGCCGGGCCGAACTGGCGGCCTGCGGCGCCTTGGTGGAGTATCTGGAGATGACCCAGGTGGGCCGCCTGCCCCGCCTGACCCCGCCGCGCCAGGTCAGATCGCAAAACGCCATGGCCATCGACCCCGCCACCCGGCGCAATCTGGAACTGACCCGCACCCTCGGCGGCGAGGCCAAGGGCAGCCTGCTGGCCGCCGTCGACCGCACGGTGAGCGGTGCCGGTGCCAGGTTGTTGAGCCAGCATCTCTCGGCGCCACTGATTTCGCCCGCCGCCATAGATGAGCGGTTGGACATGGTGGCCTATTTCATTGCTGGCGAGCGCCTGCGCCAGAACCTGCGCGCCACCTTGCGGCAAAGTCCCGACATGGCGCGCAGCCAGGCGCGCCTGAGCCTGGAGCGCGGCGGGCCCCGGGACCTGGCCGCCATTCGCGATGGTCTCGGCGCCGCGCATCTCCTGGGCGGGATGCTGGCGGCGGCCGAACTGCCCCTGCCGCCGCCCGGCATTCAAGGCACCGCACGCGGCCTGGGCCGCCACGATATACTGGTGGACGAGTTGGCCCAGGCCCTGAACCCGGAGCCACCGATCTCCAACCGCGACGGCGGCTTCATCGCGCCCGGCTATCGCCCCGAACTGGACGAATTGCGGCAGTTGCGCGATGCCTCCCGAAAATTGATCGTCGGGCTGGAAGGCGGTTATCGCCAGCAGACGGGCATCGACAACCTGAAAATCAAGCACAACCGCGTGCTGGGCTATTTCATCGAGGTCGCGGCACGCCGGGCGGAGGGATTGATGACCGCGCCCTTGAACGAAAGTTTTATCCATCGCCAGACCATGGCCAACGTGGTGCGGTTTTCCACCATTGATCTGTCCGACCTGGAACGCCGCATCGCCGAGAGCGCGGACAAGGCCCTGGCCTTGGAGTTGCAGCTGTTCGACGACCTTGCCGGCAAAATCGCGGCCCAGGCGGAGGCCATTGACGGCGCCGGCGCCGCCATGGCCGCCCTGGACGTGGCCGCCGCGAACGCCGAGATGGCCGTCACGGGCCGCTACTGCCGGCCCGTGGTCGACGACGGCCAAGGTTTCGAGATCCAGGACGGACGCCATCCCGTGGTGGAAGCGGCCTTGGCGGAGCGTAACGAAGGCGCCTTTATCGCCAACGACTGCACGCTGGGCAGTTCTGGTTCCGGCGGCGGCGGCGAGGCGGCCCGAATTTGGCTGGTCACGGGGCCCAACATGGCGGGCAAGAGCACCTTTTTGCGCCAGAATGCCCTGATCGCCATTATGGCCCAGATGGGCGCCTACGTCCCCGCTGCTACCGCCCGGTTGGGCGCCGTGGACCGCCTGTTCAGCCGCGTGGGCGCGGCGGATGATCTGGCCCGGGGACGCTCCACGTTCATGGTCGAGATGGTGGAGGCCGCCGCCATTCTGAACCAGGCCACGGCGCAGTCCTTGGTCATCCTGGATGAAATCGGCAGGGGCACGGCCACCTATGACGGCCTGTCCATCGCCTGGGCGGCGGTGGAGCATCTGCACGAGGTCAACCAATGCCGGGCGCTCTTTGCAACCCACTACCACGAACTCACGGCATTATCGGGCAAGCTGGACGGCCTGGCGAACGTCACCATGCGGGTCAAGGAATGGCAGGGCGACGTGGTCTTTTTGCACGAGGTCGGCCCAGGTGCGGCCGACCGCAGCTATGGCATCCAAGTCGCCAAGTTGGCGGGGCTGCCACCCTCCGTCATCGAGCGGGCCGAAGTGGTTCTCTCGAGCCTGGAGGACGGAGAGACACTAGGCAGAGACGCCGCCGCGCACAAACTCAAAACTTGGGCCGATGACCTGCCCTTGTTCGCCGCCATCCGTCCGGCTTCCGGCCCCCGCCAGACCACCAACGAACCATCGGCGCTGGATAAAGCCCTGGCCGAGACCCTGCCCGACAGCCTGACCCCGCGCGAGGCATTGGATCTGATCTATCGCTGGAAGGCGGAAGCAGACCTAGATTAAAGGGGGCGGCCCTGGGCCGTTTTTATCCGTCCGCACAATGCCCGTCCCTGGGCTGCGTTTTCTTTACATAACGCGAAAGCGTGTCGTATCATAATCTGTACAAAATCGCACTTTGGGGCGGACCAAAAGGGTGCTTGCAATCACCCGCGCGGGGCAAACCAAATCCCCCGGCATGACACTCCCATGAAAAACCGGCAGACCATTGCGAGGTGGTGAATTATGGCAAAAGGAATTGATCTGATAATTGGCGCGGCTGCCGGACTGGCGTTGATAGGCATGGCGGGAATGGCGGCGGGGGAGCAAAAGGATGCGAAAATTCCGGCGCCCCTGGCCGGCGGGCAGCAGATCGAAATTGACGCAGCGGAACTAAGTGGCGGCCAGGCGGGACGATCAATCAATCTGCCCGAAGGCAAGGCCCGCTTGATCAACATTCCCGTGGAAGTCGGCAAAGTCCTGGTGGCCGATCCGGCGGTGGCCGACGTGGTAGTCATGTCGTCGCGGCAGATCTACCTGATCGGCTTGTCGGCGGGCGCCACGAACGCCTTTTTCCTGGATGACGAGGAGGTTGAGCTGCTGCGCTCGGAAATCCAGGTGCAACTGGATGTGGCCGCGGCCAACAAATCTCTGAAAACCTTGCTGCCCCGCGCCGACATCAAGATCACGGCGATTAAATCCCATCTGTTTCTGACCGGTAGTGTCCGCTCCGTAAGTGTTTCCAGGATTGCCCAGGTCATCGCCTCCCGCTTCGTCGCCAAGGATGCCAACGTCATCAACATGCTGATGGTGCTGGATGACCAGTCGGGAAAGCCGAAATTACCGCCAGTGCCGACGATCGCGCCCGTGACCTTCGAAAAGGCCGATAACAAGCCCTACAAGGTAAAAATCTATCGTGCCGCCGCGCCCTCTACCGCGCTCATCGGGAAATAGGCGCATTTAATGGCGGGAGATCTCGCCCCGCTTTACATCGCCGCCGTTTCGGTCGAGATTGCAGCCGTTGCGCGCACCGCCTTCGCGCGCGCGGCAATCGTTCTCGGGGCGGGGTGAAATTCCCCACCGGCGGTGATGGCAATTTATTTGCACGAGCCCGCGAGCGCCCATTGAAATACCAGTGGGGTCAGCAGATTTCGGTGAGACACCGAAGCCGACGGTCATAGTCCGGATGGTAGAGGACGAGGTTATTGCGGCCCGCACCCGTGGCATCGCCGTGGGTGCGCGCGCAAATGCCTGTACGCCCCGGGTCTGTTTTTGACCAACGTGAACAACGTACCTAGGGGTGTTACAGATGAACCAGACCACCATGACAGCAAGCCAGACAGAACCGCGCATCGCTTTTATTCAGGCCTGCTGGCACCGGGATATCGTCGACCAAGCGCGGGATTCCTTCGCGGCCGAAATCGAAAAACACGGCATCGCCCCCGACCGCGTCGATTATTTCGAAGTCCCCGGCGCCTTTGAAATTCCCCTGCGCGCCAAACTGCTTTCCAAGAGCAGCCAATACGCGCCATCGTCGACTCGGCCCTGGTGGTGGACGGCGGTATCTATCGCCACGAATTCGTCTCCAGCGCTGTGATCGACGCCCTGATGCGAGTTCAGCTGGAGACGGAGGTGCCCATCATCTAGGCCGTGCTGACGCCACAAAATTTCCACGAGCACGGCGATCACAGAGATTTCTTCTTGAACCATTTCCGCATCAAGGGCGGCGAAGCGGCCTCGGCCTGCGCGGCGGTCATGCAAGAGGAATGGAAAACGCCGAAAACTGAACTGCGGCAAGCCTCGGCATAAGACATGGCGGCTTCAATCTTCCGACCAGCCGAATTCCGAATAGGGGCGCCCGTCAAGAACGAGGTCGATCGCCGTCTCGATATAGGCAATCGTATTGGCGGGACGCTGGTGAATGGGGAACCAAGACAAATCATCGCATAAGTGCGGTTCCCTGTTGACCGGCTCGCCTCGCCATTCTTGCGGTTCCAGGAATAGAGAGAGGCGTTCCTCGTCGGAATTGCGATGCATGCAGTGAACAAGGTTCAGCCGCTCCGCCTCCAGGCGTAGACCGGCCTCCTCATAAGCTTCCCGCGCCATGGCTTCGCGAAATGTCTCGCCACCGTCCACATGGCCGGCGACGAGGCTATAGTTACCGTCCTCATAGCCGGTATTGAAACGACGCAGCATGAGTATCCGGTCATCCCGCCGGAGGATCAAATGCACTTCCGGTATGAGTTTGAATTTGACCACCTCGCCGGCTAAATCGCCGTAATCCCCCCATCAACCACCAGTTCCGCGCCGGTCACGTGCCGGGCCTCGTCAGAGGCCAGGAACAGCACGCAATTGGCGATGTCTTCCGGGCGGCCCGGCTCGTCCATGGGGACGGATTTGATGAAGGCTTTCCAGGCCCGTTCCGGGTCGCCGCCGCCCAGGTGCATGACCTCTTCGCCCATGTTGGTCTGGATGATGCCGGGGTGGATGGAGTTGCAGCGGATGCCCAGGCCCTTTTTGGCACAGTCGATGGCCACGGACTTGGTCAACTGGCGCACCGCGCCTTTCGAGGCGCCGTAGGCGATGGCGCCGGGGGTGCCGATCAGACCGGCGACCGAGGACATGTTGACGATGGCACCGCCGCCCGCTCCGCCCCTCTCCCGGCCACCGACGGACATAGCGGCAACGCCGTATTTGCAGCCCAGGAATACGCCTTCCACGTTGACCGCCTGAATGGCGCGCCATTGTTCCACGTCCGTGTCGGCCAGGAATTGCATCTGCTGGGTGGCCAGAATGCCGGCGTTGTTGTGCAGGATGTCCAGGCGCCCCTGTTTGTCGGCCACCTGGTCCATCAGGCGTTGCCAGTCCGCCTCCTGGCGCACGTCCTGTTGGATGAACATGGCCTTGCCGCCCAATTCGTCGGCGACCGCCTGTCCCGCCTCCACATTGACATCCGTGATGGTGACGATGGCGCCTTCCTCGGCCAGGCGGCGGGCGGTGGCGCGGCCGATGCCGGTGCCGCCGCCCGTGACAATGGCGACCTTGCCTTCAACTCTGCCCATTCTGTCCCGGGCCATCAGATGGCCGTCATGCCGCCGTCCACCACCAGTTCGGCGCCGGTGATGTGGCGGGCTTCGTCCGAGGCCAGGAACAGGATGCAGTTGGCCACGTCCACGGCCTGGCCCGGCTCTCCCATGGGCACCAGACTAAGGCGCGCCTCCCAGTTGGCATCCACGTTACCGTTGCCCATGCCCATGACCTGGTCGCCCATGTTGGTGACAATGACGCCGGGATGGACCGAGTTGCAGCGGATGCCCAGGCCTTTTTTGGCGCAATCGATGGCCACGGACTTGGTCATCTGCCGCACCGCGCCTTTCGAGGCGCCATAGGCCACCAGATGAGCGGTCGCGATCAGGCCGGCGATGGAGGACATGTTGACGATGGCGCCGCCGCCATCCCCCCCCTTGGCCCGGCCGCCGTCGGCGCACATGGCCGCGACACCGTATTTGCAGCCCAGGAACACCCCCTCGACGTTGACCTGTTGCACGGCGCGCCATTGCGCCAGATCGGTCAGGGCCAGCTCCTGATCGTTTTCGGTCGCCAGGATGCCGGCGTTGTTGACCAGAATATCCGGGCGGCCATGGTTGGACGCCACGGCGGCAAACAGGCTTTGCCAGCTCGCCTCCTCGCGGACATCGTGCTGGATGAATTTGGCATCGCCGCCCAGTTCGGCGGCGGCTTCGCGGCCCGTCTCCGCATCGAACTCGGCGACGGTCACAAGGGCGCCTTCCTCCGCCAGGCGTTTGGCGGCGGCCCGCCCAATGCCCGTGCCCGCACCCGATACGACGGCGACTTTTCCTTCCACGCGACCCATGATGTCTTCTCCCTGTTTTGAATTATTTGGCTCTAAATTACCCTAAATTGAATTGATGCCGCCATCGACGACAAGTTCGGCACCCGTGATATGGCGCGCTTCATCGGATGCCAGGAACAAGATGCAGTTTGCCACATCCACCGCCTGGCCCGGCTCTCCCATGGGGATCAGGCGCATGCGGGAGGCAAACCGTTTTTCCCGGTCACCGCCCCCCAAGCCAAGGACCTGGTCCCCCATATCCGTTTGAATCATCCCCGGATGCACCGAATTGCACCGGATGCCCAGGCCTTTGCGGGCGCAGTCGATGGCCACGGATTTGGTCATCTGCCGCACCGCGCCCTTGGACGCGCCATAGGCGATGGTGTAGGGCGTGCCCAACATGGCGGCGAGGGACGATAGATTGACGATGGCCCCGCCGCCGTCGCCACCTTTCGCCCTTCCGCCGCCGGCGCACATGGCCGCGACGCCGTATTTACAGCCCAGAAACACGCCTTCCACATTGACGGCCTGGATGGCGCGCCATTGCGCCATTTCGGTCAGGGCCAGGGATTGGTTGTCTTTCGTGGCCAGAATGCCGGCGTTGTTGACCAGAATATCCGGGCGGCCATGACTATCCGCGACGGTGGCGAACAGGTTCTGCCAGCTGGCCTCTTCGCGAACGTCGTGTTGAATGAATTGCGCCTGCCCGCCCAAGGCCGCGGCGGCGGCCTGGCCGCTGTCGCTGTTAAATTCGGCGATGGTGACGATGGCGCCTTCCTCGGCAAGCCGCGTGGCCGTGGCCCGGCCAATACCGGTGCCGCCGCCCGTGACAATGGCCACCTTTCCCACAACTCTGCTCATGTAGTTTCCTTCCGTTTCTTGTTTTAGTACGGCCAAAAACGCCCCGTGGCGCCGAGCAATATGGTGACGATCCCCAGCATCAAGTTGATCCCAACAAATTTGCGGATCTTGGCCTGTTGCGCCCCGGCGGCGGGAAAGTCTTCCGCGTTCAGGGCGGTTTTCAACCGGGCATAGGGGCCAAAGTAGATGTGCAAGTACAAGGCAATCATGACCCAACCGGCGCCATGCATCAAATGCACATGCAGGCCAACTCCGGAAAACCCGCCAAAATAGACGAAAATCATCACATAGCCGCTGACCAGCAGCGCGGCGATGGCCAGCCAGACCCGGGAGAAAAACCGCCGCAGCACACCGCGCCACAGCACCAGGCGAAAGGGCGGCGGCAGATGCATCTCGGCCGCCGGGCGCAGGCATTGATGGGCGAAATACATCCCCCCAACCCAAAATGCCGCGGCCAAAATATGAATGGCGATCCACAATCCCATGTATGTCCCTCCCTCTGCAGGCATAATCCTAACGCAACGGAAGACGTTTTGCCCGCGCCAAAATTGAAGCGATCCGCTATGGTGCGGCGCAAATAATATTGTGCAAGTGAAAGGAAGCGAAATCGTGGCCATGAACCTGTTTGATTTAAGCGGCAAGGTCGCCGTCATTACCGGCTCCACAAAAGGCATCGGCCGGGCCATGGCCGAGGCCTTGGCGGAACATGGCGCCAGGGTGGTAATTACCTCCCGCAAGGCGGACCTGTGCGATGAAGTGGCGGCCGGCATCAACAAGGCGGGCGGCGAAGCCATTGCCGTGCCGTGCAATATTTCCCGCCGGGAAGAAATGCACAATCTGCTGGCCACGACCCGGCAGACCTGGGGCCAGATCGATATTCTGATCCTGAATGCCGCCGTGAACCCCTTTTATGGCTCCGCCCTGGATATTCCCGATGATGCCTTCGACAAAACCATGGACGTCAATATCAAGTGCAATCTGGCATTTTGCCGCGAGGTGATCCCGGAGATGCAGGCGCGCAAGGACGGCGCGGTCATGATCGTCTCTTCCGTCGGCGGGTTGCGGGGCAGCACGGTTTTGGGCGCCTATTGCATTTCCAAGGCGGCGGACATGCAGATCGTGCGCAACCTTGCGGCCGAATTCGGCAAGGACAACATCCGCGTCAACTGCATCGCGCCGGGCCTGGTCAAGACCAATTTTGCCCGCGCCCTGTATGAAGATCCGAAAGTGGCGGCGGAAAAATCCGCCGGTACGCCCATGCGCCGCCTGGGCGAGCCGGAGGATCTGGCCGGCATCGCCGTCTATCTGGCATCCAAGGCGGGGGCCTGGACCACGGGTCAAACATTTTGCATCGACGGCGGCGTGACCACGGTCGGCGGATAGGGCTGCAAGCATGGCCCGGGACGATGCATTCACGGACCGGCGCAAGGTCATTGACCGCGCCGCCCTCGGCCATGCGTTGTCCGAACTGGCGGAGGATTATCCACCCGATTCCCAGGATCTGCGCCGTGCCGTCCTGGCCATACTGAAGGACACGCTCAGCGCCGGGCATGGGGAGGTCCACCGCCGTTTCGAGGACGGGGCGGGGGGCAATCTGGTCTTGACCGCCAATTGCTATCTGCTGGATCAGCTGATCCGGGCGCTGTACGACTTTACCACCGAGGTGGTCTACAGCGCCGCCAATCCCACCGCCTCGGAACGCATCGGGCTGGTCGCCATCGGCGGTTACGGCCGGGGCGAGCTGGCCCCGCAGTCCGATATCGATCTGCTGTTCCTGCTGCCCTACAAGCAAACCCCCTGGGGCGAACAGGTGGTGGAATATATGCTCTACATGCTGTGGGACCTGCGCCTGAAAGTTGGACATGCCACCCGCACAATCAATGAATGCATCCGCCTCTCCATCTCTGACCTGACCATCCGCACCACTTTATTGGAGGCGCGCTATCTGTGGGGCGACGAGGCGCTGTTCAAGGAAATGAAGGAGCGCTTCGACAGGGAGGTCGTCGCCGACACGGGCCCGGACTTTATCGAGGCCAAATTGTCGGAGCGCAACGAACGCCATCAACGCATGGGCGACAGCCGCTATTTGCTGGAGCCCAACGTCAAGGACGGCAAGGGCGGCTTGCGGGATCTGCATACCTTGTTCTGGATCGCCAAATATCTCTATCGGGTCGGCGACGTTGCGGAACTGGTTGGCCAGGGTGTTTTCACCGAAGAGGAATACCGCAGTTTCGAAAAGGCCGAGACCTTCCTGCGCACGGTACGCTGCCAATTGCACTATCTGGCCAACCGGCCGGAAGAACGCATGACCTTCGATGTGCAGCCCGAACTTGCCCGGCGCCTGGGCTACACCGACCATGCGGGCACATCCGGCGTCGAGCGCTTCATGAAGCATTATTTTCTGGTGGCCAAGGACGTGGGCGATCTGACCCGTATTTTCTGTGCCGCCTTGGAAGAACAGCACAAGCGCAAACCCCGTTTCCGCCTGCCCCGCTTTGGCCTGCGCAAGCGTGAGGTGGATGGCTTTTTGGTCGAGGGGGACAGGATCAATCTGCTGGACCCGGACGATTTTCGCCGCGACCCGGTCAAACTGATCGGATTGTTCCATGTGGCCCAGGAAAAAGAACTGGATATCCACCCCAACGCCCTGCGCCTGATCACCCGCAATCTGCGCCTGATCGATGGCGCGTTGCGGGAAAACCAAGAAACCAACCGCCTGTTTCTGGAAATCCTGACCTCCCGCCGCAATCCGGAGACCACCCTGCGGCGGATGAACGAGTCCGGCGTATTCGGTCGTTTCGTGCCTGATTTCGGCCGCGTGGTGGCGCAGATGCAGCATGATATGTATCACGTCTATACCGTTGACGAGCATACCATCCGGGCCATGGGCATCCTGGCCCGTATCGAGGAGGGCAGCCTGGCGGAAGACCATCCGCTATCGACCGAGGTTATTAGCAAGGTCAAGCTGCGGCGGGTCTTGTACGTGGCGCTTTTCTTGCATGACATCGCCAAGGGCCGGGGCGGCGATCATTCGGTTCTGGGCGCGGAGGTCGCCGAACATTTGTGCCCGCGCCTGGGCATGGACCCGGCCGAGACCGAAACTGTTGCCTGGCTGGTACGCTGGCACCTGGCCATGTCCAATACCGCCTTTAAACGAGACCTGGACGACCCCAAGAGCATCAGCGATTTCGTCGAACATGTGCAAAGCCCGGAGCGGCTGAAGCTGTTGGTGGTGCTGACCGTCTGCGATATCCGGGCCGTGGGTCCGGGTATCTGGAACGGTTGGAAGGGTCAGTTGCTGCGCACTTTGTACAGCCGGGCCGAGGAATACATGCTGGGCGGCCAACCCCTTGCCAACCGGGAAGAGCGTGCGGACCTGATCAAGGCGCAATTGCGCGAGTTGCTGGCCGATTGGCCTGGGGAAGCCGTGGACCGTCATCTTGGCCGCGGGGTCGCCGCATTCTGGCTGTCGGCGGAATTGTCGGACCATGAACATTGGGCCCGTCTGATGCGGTCGGCGGACGAGGCCGGGCAGGCCATTGCCATCGACACCCAGGTACATCCCTTTGAAGCGGTCACCGTGGTGACAGTGTATACCGCCGATCATCCCGGCCTGTTCAGCCGGCTCGCGGGCGCGATCAGCCTAAGCGGCGCCACCATCGCCGGGGCCAGGATTTTCACCACCACGGACGGCAAGGCGCTTGATATATTTTCCATTCAGGACATGGACGGCAATCCGATCGAGCGCCCCGAGACCATCGGCCGGCTGCGTCTGACCATCGACAAAATCTTAAGCGGCGAGACGCTGTTGTCGGTTGCCTTGAGCGAGAAACGCAGTCATCTGCCGGGCCGCACCAGTGTCTTTACGGTACAGCCGGCGGTGATTATCGACAACGATGCTTCCCGCACCCATACGGTCATCGAAGTCAACGGCCGCGACCGCCCCGCCCTGCTGCATGATCTGACCAAGGCGTTTTACAGCTTGTCCCTGACTATCGCCAACGCCCGCATCGCGACCTATGGCGAGCGGGCTGTGGATGTATTTTACGTCAAGGATCTTTTTGGATTGAAAATCACCTCCCCGACGCGGCTGAAGACGATCCGGCAACGACTGCTGGACGCCCTGGCGGAAGAAGATCAGGGCATGGACGAGGCGGCCAGTGAAGACGGCCGCGTCAGTGCCTGATCAGCTCGTATAGTCTATTTAATTCCGCCTGGAACATTCACGCCCCCCGCCGGCAAATTTGCCGGCAAAGATAAGATCAATCCCCGGGAGCGAACGAAGCGCCTTTTTCCGGCCCCATAATTCCGCTATGCAATCGCCATGAACCTGTTCCGTGCTTTCGCCACCGTGGGCGGCTATACCCTTGCCAGCCGAGTCTTGGGTTTCGTGCGCGATATCCTGATCGCCGGTACCTTGGGCGCCGGGCCGGTGGCGGATGCGTTTTTCGTCGCCTTTAAGCTGCCCAATTTCTTTCGCCGCCTGTTTGCCGAGGGCGCCTTCAACGCCGGCTTCGTGCCGTTGTTTTCAGATCTGCTGGCCAACAAGGGGGCGGGACCGGCCCGCGCCTTTGCCGAACAGGCCTTGAGCGTCTTGCTATTGACCTTGTTGATCTTCGTCACCCTGGCCCAGGTGGGCATGCCCTGGCTGATGACGGCCCTGGCGCCGGGCTTTGTTGACGATCCGGAGCGCTTCGATCTGGCCGTGGCGTTTACCCGCATCACCTTTCCATATTTGCTGTTCATCTCCCTGGTCTCGCTCATGGGCGGCGTTTTAAACTCCCTGCAGAAGTTTGCCGCCGTCGCCGCCACCCCGGTCCTGCTGAATATTTGTCTGATCACGGCCATTACCCTGGTCGCGCCAATACTGCCCAGCCCGGGCCATGCCCTGGCCTGGGGCGTGGCGGTGGCCGGCGTGGTGCAATTGATCTGGTTGGCCGTGGCCTGCCGGCGGATGGGCTTTGCCCTGCGCCTGCCCCGGCCGCGGCTGACACCAAAGGTGCGGGAGCTGCTGACCCTGATGCTGCCGGCGGCCCTGGGCGCGGGCGTGGTGCAGGTCAATCTGGTGGTGGATATCATCCTCGCCTCCCTGCTGCCCCAGGGTTCCGTTTCGTTTCTGTTTTATGCCGACCGCCTGAACCAGCTGCCCATCGGCGTGGTCGGCGTCGCCGTGGGCACGGCAATCCTGCCGCTGCTGTCCCGGCTGGTGGCACAGGGCGATCAAAAAGGCGCCCTTGCGGCCCTGAACCGGGCCATCGAGCTGACCATGTTCCTGGCCCTGCCGGCAATGCTCGCCTTTTTGCTGGTGGCGGACGAGCTGATCCTGACGCTGTTTCAACGCGGCCATTTCTCCCCCACGGATGCCCGCATGACCGGCTTCGCCCTGACCGCCTATGCCGTGGGCCTGCCGGCCTATGTGCTGATCAAGGTGTTGGGACCGGCTTTTTTTGCCCGCCGGGATACCCGTACGCCGGTCCTGGTTGGCGTCGTGGCAATGGTGGTCAATTTGGTACTGAACCTGATCCTGATGCAGTTTTTGGCCCATGCCGGTCTGGCTCTGGCCACGGCCATCGCGGCCTGGTTGAACGTCGCCGTGCTATCGTGGATCTTGTACCGGCGCGGCGATCTTGTGGCGGACGCTCGGCTGATCCAACGGCTGGCCCGGTCCATCGGCGCCGCATTGCTCATGACATTGGTGTTGGTTTGGCTGAAGGCATTATTGGCGGAGCAATTCACGGGCGATGAAATACAGCGCGTCATGGCATTGGCGATATTGGTCGCGGCGGGGCTGGGAAGCTATGGTCTGGCGGCGGTTCTGCTCCGCGCCGTGCGCTGGGACGAGATCAAGGGCCTATTGGCACGGCGCCGTTAGGACGCTATGGATGAGTTCTCCTCATAGACTGCATCACGGATTGAAGAATGACCCAGCCCAAGCCGCTTGACGGCATCAAGGTATTCGATGCCACCCAGGGAGTTGCCGGCCCTCATGCCACCATGTTGTTGGCCCAGCACGGCGCCAACGTGATCAAGGTGGAACCCCTGGACGGTGATTGGGGCCGGGGCCTGGGCAAGATGTATGGTGATACGTGCGCCCATGCGGTGACCTTCAACCGGGGCAAACGCTCCATCGCACTGGATCTGAAAACCGAAGACGGCCGGGCCGTGGCGCAAAAACTGGCCAGCGACGCGGACATCGTGGTGGAAAGTTTCCGTCCCGGCGTCATGGCCCGCTTTGGCCTGGGCTACGACGATATCAAGGCCATGCGGGATGATGTCATCTATCTTTCCGTCACCGGCTTTGGCCAGGCGGGGCCAAACCGGGATCTTCCCGTGACGGATTCCGTGATCCAGGCCTTTTCCGGCTTCATGTCCATCAACCGGGACAGCCAGGGCACGCCACAACGCATGGGCATGATCGCCATCGACGTGATGACCGGGCTGTATGCTTACCAGGCCATATCCTCCGCCCTGATCGCGCGCATGCGTTTTGGCGGCGGAACCTATATTGATTGCAGCCTGATGCAATCGGCCGCCGCCTTCCAGGGCGCCAAGATGATGGAGCATTATTTGGAGGACGGCGCGCCCCAGGTGCTGTACGTCCCCGTGGGCACCATGAAGACCGCCGACAGTTATATCAACGTCACGGCCATGCGGGACCGGCATTATGTCTCGTTGTGCGAGGTTTTGGGGGTTGAGGAATTGATCACCGATCCGCGCTTTGACACACGGGACAAACGCATCGACAACGAGGCCGTATTGATGCCCATGATCCGCGAAAAGTTCCTCCACAAGACGACGGCGGAATGGTGCGAATTGCTGACGGCCGAGGGCGTGATGAATGCCGCCATCTCCACCTATGACGACTATCTGGCCGACGAACATGTCCAGGCCGTGGACAGCGTCGCCTGGGTGGAACACGATGGCATGGGCCGCATACCCATGGTCAATATCCCCGGTCTGCCCAAGATCGCGGGCGTCGACGAAATGACCGAATGCGCACATATCGGACAGCATACCGCCGATATTCTGGGCGAGGCCGGCTATGGCGCGGACGAGATTGCCGCCTTGCTGTCCAGCAGCGCCGCCGGAGCCTACGGCGCCTGAGGCGACCGAAAAGAGATTGTTATGGATCCAAGCCAACTGGAAGGGTTACCCTGCCTGGCGTTCGAGGCGACGACGGCGCTGTTAAAGCCGCTGTTGGCCTTCAAACAGTATGACTCGTTCCTCTATTGGCCGTTTCTGGCCTGCGCCTTGGCGCTTGCCATCATCGTCTTCGTGATCAACCGCAACGGCGGCGACAAGTACTTCAGCCGCGCCGTTTGGGGCCATGTCTCGGCCAAGGCGGATTACAAATTCTATTATATCAACGGGGTGCTGTTCCCGGCCATCTTCGCGCCCCTGATCCTGTCCGGCGCCTGGCTTGGCGGGCAAGTCCAGGCCGGCCTCGTGGCCCTGTTCGGCGACATATCCGCGCCTCTGTCCGGGGCCTGGATGACCGCGCTCTACACCGTGGTATTTTTTCTCGCCTACGATTTCGGCCGCTATCTGGCGCACTATGTCCAACACCGTTTCGACATTCTGTGGCATTTCCACAAAGTGCATCATTCGGCCCAGGTCCTGACCCCATTCACCGCCTTTCGGGCGCATCCGGTGGACCTGATCGTCATGGCCTCCTTTCCCGCCGCCACCACCGGCATGGTCAACGGCGTCTTCAACCATGTATCGGGGGGCACGGCGGGGCTTTATCTGTTCTTTGGCCTGCATGCCGGGATTTTTGTCTACAATCTGGTGGGCAATCTGCGCCATACCCACATCTGGCTCGGCTATGGGCCGCTGTTCAGCCGGATTTTCGTCTCGCCGGCACAGCATCAGATCCACCACAGCATCGAGCCGCGCCATTGGGGCCGCAACATGGGCTTTGGCCTGGCCATTTGGGACGGCCTGTTCCGCACTCTGTATATCCCGCGGGAACACGAAAAGTTCGCGATCGGCCTGGGTGATGATACCGAAGAGCGCTACCACGGCGTCATCGGCATGTACCTCCAGCCGTTCCGGGATTTGCTGGGCCAAGGAAGGGACGGACGCCGCGACAGTCACGGAATTTCAACCCGGGACGGTTGACCACCCCGCTAGCTTAAGCAATAACCAGCCGGCAATTTTTGAAAGTTCGAAAACATGAAACGTATCTTCTCCGGGGTGCAACCCACGGGCAACCTGCACCTGGGCAATTACCTGGGCGCCATCCGAAATTTCGCCCGCCTGCAGGACGACTACGATTGCATCTATTGCGTGGTCGACATGCATGCCCTGACCATGTGGCAGGATCCAGCCGAATTGCAGGCCAATACCCGCGAAGTTACCGCCACCTATCTGGCCGCCGGCATCGACCCCAAACGGCATATCATTTTTAACCAAAGCCAGGTTGCCGCCCACGCGGAATTGGCCTGGATCTTCAATTGCGTCACCCGGCTGGGCTGGTTGAACCGCATGACCCAGTTCAAGGACAAGGCCGGCAAACACCGGGAAAACGCCTCCGCCGGACTATACGTCTACCCCGCCCTCATGGCCGCCGATATCCTGCTCTACAAGGCCACACACGTGCCCGTGGGCGAGGACCAGAAACAGCACCTGGAATTAACCCGCGACGTGGCACAAAAGTTCAACCACGACTTCGGCCGGGAGGTCTTTCCCATTGTCGAGCCCTTGATCTATGGCGAGGCCACACGTGTGATGAGCCTGCGCGATGGCTCCAAGAAGATGTCGAAATCCGATCCCTCGGATTATTCCCGCATCACCTTCACGGATGGGCCCGACGAAATCGCGCAAAAAATCCGCAAGGCCAAGACCGACCCCCTCCCCCTGCCCGAAAGCACGGAGGATTTCGAGGGCCGGCCGGAAGCCGCCAATCTGGTCACCATCTATGCCGCCCTGGCCGATATTTCGGCGGACGACGTTCTAAAGGATTTTGGCGGCCAGCAATTCTCGGACTTCAAGAAGGCGCTGACGGAATTGGCGGTGGAGAAATTGGGCCCCGTGGGTCAGGAAATGCAACGCTTGACCGCCGATCCGGCTCATGTGGACGCCGTCCTCAAGGATGGCGCCGAACGCGCCGCCGCCATTGCCCAGCCGGTTCTGCAAGAGGTCTACGAGACGGTTGGTTTCCTCAACGTGCGTTGAGTTGTTCCCTCACGACCTGGTGTGGCGATAGACCAGAAACGCAAACATTGCCATCCCGAGGATCAGTAGGGCGGAGCCGCCGGCGGCCACGGGCGCGAAACTTTCGTCGCCGGTCAGGATCAAGGTGACGCCGATGGCCTGCACCACGGTGCCGGCGTTGAACAAGCCGAACTGCAATCCCGCCAGACTGCCCTCCGCCGCCTCTGGCCATAACTTGTAAAACACCCCGAACAGCGCCAGGCTGACCCAGCCCAGAACGTTGATATGGGCATGTACCGGCATCAGGCCATGATCCCCCGATGCCGCCATGATCTCGCCCATGATCATCCCGAACAGAGCGTAAATCACCGCCGTGCGAAAACACCAAGCCGCCAGATTATTCATGATTTTTCCTAATATTTAAGATCAATATAGTTAAATAAGATATTGTAAATAATTTGTTTTATCAAGAATTGAAAGTATCCTATTGCGTGCATCATCACCCAGGCCGGCAAACCGTTCACGCAGGATGCGATAGCATTTGCCTTGATACTTGAAAGGCCGCTGGCGATAGGTCGTGCCCCAAATATCCACGGCGACTTCCTCGTCGCCCGCCTGCAAGGCGTCCGCGTTGGCCTTGAAGAAGGGCAGATAGGCCTCGCCGCACAGCCCCAGCAAATCCATCACTGCTTGGCAGGGCGGCTGTTCCTGGTCCTGCCAGGGACCGGGCTCCCAGCCGGACATATCATCCATCAGGATCAGCCAGCAGAACGTCATGGGCGCCTCGTCGCGCATGACGGGGGATGCGCCGGGCGCATGGGCGCCCGGCGTCATTTGGCCGTAAAAAGCGAAATCAGCGCTGGATAGCCGGTCGCCAAACATGCCGATCCGTGACCCGGCCAGTTTTTCAAAAGCCCCCATCACCAACTTGAACGTGCGGTCGATCACGGGCCGGTTCGCGGGCGAGACGCCGACCAGGGCATTGCGGCTCACCTGCCGATCCCGCATCCTCGAGCCATATGCCGCCACCTCGTCCCATGGCCCCGGCCCCTCGCGGAACCAGCCCAGATAATGGCCATAGAATTCCTGGTCCGCAGGGTCCAGCCAACGCTGCTGATACATGAACTTGGTGGCCCATTCGTCCGACATGTCCTCCAGCATGAAATTCAGGAAGGCCATGGCGGGATCATCGGGGATCACGGAACGCTGGCCGGGATGACGCTGTTCCAGATAGTCCACGATGGGCGTGGAGTCGCTTTGATAATGATCATTGCTGGGAGTATGCAAAATGGGAATGGTCGGCGGCTTCACATGGGCCACCTCATCGGCCACCCGAGCCCGGATCAGCCAATCGAAGGGCAACCGCCGATACCGCATCAAGGCCCGGATTTTCAGGGAATAGGGCGAGCCGGGGCCGCCGATCAGTCTGTAACGCTCTTCCATTGCGTTTCCTTACGCACTGCCGCCATCGGTGGAGGGGGGCATGTCCAGGGTCGGGTTCTCGTCAAAGAAGCCGTCCGCCATCAGGGCAAAGCCGCACTTCACAACCGGCTGTATGGGGAAATCCTCCAACCGGGGCAGATGCATGATGCCAAAGGTGTGCCAAAGCACCAGATCGGCGTTCTCGATATTCCGGTCCGCCTCGGTCCAGGCCCCGACGCCGTCTTCGCCGGTGCTTTGGTTCACATAGGCCCCCGCCGGATAGCGTTCATCGGCGGTGTAGGGCGTGGCCCAGATCTGATGCTTGGTAAAGGCCGCCCGCTTGGCCAGCTGGGTGTCCCCGTGGTGGAAGGGCCGCACCATGCTGGGCGCCACCAGTTTGTAGGCGGTGGGACCACCCATGCGGTTCTGGCGGTTGGGATTGGTGATTTTCCAATAGCGCTCGGTCTCTGCGTTGCGGTTGCGGCGGGCGGCCTTTTCCGATCTCAACACCGCTTGGTCGGCATGGAAGGCGTTGCCCCAGGGATTGCCCTCGCCCCTTTCATCCTGGATCACGTTGACTTCGACCAGATTGTTGCCGACGCCGTCTATAGCCGTGTCCAGACGGGCGCAGAACAGATGCAGGTGGTTTTGCGCCACGACACCGGGGGCGACGTGGGTGCCGTAATTGTCCTTGGAAACGTCGTTATAGCCGGCGGTGTTCATAAGACCCGTCAGCTTCACCTCCAATTCGATGGTGCCATCCAGGTAAAGGTTCCAGAAGAAGCCGTATTCGTAGTTGCCCACCGTCGCGACGGAGGAGATCACCAGACGGCGGGAGCGCCGGGTCTCCACCGCCATGGTCATCAGATCGGTATGTTTCCACAGCATGCCGTCGTCTTCCTCGTGCATGCAGATGGCATTTTCGATCACCACCGGGGCGCCGGCGGTATTGTTCACCACGCCGTCGAAATAGTGGATATGGCCGCGGCAGTCGCAGCCGATGGTCAATGAATTGGCCAACCGTCCAATGCCGTATTCACCCACGTCAAAGGCATTCTTGCGGAAATGCCCGAAACTGGGATCGCCGTAGGGCACGACCATCTCCGCCACCGAGGCGCGTTGCAGCAGCGGCCGCACCCGGCCCCTGTCGTTGAAGGCCAGATCGTTCAGAACCAATCCTTCGCGGGCATTGAACTCCACATGAAACTGCCAATTCAGCCAATGTACCTTGTTGCCGGCAACGGTAAAGCTGGGGCCGTCAGGCTGGGTGATGGCGATGGCCTTCAGATCATCCCGGGTCATGGCCGCGATGCGGTCATGGCGGATGGCGTAGTTCCGCTCCTCCGCCGGGACCTCCACCATCGTACGGTCCAGAACTTCCAGCACCTTGCCCTGATTCAGATCGTAGATGACATTCAAACCCTCGACGGGATGGGCATAGCCATTGTCGAAGGGACCGTTGCGGTTATAGACAAAGCAATGGACGATGCGGTGGCCATCCTCGCCATCCAATCCAAAGTTGCCGGCGGAGAACGGATCGACCTGAACATTGCTCAAATCCGTGAAGCCCCGCCTGGCCATGGCGGCGATGAAGTCCTGGTCCTGCACGACGCTTTCCACGCAGCCGATGATATCGTCCAGTACCACCGCCGTACGGGCATGGGGAATAATCGTGGCGTCGATCAAAATTCCGGCGTCCAGATCCACCAGGCATTCCCGGACCGTGCCTGAATGCGTGTCGTAGATGCAGACGAAGGCCCGGCGCGGCAGCCGGCCCGCGCCGTCCCACTGCCGCACCGCATCCCTGTCCGGGTAGCGCAGCTCTATGGTTTCGAATTTGGTGGCGTCGTTAAATTCATCCGCCCGACGAACGATGGCGGCGGCGGCGCTGATCTCATCAACCGACAATGGGTCCAGCGGGTGGTAGGCTACCATCCCGTTCCCAATTCCACCCCCAATCACGCCCTTGGTCATAACATTCATGGTTCCGACTCCGATCTTGCTTCACGCGCACCGAATGGTAACCGGCAAGGCACTTGACGCCAACCCGATCCGAACCGACCATGGCTGAAAATTAGGGAGAGGAAACAAAAATGGCCTTTGTCAAAACGGCGGACGAAGTGAAACAAATTTCGGCGGTGTTGCAGGCACCCCGTTTCACCAATGCCCAGCGTGGTTATTTGACCTTTCGCTCCGACCCGGATTTCATCGCCGAGGTTTTGCCCCCCAGCCTGGAACCAGGCGCCGAACCATTGATCACGGTCACGGTCGGTGAATTTGGCTCCAACTGCGTGGGCGATTTCCTGGGCGCCACGATTTCCCTTGCCGCCCGCCACGGCCAGACCGATGGGGCCACGGACGGCGCCACGGATGGCGCTTATGTACTGACTATGTTCATGAGCACGGATCACGCCATCATCTTCGGCCGCGACCTGTTCGGCGAGCCCAAGAAGCATGCCGAGATATCCCTGAACATGATCGGCAACCAGTTTCGCGGCACGGTCGACCGCCTCGGCGTGCGTCTGGTCGATCTATCCATCAGCCTGGGCGATGACAGCGGACCGGCGCGGAGCCAAGCCAACAGCTTCAACATCAAGGCCCAGCCCGCCGCCAACGGCATCGGCCTGGAAGCCGACGCCGTCATCACCCTGGCGGCATTCACCAACGATCTCAGCGTCAACCGGGCGGGCCAGGGCACGCTTATTTTGGGCGGCGGCATCCACGATCCACTGACCGACATCCCCATCAACGAGATCGTCGCCGCGGGCTACGTGGAAGGCGATTTGAGCGCCTCCGTGAGCGTCATCGACACGATCCCCGCGGAAGTGTTCCTGCCCTACGCCTACGGCCGCCTGGATCATTGGCCGGCCCTGGATACCTCCGCCCGGAAGGCCGATGCCGCCGAGTAACTGCTGATCATGGTGTAATGATACAAAAAGCGCCGCGAATATGATGCGGCGATACGCAAAACCCATCGAATTCTGATCTCAGGAAATTTCCGCCGGGAACTTGACCGCTATATCTTTCGGCGCGGTATTTAAACCGGTTCGGTTCAAACCTTGTCCAACACTGCCATCAGCTTTTCCTCGAATTGCCGAGGTGAATACGGTTTGCGAATATAGGCGCTGACAGACAACTCCCCTGCCGCCTTGACGGCATCCACGTCTGTATTGCCCGCAACCATTATGAACGGCATGTCGGGATCGATCGCGCGGACCTTTTGCAACAGCTCCAGACCGGTCATGCCGGGCATGTGCCAGTCGCAGATGATAAGGTCGATCCGGTCACCGGAGAACTCAAGAAACTCCTGGGCTTCGCGGCCATCGGCTGCCGCATGGACTTGATGCACCCCTAGCCGGGTTAGAAACAACAATGTGAGTTCCCTGGCATGGGATGTGTCATCCACCACCAAGACCCTCAAATCTTTCATTGCTATTGGCATTCAGCTAGCCCGGTTTCATCTGAATAAAGGCCACGGCGTTCATGCTCCTTATTGCACGCCATATCGTTTATCAAGCGCATTGATGGCCTTGGTCATGGCATCGTCGATATTCGGCGCCATTTCGAACGCAATTGCCCCGTGCCCTTCGCCACAGGCAGCCTCCAAATCGGCGGCAACGGCTTGAACCTGAGACATGCCCAGGCTTCCACTGGTGCTTTTCATGACATGCGCCAGTTCTCCAACCTCATCCAACGCACCATTTTCCACCGCAATTTTCAGGCTTTGAAGACATTCCCGGGCGCCTTGGACCTGAGCGTCGATTAACTCCCTGAACTGGTCAGCCGGCAGAAAATCCTCCCAATCGTCCAGAACCTTGCCATCCAGGATTGGGTCCTTGTCCTCTTCAGCCCTGGATTCGCCGGCATCAATATTTTCCCCATTCCGGCTCCGGCCTTCATGGTGCGGTGGGCCGGGCGGAGTTGGTCTTTTCGCACGCCCCATTTGTTTATCGCGGCAATTAATTTGTTCCGGTCCAGTGGTTTGGAGACATAGTCGCTCATGCCCGCTGCAAGAAATCTTTCCCTGTCACCCTTCATGGCATTGGCCGTCAACGCAATGATCGGTATCTGTCCCCGGTCACCTTGCATGCCGCGGATCAGCCTGGTCGCCTCAAGGCCGGACATCACGGGCATATTTACGTCCATCAAAATCAAATCAAACGGCATGGTTTCAACGGCCTTGATAGCCTCGACGCCGTTGCAGGCAATATCGGTACGATGTCCGATTTTCTCCAACGTCCTGGTAGCCAGCAGCTGATTTACATGATTGTCCTCCACGATCAGAATTTTCAGCCGGGGCATGGTGTCAACTTCATGCTGCGTCAGGGTCAAGGCCGGGGAATGATCAGATGAATTAATTGCCTTTGATTGCCTGCCAAACCGGCCTGTAAACTAAACGGTTGTGCCTTCGCCGACGGCGCTGTGCATGCCAAACTCGCCGTCAATCATTTCCACGAGTTGTTTGCAAATTGCCAGCCCCAATCCAGTACCGCCAAAGTCGCGCGTGGTTGACGCGTCCGCCTGAATGAATTTCTCAAACAACTTGGGTTGAATATCTTCGGGTATTCCAATGCCAGTGTCGGTGACTTGAAAGCGCAACCGCACGCCCCCGTCATCGCCCCCATCATCGTCGATGTCATTGCAATCTTGCATTTCAACCGAAATTCGGACCGAACCATCATCGGTGAATTTCAGTGCGTTCCCTGTCAGGTTGAGCAGTATTTGGCGCAGCCGGCCAGGGTCACCGTTGACGATGGCAGGTACGTCGGATCCGATGGTGACTTCGAAATGCAGGCTTTTGGCCGATATCTGGGGACTTAATAGATCCGCGACGCTTTGTACGGCGTGGGAAAGTTCGAAATCGACGAGTTCAAGTTCCAGCTTCCCGGCTTCCAGTTTCGAGAAATCCAGGATGTCATTGATGATCGTGGTGAGGCAATCGGCCGAATTCTTTATAGCATCAACATATTGAGCTTGATCTTTGTTCAAGTCTGTTTCGCGTAACAGGTTTGACAAACCAAGAACACCATTCATGGGCGTTCTGATCTCGTGACTCATTGAAGCCAAAAATTGTGATTTGCTCTCGCTGGCGGCGTCCGCCGCTGCCTTGGCTTCCGATAGCATCATTTCGTTCTGTTTGAGACTGGTGATGTCCAGATAGGTTAGCATCCGTCCACCATCCGGCATGACCGTGCACTGGATCAGCAGCACCACGCCATCGGCTTGCTCCAGCTCTGTTGGTGGAAATCCGCCGGCCTGCATCGGTAATTCGCGGGTCTCCAGCCAATTATCCCAATCTTCGTCGGTGACATTGTAGATACCCTTGTAACGATTGATTTCCATCAAGTCCCGGCTCGGCCGGCCGGGCACCAGTATCTCGGAGGGTATGCCCCAAATGTTACGATAGGCGCGATTGGCCGATCGGATATTCAAATCCGAATCCAAAAGCAATATGCCGTAATCAATGGCGTCCATCACGGCAATCAGTTCCGCCGAAATGGCATCTTTTACTTTTAGCTGAATTTCAGCTTCCCGTTTGGATTGATCCGCCTGTTGCGCCTGTTTCAAAAGCTCGGTCTTGGCGCGGTTGGCGGCCTCTGCATCCTCCTTCGCCAAGCTGATCCGTCGAATGGATGATTCGTAAAGTCCAATGTAGGTAAGCGCAATTGCGGTGACATATCCGGCGGCGCAGACCAATAGAATTAATGTGATCCCGCCCGTTTCACCGTCACCAAAGGCGCTTGGAAATTCATGGCCGGAGAGATAAAGGCCCCCCAGGATCACGAAGCCCAAGGCATAGCTCAAAAAACCAATCAGGCGATAAATGCCGTCGACGAAGAACATGGCAACGATTGGCACCGTCAGCGTCCACGACAGGCCAGGAGATTGAACGCCACCGTAGTGGTAGGAGGCGAAAAAGATCAGGCCGACGAAATGCAAAAGCGAGCCCAAGCCGACTTCGCGTTTGGCTTTGGTCCAACGCTGCAGGAAAGGGAACATCAAGAAAAGAAGAACGCCGATCAGCAAGGTCCAGGCGGCCGAGCTGGGATATTGTGCGATCAGCGACAATGCAATGATGGCACCGAAGGGCGGACCGCAGGCATGGCTGGTAACAAAGGCGCGCAGCCGAAGATGCTCCTCCTCGCTCTCCCTCAGTTCTTCCGGGATAAACCAATCCAGAAGATTGAAGAAGTACCGAGCGGTCACGCCGTTAAACCTCATCTTGCGGCCCAATCGCAATTGTAAATATCTGAGTCAGAACTAAAACTGCCATGGAAATATTCATAAAACATTACGGGGTTCGCACGGCGGCGGCCCGACGCCTTGGCCAGAAGACGCGGGGATGCCTTCACGTTCGGCATCCATGTCCAATCCGCGGCTTCAAAGAGAAACCGTCGGCTGGGTCGTGGGAGCAAAATAGCGTGGAAAATTTCATCCAGCCCCGTCGGCTAGATGAACGCGGGAAGATCCAAGAGATTAGTTGCCCGCGTCCTCGGGCAGGGCCTTGGCGCGGAACAGCTTACGCCGCGCGCGCGCGATCCACGTAATCACGCAGGGCGTAATAGGACGACACGATGGGCAGAAACCAGGCGTGGCCCGTATAAAACGGCCGGCTGTTGAAGGGCAACTCATCAAAGGGACAGGGGCGGTTCGCCTTGCCCAGGATCTTCAGCGCCGTCTGGGTCCCCAGATAGGTCATCATGGCGACGCCGGCGCCATTACAGCCCGCCATGTAATGGACACCGTCGTGGCGGCCCATGTGGGGCAGGAAGTCAAAGGTGAAGGCAATGCCCCCAGTCCAGGCGTGAGAGATTTTGATGCCGTCCAATTGCGGAAACACATCCAGCATCTGGCGGTACAGAATGCCGGCCCGGTCGGCCGGATCACCGGGCGCCAGACGGGCCCGGCCGCCGAACAGCACCCTTCGGCCGTCGGGCGAGAGGCGGTAATAGTTCAGCACCCGTTTTGAATCCGCCATGGTGCGGTTGTTGGGGATCAGGGCCCGCATCTCGTCCTCCCCGCGCTCTTCCGTGGCGATGATATAGCTGGCCGCCTGGATCAGACGTCGGCGCAGCCAGGGGGTTTTCTTGCCGGTGTAGCCATTGGTGCCCAGCACCACCTCGCGCGCCTGGATCACGCGGCGGGAAGTGGCGACCAGATATCCATCGCCCTCGCGGCTGATACCTTGCATGGGCGTTTGCGCGCACAAGGTGACGCCGTTGTCCTGGCAGCGCCGCAGCAACGCCATGTTCAACATGGCCGGATGTACGCTGCCCGAGCCTTCGATGGTCATGCCGCCGAAATAGAAATCCGTGGCGATCTCGCGCCGTTGTTCGGACCGGGACAACAACGCCGCGCCGTAGTCACCCGCGGCGTTCAAATGCTCCACCTTGGCCGCCATGACATCCAGGTGCGCCGGCGTATAGGCGCCGACGAAGCGGCCACAACGGATATAGCGGCAGTCCAGCTTTTCCCGCTGAATCATGGTCTCCAGATTAGCCATGGACTCGGCGCCGCCCGCGAGGAGTTCCAGCATCTTCTCCTTGCCCAAGGCCCGCTCCACCGGCGAGACGCCCCCCGCGGCCGGCCCCTTGCCCACATTAGTGCCGCTGACCCCGCCGCCATTGCGCGATGATGCGCCATGGCCAAAATCCTCCGCTTCCAGGACCACCACATCCATGCCGTTGCGGGCCAGCTCCAACGCCGTGGACAGACCTGCATAACCGCCGCCGACCACCACCACATCCGCCCGGTCGGGCACGGGATCGTTAATGGGGCGGGGCGGGGCGGCTTCCCACCAGAACGGGTCGGTTTTGAAATCTTCGCTAAACGGTACCCCGGACATGAACACGGACTCCCTCTTTGGGCTCTCGAAACATCCGCTGCAGATAGGTTGACGCTTCATTTATAACAACCCGCCATGCGGCCTCTTTGTTGCACCAGAGCAACGACGGCGTCAATGGCCGGCGGCGCCACT
>JAPYUH010000188.1 GCA_029936195.1 Alphaproteobacteria bacterium
AGGTGCTAGTGGGGGTAACCCCGTGGAAGTTCGAGTCTTCTCCTGGGCACCATTTCCTCTTTGGACATGGACACAAACGGGCCACCTGCCGGGCCTTTTGATTAGGGGCGGCACCGCGCCATGGCCAATCATCTGCACAAGGGCGATCTACCGACGGGGCTGTATTTCGGCGCCATGGTGGCCATTGATTCCGAAACCATGGGCCTGGACCCGCACCGCGACCGGCTGTGCCTGATCCAGCTGTCCGACGGCCAGGGCGATTGCCATCTGGTGCAATTTGCCCAAGGCGTCTACGAGGCGCCCAACCTGTGCGCCATGCTGTCCGACCCCGCCGTAACCAAGTTGTTTCACTATGCCCGTTTCGACGTGGCCATGATCAAGCGCTATCTGGGCATCGACTGCACACCGATCTATTGCACCAAAATCGCCTCGAAACTGGTGCGTACCTACACCGACCGCCACGGCTTGAAAGATCTGTGCCGGGAACTGCTGGACATTGATCTGTCGAAACAACAGCAAAGTTCCGACTGGGGGGCGGACAATCTGTCGGCCCTGCAACTGGATTACGCCGCCAACGACGTCTTGCACCTGCACCGCCTGCACGCCGTGTTGGAGATGATGTTGGCCCGCGAAGGGCGCGGCCATCTGGCGCGGGCCTGCTTTCAATTTCTTGCCACCCGCGCGGAACTGGATTTGAGCGGTTGGCCGGACGTGGACATATTCTCCCACTAGAAATTGCCGGTGCCGATATTGCTGGCGGCGCTATTTGACCGCGCCCATCTTATTGCCCATACTGAAAAAATCTGAAAGTTGGCACGATTTTCGCATGGAATTGAATGCCATCTTGACGATTCTTATTATACATTTGCTAAAGTATCGATTTATCAAAGGCTTAACTGGTGACAGCAGAGACCGGAACAAACCCAACGGAAAGTGACCGTGGTGAAATTCGCGCGGCGGCGGCGCGGGTTTTGCAACTCGAGGCCGACGCCTTGGGAAAACTGGCCGACGGCCTGGATGAAAGTTTTGACGCCGCAGTGGCGTTATTGTCTGGTATCAAGGGCAAGCTTGTGGTCAGCGGCATGGGCAAGAGCGGCCATGTGGCGCGAAAAATTGCCGCCACCTTGGCCTCGACCGGCACGCCGGCCCACTACGTCCACCCGGGCGAGGCCAGCCATGGCGATCTGGGCATGATCGGCCGGGATGATGGTGTCCTGGCGCTATCCAATTCCGGCGAGACCGTGGAACTGAACGATCTGGTGGCCTATGCCAAGTTCCGCCGTATTCCGCTGCTGGCCATGGTCGGCCGGGCGCCCTCGACCCTTGCCGCCGCCGCCAACGTTGCCCTGGTGCTGCCGCCGGTGCCGGAAGCCTGCCCCTTGGGTCTGGCACCAACAACATCGACCACGATGCAATTGGGCCTGGGCGATGCATTGGCCGTGGCATTGATGGAATGGCGCGGCTTTTCAGCCAATCAGTATGGGGCGCTGCACCCTGGCGGCCGTCTTGGCCGGGAATTCGTCAAGGTTGATGAGTTGATGCACAAGGATGGGGAGTTGCCGATCTGCAATCCCGATACGCCCATGTCGGCGGCAATTCTGACCATGACCGAGAAGCGATTCGGCTGTGTCGGCGTTGTCGACGACGACGGCGCCCTAATCGGTGTCGTCACCGACGGGGATTTAAGCCGCCACATGGATGATGGCCTGATGGCCAAGGTGGTCGGCGATGTCATGACCCGGGCGCCCAAAACAATTCATACCGGCGCCCTGGCGGCCGAGGCGTTGGGTTTCATGAATGCCAACAAGATCACCTGCCTGTTCGTGGCCGCGGATGCCGCCGCGCCCAGCAAGCCGATAGGTATTTTGCATGTTCACGACATTCTGCGCGCGGGAATAGCTTAAGGAGCGCCGCGATGAGTGCGGACATATCAGCGGGTACGGTGGGCAGCGCGACGGGCGACCGGGCAACCGGCCAGGCCAACCTGGCCAACCGGCGGTTTCAATTTGATCCCGACCGCCGGCGGGTCCGCGCCTCGCCCCGCTATAGCCGGTTTGTCGGCATGATGAAGCTGTTATTGCCTTTGTTGGCGTTTGGCCTGGTGGTGGCGGTGGTGATTTGGCCCAATGAATTCCGCCAGGCGACGGGTTTTCATCTGACCTATGTTTCCGGCGCGGACGGTGGCGCCGCGGAACTGACCATGTTGCGGCCCCGCTATCTTGGCACTGATGCCCACGACCGGCCCTTTGTGGTGACCGCCGACCGGGCGACCCAAGACCCCCAGGACCAGCGCCTGATTACCCTAGTGAATTTACAGGCGGACATGTCCATGACTGACAGCCGTTGGTTCACGGTAATGGCCAATAAGGGCATTTATCATCAGCAACGGAATTATTTGCGCTTGCAAGGTGCCATCAACTTATTCTCGGACCAAGGGTATGAATTCAATGCCCAGGTCGCCGAGATCGATTTGCGATCGGGGAAAGCGGTCTCGAACCGGCCGGTGCAGGGCCAGGGGCCCTTTGGCACCCTGCGGGCGGACCGGTTGAAAGTTGAGGATTTCGGTCAGCGCCTTTTGTTCAGCGGCAATGTAAAAATGCATATAACCGCCCAGGGTCGGAGCTAGACCATGAGCTTGTGTTCGTTGCTTCGCAGCTTCGCCGTCGTGATCATGTTCTCGGCGGCGCCATCGCAAACCCTGGCTCAGAGCCAAGGACCGTCCGGGGGGCCGTCCGGCGCGGGGACGCTCGATTCAGATCAGCCCATCGATATTAGCGCCGACAACCTGGAAGTTCGGCAGGATAAGAACCTGGCCATTTTCACCGGCAATGTCATTGCCGTGCAAGGCGGGATAAAATTGCGGGCCGAACAATTGCGGGTCTGGTACCGGCCGTCTTCGGCGAAAGCGAACAGCGGGGGAAAGGGTGAAAGCACGATCATACGGATCGATGCCATCAACAAAGTTTTTGTATCCACGGAAACGGAAACGGCCCAGGGGGACCTGGGCATCTATGACGTGGCCGACCAACTTCTGACCCTGACTGGGACGGTGATCCTGACCAGGGGGGAGAGTGTCCTGCGGGGCAAGAAGCTGGTCATGAACATGGCCACTGGACAAAGCCGGATCAGCGGCGGCCGCGTGCATGGCCGCTTTGTGCCGCCGAAGCGGACGTCGAAATGAAACTTGATGAAGAAACTCTAACCGGAAAAGTAAGTGATCGGTAACCCTGTTCTGGTACGCCAGGGGATGGAAAGAAAATGACCACGAACGAATATCAAAAAAATGTGCATGGCAAGGCACCCGAGAGATCGGAAAATGCCCCCGAAGGGGCCGCCGATACGGGCGGGCCGCCAAGGCTCGTGGCTGAAAATCAGGGACTGCGGGCAGAGAAAATCGGCAAGCAATTCCGCAAGCGGCCAGTGGTCCGCGATGTCTCCCTGGTCGTTAAACGGGGCGAGGCGGTGGGCCTTTTAGGGCCGAACGGCGCCGGCAAAACCACCTGTTTCTATATGATTACCGGCCTGTTGGCGCCCGATACGGGTTCGATCTTCATTGACGGCCAGGACGTGACCGACTGGCCCATGTACCGCCGCGCCCGCCTGGGCGTGGGTTATCTGCCCCAGGAAGCTTCAATCTTTCGTGGCCTGACGGTGGAAAACAATATTCGCGCCGCCCTGGAAGTGGTGGAGGGCGACCGGGAGCGGCGGGAGGCGTTGTTGGAGGATCTGCTGGCTGAATTCGCTATCGGACATTTGCGCCGGACGTCATCACTGGCTTTGAGTGGCGGCGAGCGGCGGCGCGTGGAAATTGCCCGGGCGCTGGCTTCGCATCCCAGCTTTATCCTTCTGGACGAGCCTTTGGCGGGCATCGACCCCATCGCGCTGGGGGATATTCGCGATCTGGTCTCGCACCTAAAGGATCGCGGTGTCGGCGTGTTGATCACCGATCACAATGTGCGCGAGACGCTGGATATCATCGACCGCGCATACATCCTGCACGAGGGCCGGGTTTTGACCTCCGGCGCGCCGGCGGAGGTGGTTGATCATGATGACGTACGCCGGGTTTACCTCGGCGAACGGTTCTCGCTGTAGCGCGTAGGGGCGGGAACAGACCGTATGGCAATCGGCCCCAGACTGGAACTTCGTCAGACCCAAGCGTTGGTCATGACGCCGCAGCTGCAGCAGGCGATCCGCCTGTTGCAGCTGACCAATCTGGAATTGAGCCAATACGTGGACCAAGAGCTGGAACGGAACCCAATACTGGAGCGGGCCGACGCCGACGGGGTTGGCGAGGGCGCCGGCATTGACGAAGGCAACCTGAACGCCGACCCGCAGGTCGATGCGGCCGGCGAGGCTATTTCCGCCAGCGACGGGATTTCTGATGACGGCACCGTCGGGGATACGGCCGCGGTGGAATTAGATGGCATGGAACTGCCAGGCGCAAACGGCCTTGATGGCGCCGAGGGGCCGCTGGATACCGACTATAGCGAAAATTACAACAATGACAGCGTGGCGGACCGGCCCGCCCCCGAGACTCCCGGCGCCGAGGGCGCCAATAGCGACGGTTACGAGGTCGGTGATTGGTCCGGCGCGAGCGGTGGGCTGTCGGGTGGCGAGTCAGCGACCGTGACCCTGGAACAGGTCCTGAGTGCCGAAATCACCTTGAAGGACCATGTCCTTGAACAGATGAATGTCCTGTTGACGGAACCGATACTGCGAAAGATCGGCCAGGATCTGGTGGAGCACCTGGACGAGGCGGGTTACTTGACCGAGGAAACCGCATTTATCGCCGACCGCTTGGGCTGCGAAACGGAATTGGTGGACATCGTTCTGGACCAACTTCAACACCTGGACCCCGCGGGGGTATTCGCCCGCAATCTTGGTGAATGCCTGGCTCTCCAGCTAAGGGACAGGAACCGCTATGACCCGGCCATGCAGACCTTGATCGAGAACCTGCATCTATTGGCGGCCATGGATGTCCGGCTTATTTGCGAGACCTGCGGTGTCAACGCCGAAGACGCCGAGGAAATGATTGCCGAGCTGAAGGCGCTAAACCCCAAGCCGGGCCTGGCCTTCGACTATGATGTCGCGGCCCCGGTGGTGCCCGACGTCTTTGTGTTGGAAAAGCCCGATGGCGGTTGGAGCGTGGAGCTGAACAGCGACAACCTGCCCCGGCTTCTGGTTAACCGGAAATATTATGCCGAGATCAACGAAGCGGCCCGGCGCAAGGAAGACAAGGCCTATATCTCGGAATGCCTGCAATCCGCGAACTGGCTGATCAAGTCCCTGGATCAACGGGCCAGGACCATTCTGTCCGTCGCTTCGGAACTGGTCCGCCAGCAGGATGGCTTCCTGGCCAATGGCGTTCAAGATCTGCGCCCATTGAACCTGCGCGCCATTGCCGAAATTGTCGGTATTCACGAAAGCACGGTCAGCCGGGTAACATCAAACAAGTACGTTGCCACGCCGCGGGGCGTTTTCGAATTGAAGTATTTTTTCACCTCCGCCCTGAGCGCGGCCGACGGCGGCGAAGATCACTCATCGGAGGCGGTGCGCGGTCAACTGCGTGATCTGATCGACAAGGAATCGGTGCATTCGGTGCTCTCGGACGACAAGCTGGTGGATATTTTGCGCGGCGCCGGCGTCGATATTGCCCGCCGCACCGTGGCCAAGTACCGCGATGCCCTGGGCATCCCGTCTTCGGTGCAGCGCCGCAGGGCCAAGCGCATGGAAGCCCGTGCCGTCGGATAGATGGTTTTTTCCACTTGCGTTGAAACGCCGTACCACCGGCGCCGGTGGTGCAGACTGCATTGAGAATGCTTTTTAGGCATGATGACGACCGATGTTGACAGACCCAAGGACGGACACTATGTTCCGCGATCTTCGTGCCTGGATCGGCATTTTCGGGCTCGGCGCGATGGTGAATATATATGCTGTCAACCGGCAATATCAGTTGACATAATTGACCCAAAACCAGCTAAAGTAAGACGTCATGCAAATCCTTGTTTCAGGCAAGCAGCTCGACGTGGGCGATGCCCTGCGCACTCATGTGGACGAACGGCTACAGAGCGGCGTGGCCAAATATTTTTCCAACTCGCTTGACGCCCATGTGGTTTTCAGCCGGGAAGGTCAAGGCTATCGCGCGGATTGCTCGGTGCATGTCGGCCAGGGCATCCATGCACAGGCCCGGGCCGAGGCGGCCGACATTTATCAGGCTTTCGACCATGCCTTGGAACGGTTGGAAAAACGCCTGCGCCGCAATAAGCGCCGTTTGCGCGGCCACCACGGCAACGAACGCCCGGCCCCGGACGGCTATATGGCACAGAATTATGTGCTCCGCGCCGAACCGGAGGAGGAGGAAGCCCCCGAAGAGTTTCAGCCGGTTATCGTCGCCGAACACACCACGGATATTCACCGCCGCAGCGTTGGCGAAGCGGTCATGCAGCTGGATCTGGCGGAACAACCCGTGCTGATGTTCCGCAACGCCGGCAACGGCCATTTAAACGTGGTTTACCGCCGCCCGGACGGCCATATTGGCTGGATCGATCTGGTGGCCGAAACCACAAGCAATACGGCGGACAAAGCGGCGGACGGCATCGCGGGTAACAGCGATGCCGGCGAACGCGACGCCGGGGCGGAATAGGGACCAGACGACATGGAAATGGTTGAATTGCTGGCACCGGGCGGGGTTGTCGCCAACCTGAAGGCCGGCAGCAAGAAGCAGGCCCTCCAGGAACTCTCGCAACAGGCAGCGGCCCTGACCGGGTTGCACGAACGGGTGATCTTTGATGTCCTGCTGCAGCGGGAGAAACTGGGCACCACGGGCATCGGCCGGGGCATCGCCATACCGCACGGCAAGATGCAGGAATTGGAAAAGCTGCACGGTCTGTTTGCCCGCCTGCCCAAGGCGATCGATTTCGATGCCATTGACGAACAGCCCGTGGATCTGATCTTTCTACTATTGGCGCCCGAATCGGCCGGTGCCGATCACCTCAAGGCCCTGGCCCGCGTTTCCCGCCTGCTGCGCGACGAAGGCGTCTGTGCCAAGTTGCGCGGCGCCGATGATCCGGAAGCGTTGTTCGCCCTGCTGACCGTGCCGACGGTGTCGCCGGCGGCCTAGCGCATTCAAGGTTCCTAATTCAGCGGCACGGCGTCCAGTTCATGCTCATAACAGGCGGCCATGGCGGCGCCGTAGTTGTCGAAGCCGGCCAATTCCCTGCCGTTGGCGCCATGCACCACGTAGATGGTCTGACCTTTCACCAGATGCGGACGAATATAGGCCAGTTGGTCGGCGCCCAACATGGCCAGGCCTTCGCTGGACAGATTGCGCAACCCTTCTTGATGGATGTCCATGATCTAACCCTCCCCACTCTCGGTTCTGCCGTCGTTAACCGATAGTTTGCCATTCGCCTGATTCTTGCCGGGTGGGCCGGCGTCGATGTCAATGATGCGGGAGACGATTTCCGGCTGGGGCCGCACCAGCTCGATATTGAGCAGGCCGTTGTCCAGGGAGGCGCCGGAAATCTCGATCCCCTCGGCCAGGACAAAGCTGCGCTGGAACTGCCGCGCCGCGATGCCGCGATGGACATAGACCCGCTCTTCATCATCCGTTTGCCGGCCACGGACGATCAACTGGTTGTCCTCGGCCAGAATTTGTAGGTCTTCGCGGGCAAATCCGGCCACGGCCAGGGTGATGCGCAGGCCGTTTTCCGACACACGTTCGATGTTGTAGGGGGGATAGCCGTCGTTGGCGGATTTCGCCACCCGGTCCAGCAATTGTTCGA
>JAPYUH010000440.1 GCA_029936195.1 Alphaproteobacteria bacterium
ATTCGCTCCACTTTAGGCCCCCATGACGGATTGATCAGCCGCGCCAAACTGGGCAGCCCAAAATAGGTGAACGACAACACGAACACCGTGACCACGATGGCGAGTTTTTGTTTCTCAGGATTCTTATGCCACGGGCCATCAAATTCTTCATCCGTGTCCTTGGATTTTTTTCCTGAGGAAGATTCAAACTTGGGTGCGCCGCCGCTGTGGGCACCGCCGCCCGCGCCGGGAATCACCCCCGCCACTTTGCGCACCACCGGTCCGGGTTGCGGCCCGGCCGGGCTGGGGGGCGGCGCGGAACCACCTCCGGGCACCGCGCCGGACATCGGATCCATCGACTCTTCAGGCGTGCCCGCCGGTTGGCGGCGCGTCATGGGAGCACTGGGAACCGACGATTGCGTCTCGCCCGCGGGCCGCGTACGGCGCTTGGGCTTGGGGCGACCACTGGGCTTGGGCCGACCGGGACGTCCTCCGCCTGCAGATTCTTCCTCGGCGGGCTTGGCGCCGGAGCCGGCTAATCGGCGACCGATTTTTTCCTGACCATCACCGGGCGAGGCTCCGCCGCCGCCGGGGCGTTGGCGAATTTTCTTGGGCTGCCGCGGCTTGGGCGGGCCACCGCGTTTGGGTGACCGGGGCTTGGGCTCGGGTTCCGCCTCCTCTTCCGCTTCCTCTTCCGCTTCTTCTTCCTCGTATTCCTCGCCGTACTCTTCCTCGTCGCCTTCGTCGCTCTCGTCGTATTCTTCTTCGTAAACTTCTTCCGCCGCCGCCTCTTTGTCTTCAATCACTAACGCTGAGGGCTGCAGCACCGTTTGGTTTTTGCAATGGCCGCATTCGATTTCCATGCCGATGGCATCCGGATTACCCTCAAACGAAAGCGGCCCGTTGCAGTGCTCGCAATAATGCTTGAGGACGAGCTGAAGATTCACGCCGCAGTGCGGGCAATTGAACTCCACGCCCACCGCATCCACCGGCAGGGAAATCCGACCGTTGCATTCCTGACACGCGCTTTTGCAATACTCCTCACTCATCAATTTGGCCGAACCCTCCGGCTGCGACAGAAGCTACCAAATAAGCCCGATTACTGGCGACTTGTATTTTCATCAATCCCGCCAATCCACAAAATCCGCCAACGGCAAGCGCTCCGGCACAAACGTATTCACCGAGGCCGCTCCGTCGGGCCAGCCCACCGACATCCCCGCCACCACCCAACGATCCGCCCCCAGCCCCAGCGATTCCCGCACCACGCCCGCGTAGCCCGCCACACTGAATTGCGGGCAACTCCCCAGCCCGTGCGCCATGAGGCCAAGCATTATGTTTTGCATAAACATCCCCAAATCCAAAAAATTTCCCCGCTCCGCTCCCGCTGGCAAATGAAAAATCAACTGCACCGGCGCGCCAAAAAAAGTGAAATTCTCCCGCCCATGCGCCTTGCGCGCCTCCATATCCCGCCGGCCAATCCCCTTCAACTCAAACAAAGCATACCCGCAAGCCCGCGCCCGCTCCGTCCACTCATCAGGCGAAGGCAACAACGAATACTCATAATCCGGCTGCGGCTTTTCCCCCGCATCAAACACCGCACAAAGAGCCGCACTCAATCCATCCCGA
>JAPYUH010000189.1 GCA_029936195.1 Alphaproteobacteria bacterium
CGCTTATCCTCGCTTGGGCTGAGATGGGATGTCAGGGAAATGTAATCTTTCGCCCGAACTGGCTACAGCTCGTATTTCGAGTATTTGTTTACCATAAAACAAGGTATCCGGCCGCGCGCACTTTCTGGGAAGCAGAAAAAAATCAATGATTAGGCCCATGGCGGCGCTTTGATGCATCGACCGCCCGATACTTCCCTTGCTACTATATGGGCAACAATGGGTTCAGCTGGGAGATAGAGGCAAATGGATGTACGGGCAGCCGTGGCGCACAAGGCGGGATCGCCGCTGACAATTGAAACGGTGCAATTGGACGGCCCCCGCGCCGGCGAATGCCTGGTGGAGATCAAGGCCAGCGGCGTCTGCCACACGGACGCCTTTACCCTCTCGGGCGACGATCCGGAGGGGCTGTTCCCCGCCATCCTGGGGCATGAAGGCGCCGGCGTGGTGGTTGAGGTCGGCGAAGGCGTGACCTCGCTGGCACCGGGCGATCACGTCATCCCACTCTACACGCCGGAATGCCGGCAATGCGTCTTTTGCACTTCGGGCAAGACCAATCTGTGCGGCGCCATCCGGGAAACCCAGGGCCAGGGTCTGATGCCCGACGGCAGCTCCCGATTCAGCCTGGGTGGGAATCAGGTGTTCCACTACATGGGCACCTCCACTTTCGCGCAATATTCCGTGGTCCCGGAAATCGCCCTGGCAAAAATTCGCCAGGATGCCCCGTTCGACAAGGTTTGCTATATCGGTTGCGGCGTCACCACGGGCATCGGCGCGGTGATCAACACGGCGAAGGTGGAGGCCGGCGCCAACGTCATCGTCTTCGGTCTGGGCGGCATCGGCCTGAATGTCCTGCAGGGCGCCCGCATTGTCGGCGCCAACATGATTATCGGTGTCGACACCAATCCGGGCAAACGTGCCCTGGCGGAAAAATTCGGCATGACCCATTTTGTCAATCCGAAAGAGGTCGGCGGCGATCTGGTGGCCCATCTGGTGGAGCTGACCAAGGGCGGGGCCGATTACACCTTTGAATGCATCGGCAATGTGGAGGTTATGCGCCAGGCGCTGGAATGCTGCCACAAGGGCTGGGGCGAGAGCATCATCATCGGCGTCGCGGGGTCCGGGCAGGAGATCTCCACCCGGCCGTTTCAACTGGTCACGGGGCGGTCGTGGCGCGGCACCGCCTTTGGCGGCGCCAAGGGCCGCACCCAGGTACCGACAATCGTGGACTGGTACATCGACGGCAAGATCAACATCGATGACCTGATCACCCACACCATGCCGCTGGAACAAATCAACGATGCCTTCGATCTGATGCATGCGGGCAAGTCCATTCGGAGCGTGGTAACGTTTTAGCAGTGACGTATTAGTGGTGGCGTTTTAGTGGTGGCGTTCTGAATGTGACCAGATCCGAAAAATAGTACCAATGCGCGGCCGTCCCCATTGATCCCGGCCCTCACGCAATGGTGCGCTTTCCTCGACCGGCCGGAATGCTTATGATCGCGCAGGGATAGCATCATCACTTTCACAATTATGATCGATGCGCCGCCATGGCGGCGTGGCGGTCACAAATGGGAAACAGGTTCAGGCATGGGTTCGGCATCAAAGACGGCGGGCGCGGCGATCACGACCGGGTCATTCAAATACCTCGCCCCGCCGGTTGAGCATTCGCTTTACCGCAATGGCAAGGTGCTGACCCGCCGCGACAGGAACGGCAGCGATGCCGGCACAGAGGGCGTCGAACTGGAGGCGCGGGACATGGCCGTGCATGATGCCCGGCCCCTGGACGCAACCGCGCGGCGGACCCTTGCCGCCAACGGCTTTGAACTATTCGACCGTCCCCTGGCCAACCCCGATCTTGACTTCTTCGATCACGGCCAGGTGGTGGGCAGCTATTATCCCGAATGCGCCGAAATTGTGCGCCAAGCCTGCGGCGCCCGTTTCGTGGCCGGATTCGATCACAATGTACGCTCGGCCGCGGGCAAGGAAAGCGAGCGGCGGATCGAGGGCGGGCAACTGGTGCAGGGCCCCGCGCACCTGGTGCATGGCGACTATACCCTGACCAGCGCGCCGCAACGCCTACGCGATCTGACCAATCCGCCGGGCGCCAATGACACCTTGGCAACCCTGCTGTCGGCGGGCGATGCCCTGCTTGATGCCGGCGAAATCGAGCGCATATTGGCGGCGGGCCGTTACGCCATTATCAATGTCTGGCGCAACATCGCCCGGACGCCAGTCGCAACCCATCCACTGGCGCTCTGTGACGCGGCCAGCGTCTCGCCCAAGGATCTGGTGGTGTTTGAAATTCATTATCACGACCGCGTCGGCGAGAACTACTTTGCCAAGCACGCCGATGGCCATCGATGGTATTTTTATCCGGGCCTGACACGGGACGAGGCCTTGCTGATCAAACAATGGGATTCCGCAGGCGAACTGGCCCGCTCCAACGGCGCCAATAGCGACGCGGCGGACCCGGATGGTCCGTGCACGTTCAGTTTTCACAGCGCCTTTGAAGACCCGACCACGCCAGAAGACGCGGCCGAGCGTTGGAGCATCGAAGTGCGCTGTATCGCGCTCTATGACTGAATAACCGACTGAACTTTCGACCGACCCGACATATTCGCCATGAAAGGCATCTAGCCATGCTCGCACCCGACGGCCGCGTCATCATGATTTCCGGCGCCAACCGGGGCATTGGCCTGGCCGTCGCCCAGACGCTGTATACGGCTGGATATAACCTCAGCCTGGGCGCCCGCAACCCTGCCGCCCTGGCCGAGGCGTCTGACGGCTGGGCTACCGAGCGGGTGTTGGCGGCCCGCTATGACGCGGAGGACAAACAGAGCCACCGGGATTGGGTCACGGCCACCGTGGATCGGTTTGGCCGACTGGACGGACTGATCAACAACGCGGGGATCGCCGAAGACGTCTCGGTCGAGGACGAGAATGACGAGGCCCTGGACCGCATGTGGGCGGTCAACGTGAAGGCGCCGCTTTCAATGACCCGTACCGCCCTGCCCCATTTGCGCCGCTGTGGCGCGGGCCGCATCATCAACGTGGCCTCCTTGGCCGGCAAGGCGGTTTATGGCAGTGGTGTCGGTTACTCCATGACCAAATTCGCCGCCGTCGCCCTCTCCCACGCTACCCGTCACGCCGGCTGGGAAGATGGTGTACGCTGCACGGCGCTTTGTCCCGGCTATGTGGCCACCGACATGACCGCCAACGTGGAGACCATGGCCACGAACCAGATGATAGAGCCCGACGACATCGCCGAAATGGTGCTGACCCTGCTGGCCCTCTCCAACAAGGCCTCCATCGCCGAACTGGTGGTCAATTGCCGTGCCGACGTGATGATGTAGCTGTCCGCCGACAACGCTGCCTGGATTTCTGGAAATCATAATTTAGCCCGGGGGAGGACCTCAGGCTTGCCGAAGGGAAGCACGGCGATTGAAGGCTTGTCCGGCAGGGTCAACGGGTTGGCGGTTGCGCCCGCGGCGGGGTTTGCCATCTCCCGCAGGCGCGCGGCCACATTTGCGCCGGCGCCAAATATATCGTCGCCATCGACGATAACATCGCCAAGGTTGACGCCAATACGGCATTCGATGCGCCGATTATTGGATTGATCAATGTTGTGTCCGGCAACTTTGGTTTGCAGTTCAACAGACCGGTTAGCGGCGCCGAATAGCAATTGCCGTGCAGATATTTCGGACGTCGGCACGATCATAAACGCCGCCGCTGCCGACACGGATATGAGCGCTTGTGAAGGGGCTATGACGCCTTCTTGCCAGGTACAGTCTTGGTGATGGTGTGCCGCGCCCCCGTCGCATCGCCTAGGTCTTCTTCCCGGTTGATCTGCCCTTTCCCGGTTTCGGCGGAAATTTTCGCATCTCTCAGCGCTTCCTCGGCGTATTCCGCCTCGGATTTGATTTGCTTCGGATCGAACGGTTTCGGAGCGGGTCTTGCCATCGTCGCTACCCCTATCTTTGTGTGAACAAAAATTTGGTGTGCTGACCAATACTCTCCAACTGATGCCCTTCAATCGAATTAGTGTGTCCCAATGCCGTCCGTGAGGCAAGTCGCTAGATCGGTTTTCATGAATTCTGGATCATTTGACCGGCCCAGCACTTCATTCCCGATCTTATTTTTGCAACAACAGGGACAGCCTGGATCGTCCGGGCCAAAACTGTTTGGGCGCCCATGATCGGCGGGTTAGATTGATAGAGCGTGCGTTGGGATGAAATCTGTCGAACCGGGTGAGGTGAGATCATGACTGCCGATACAAATCGTGTGCTCTGCTGTGGCGAGAACCCATTTATCCGTCTTTCTGAAAGCGATGGCGGGCCGGAAACGACCGTCGCCAGCTTTTGGCGCAATGTTATGTCCCCCGCCGGGCCGGGGCATGTGCTCTACCTGAAAAGTGAGCTGACCGGGGACAATTGGCGGATTTGGTCCGACAACATCGCCATGACGCGCTGGCTGCAACAGACAATTCAGGGTGTGTTGATCCCGGAATTGGCCGACCTCAACATCCCAGTGGAGGAGGCGGAATTTGAAAAGGACGGCGATCCCCATCGTTTCTATACGGAATATGTAACCTCGGAGGATACCAGCCTGTCGCTGACCTGGCATGACCTGGGCGATCCCTTGATGATCCATACCCAGCCCGGAACCGGCGCGGGAGAACGGCCCTATGGGGTCAATACGGTCCTCATTCCGGCCTCGGGGACGCGTCTGGTCCTGGACGGCGAGCAAGCCGCCGGCCGGTCATGGGCGCGGGATCGCGACAGCCGGCCCTTTAGTACGTCCGCCCTGGCTTTCTGCGAGAGTTGGACGGAAGCGCGCTAAAGCCAGCCGGGCGTCGCCATGACGGCGAGAAATTTGCGGTTGTTGATGATTGGGACATCCCAAGCACGGGTGAGCGAACGGAGCCTATTGCTTCGGCCCCAACAAGAGAAAACAAGACCAGAGGTTAAGAGGAAAATACCTTGCGCCAGTCCGGTTTGTTCTCCGCCTCGTATATATTGTCGGGAATGCTCACCCAAGGCTGCTTGGTAGCGGTATAGATATGCGCACTGGGCTCCAACGAAATGGCGTCATCCAATGTTCCACCAAGTATCAAAGTAGATTCAGGTATATCCGGCAAGTCTCCCCAGCAACGAGTCCCGCAGACAGCGCAGGACTGAAATAGTAACTTGCTACCGCTTTGCCGTATCGACAGCCAAGACGTCGTTTCACCTTTTAGTGTGCTGAATGCACTTGTATTGACCGAAACAGTTATGCCGAAGGCGGCCCCCGTGCGCCGTTGGCAGTCAGTACAATGGCAACACAGCGTCATGGCGGGGGCTTCGGCGCATCGATATCTCAACGCACCGCACATACACCCACCTTCAAACGGGACTTCCAATGCCATCGCTGCTCCTTGGAAATTCCCTGTCGGTTATCAAATGAACCAAGTCAGTTCCGATCAGCCATTGTAGGTAACGCACGGCAAAATGCCAAGCTGGAGTGGTCGCGAATTTGACAGGCTGTATGATCGACACCACAGTGAAACTTTAATCCGAAACCGACGTTGACCGAGCGGGAGATGGACAGAATGGATGCCCAAGCGCTGCATCAAGACGCCATTATCATCGACGCCACCTGTCCTCTGGCCCAGATGACCGATCATATTGATTGGTGGCGAAGCGGCGGCGCGACGGCCATCGCGCCGACGATCTCGGGCATGAGCGGCAACGCGCGCAGCGGCTTTGCCACGCTTGGCGGCTGGCATCGTTATATCCGCCAACGGGACGACACTATACTTGTGGAGACGGCGGACGACATCGTCCGGGCCAAGCAGGACGGCAAACTGGGCCTTATCCTGCATTGCCAGGGAACGGCGCTGGTGGAGGATGAGCTGGATCTACTTGATGCCTATCAGGCCGCCGGTTTGCGCATCGTGCAACTCTGCTACAACACCAAGAACCTGATTGGCGATGGCGCGGGCGAGCGGACGGATGGGGGTTTAAGTCATTTCGGCCTGCGTTTTATTACCCGACTGAACGCGCTGAAACTGATCGTCGATTGCGCCCATACCGGCCACCGTACCAGCATGGAGGCGGTCGAGGCATCCTCGGCGCCGGTGATCATTTCCCATGCCAACGCACGGGCGGTACAGGACAATGCCCGCAACATCGGCGACGATCTAATCCGGGCGGTTGCCGCCAGCGGCGGCGTCATCGGCACCGTTGGGTTTCCCGCCTTCCTGAGCTGGGACGGCCAGCCCACGTTGGACCAGTTCATCGATGATATTGCCTATAAGGCGGAGCTGGTCGGCATGGATCATGTTGGCCTCGGCATCGATTACTATCAGGGCCAGCATCCCGTCGAAGACGATGACAAGGCCATGGCGCGTTATCAGGGATTTCTGGCCGACGGCCATTGGCGCCCGGAGGAATACCCGCCGCCGCCCTATAAATACCCGGCAGGCATAGAAACGCCGCGGACCCTGCCGCGCCTCACGGAACGATTGCGCGAACGTGACTTTTCGGAAGCGGATGTCCGTAAAATCCTCGGATTAAACTGGATGCGCGTGTACCGCGAGGTCTGGGGTACGTGAGGCGGAAATACACCTGGGGGAAAGATAGCCGTTGGTAAACGCTGAAGTAAGGCAGGCCCGTGATCCGGTTTATGGCTGGGTCATGGTGGGGGTGGTATTTCTCTTGACCGCTCTGTCCTTTGGCGGGCTCGGCAGCGTAGGAATTTTTCTCAAACCCATGATCGCCGAGTTCGGCTGGAGCCGGGGCGAAACCGCCATGGGCTATTCCTCGCTGTCCATCGCCGCCGCCGTCATGGGCATTGTCTGGGGCTTCGTCGCCGACCGCTGGGGCAGCCGTGCGGTGTCCTTTGTCGGCTACCTGTCCATGCCCCTGGCTTTGTACATGCTGGGGCAGACCGAAGCATTGTGGCAATTCTATTTGTTCTATTTCATTTTTGGCGGCTTTGGCTTTGCCGCCCTATGGGGGCCCCTGGTGGCCACGGTTGGTTTTTGGTTCGAGCACCGAAAAGGTTTGGCAATCGGCCTCATGGCGGCGGGCGGCGCGGCGGGACAGGGGTTGATTCCCTATATCGCCCGATTGCTGATCACGGAACATGGCTGGCAGTCGGCATACGAAATTCTTGGGCTCGGCTATTTGGTCCTGGCCCTGCCGCTGGTCTTGGCTGTGCGCGAAGCCCCGGCCCGTTTGGCCGCCATGGCGGCAAGCGGCGATGATGCAGATGATGGCGCGGCGGCCCGCGCGGAGTATCCAGTGGCGCCAAGAGAGGCCTTGGCGTGGATCAGCGCCGCCGTGGTGTTCTGCTGCATTTGCATGTCCGTACCCATCGTCCATGTGGTGCCCTTGGTCTCTGATCGCGGCATCGCGCCGGAGACGGCGGCAAGCGTCCTCATGGTGCTGATGCTGGCGGGTATATTGGGGCGTATTCTGGGCGGTGTTCTTAGCGACCGTCTGGGCGCCCTGCCCGCGTTCATGTTGCTATCGTTCGCCCAGACCGTCCTGGTGTTGTGGTTCCCGTTTGTCGAAAGTCTGCAGGGCACCTATATCTTGTCCATAGCCTTTGGCATCGCCTATTCCGGCGACATGGCCATCATCATCATGTGCATGCGCGTCATGGTGCCCGCGGCCATGGCCGGCCGGGCGTTGGGTATCGCCGGATTCTTCGGCATGCTCGGCATGGGACTGGGCGGCTATCAGGGCGGCGTGCTGTATGATCTGACCGGCGATTA
>JAPYUH010000441.1 GCA_029936195.1 Alphaproteobacteria bacterium
TTCAGCCCCGGCGAGCCTTTCGAGGTATCGCCAAGAACGATTTCAATACGGTCGCCCTCCCGCAAAAAGCCGCCCGCCACGCGGACGGTCAAGGTCTTCCAGCGCGGCCGGGGCATGGTGCCGTGGCGGCTGTATTCCACGCCCAGGGGGACGCCGGAGGACGTGGTGGCGGTAACATAATTGTAGACGGTGGGATCATCGGTCTGCAGGGCGCCACCGTCGCCCATGGCGCGCAGCATGACGCGGATGGCGCCGGTATCATCCAGCCCGAAACGGCCGACCGTATAGGTCAGGCGAAAGGTCTGCAGGCTGCGCGCGGCAAAAGGGCCCTTGGGCTCGATCATCACATGGCCGTACAGCACCGGGTCGGTGCCTGGCTGTGCCGTCGTCCAAACCTCGCCCACCAGGTTTGAATCCACCAAACCGCCCGCGTCTTGTTCCATCATGCCGTGATCCCTTTTCTGCCATCTCGCAGTTACCGTCACCTTGTGCCACAATGATACCTGGTTTGTTCCGTATTTGAGGTTTGCAAATGGTTTTCGATCCCCGCATGCCGGCGCGCGAGGTCTGCGTCCTGGGCCATCAGATTGAGCGTTGGGCGGGTGAGAAGCCCGATGACATCGCCTTCATGTTTTATGGCGGCGAGAGATGGAGCTGGGCCGAAACCCTTGCGTTGACCCGCCGCGCGGCCAAGGGTTTGCAGGATCTTGGCGTCGGCAAGGGCGACCATGTGCTGTCCTGGCAGCCGAACAATCGGGAGGCCGTGCTGACTTGGTTCGCGCTGAATTATCTCGGCGCCGTCTATGTGCCCGTGAACACGGCCTACAAGGGCAAACTGCTGGAACATGTGGTGCGGCTTTCGGACGCCAAGGTCATGGTCTGCCACGCCGATCTGGCCACCCGTTTGGAAGAGATCGATACCGGCCTCCTGGCTGACGTGGTCATCACCAATGGCGAGGCGAGCCTGGCAAGGCATGCCACCCATCCTGCGGCCGTCCTATCACCCGACGTTGGCTTAACCGCCATGCCTGACGTCATTGAGCCTTGGGACACGCAATATATCATATTCACCTCCGGCACCACGGGGCCGTCCAAGGCGGTGCTTTCGTCCTATGCCCAGGGCTATTCCATGGGCCCGGAAGCCTGGGACAGCATTGACGATACGGACCGGACCCTCGTCAACCTGCCCATGTTTCATGTGGGCGGAACAGTGTTTTTTATCATTGCCCTGGCCAAGGGCGGGTCCTGTTTTCTGGATACTCATTTCAAGACCAACGAATTCTGGCAAACCGTGCGCGAAAACGAGACCACGTTGACCTGTCTGCTGGGCGCCATGATCCCCTTCCTGAACAAATTGCCGCCCAGCAACCAGGACAGAGACCACCCCCTCAAGAAAGCCTGCTGCGTGCCCTGGTCGGAGGAGACCATGGCCGTGGGCCGACGCTATGGCATCGACATGCGCACCACGTTCAATATGACGGAAGTGTCATCCCCCATGGTCTCGGACAGCTATCCGCCCGAGCCCGGCACCTGCGGCAAGGTACGCGCGGGGGTGGAGGCCCGCGTGGTTGACGAAAACGATTGCGAGGTGGCGCCGGGG
>JAPYUH010000190.1:0-5665 GCA_029936195.1 Alphaproteobacteria bacterium
GGGTACCATTGATGGGTGGACGGGAAGGGGGAGCGGGCGGCTCGGACAGCATTGTAAATGCTCTGTCGTTGACAGTTTTGCGGCTATCGTCGAAAAATGTCGAGACACATTCTTGCAAAATAGGCCCGGCATGCTTTCAATTCAGAAAAATGACCTTCTCACCCGAACCGGCGCCGATACGCCCATGGGGCAATATTTCCGCCGTTTCTGGCAACCCGTGGCGTTGACCGAGGAGTTGCCGGAGCCGGACGGCCCGCCCCTGCGCGTAACGGTGATGGGCGAGGAGCTGGTCGCCTTCCGCGACACCAAGGGCCGCCTGGGCCTGTTGGAGGCCCATTGCCCCCATCGCGGCGCCAATTTGTTCTTTGGCCGGAACGAGGAATGCGGCCTGCGCTGCGTCTACCATGGCTGGAAGTTCGATGTGGAGGGCAAGGCGATGGACCTGCCCAATATCCCCCCCGGCGCGCGGCACCACGATACCATCCGGGCCAAGGCCTACCCGACCCGGGAATGGGGCCGAATCGTCTGGGCTTACATGGGCCCCGAGGCCGATGTGCTGCCGGAACTGCCCGAACTGGAATTCTGTGTTCTGGATGATCCACACCGCTATGTCACGAAACAGTTGGTGGACTGCAACTGGGCCCAAGTGATGGAAGGCGATCTGGATACCTCGCACTTTTCCTTCCTGCATATGCCGGCACCCAGCGTGGCCTCGAACGAGAACCCGGACGCTCCGACTGGTGTCCGCCGCCTGGCCTGGATCCGCAATGATCCCATTCCAAAGTTCACGGTTCTGGAACACGATCTGGGCTTTGTCATCGGCGGTGTGCGGGCCGGCGACGAGGGCGAGAATTATTGGCGCATCACGCAATATACCCTGCCGGCGCATGGCACGGGGCCGTCCACTTTTCCCGGCGAGACCTATTTTGGATTTACCCTGGTGCCCATCACGGATGAAAGCTGCTGGATGTATTGCTATGGCTGGAACCCGGATCGCGTCATCGGGGACGAAGAGCGGGCCAAGCTGCAACAAGGCCACGGCATCATCGCCAATACCGGCGCCGACTACGTGGCGTTGGCCAACAGGGGCAACGATTACCTGATCGACCGGGATACCCAGCGCAACAACACCTACACCGGGATCAAGGGCCTGGCGGAACAGGATCTGATGATCCAGGAAAGCCAGGGCAAAATATTCGACCGCACGCGGGAGACCCTGACCGCCACGGACGCCGCCGTGGTCCGCTTTCGCCGCCTGATCATGGCGGCCGCCGAAGATCTGGCCGACAATGGCACCGAACCCGCCGCGCCCTGGCAGCACGACAAATACCGCGTCCGCCCCGGCAGTTGGATCGCCGGCAACAACTTCGACCTTGACGCGGTCATGCTGCAACGATTTGACGATCCTCTGGGCCGGGTCGGTTAGGCACGCGGGCGCCATGCTCGCCAAATATTTCAAATCCATGCCGGTGCTGTCGGATCATGTATCGGGCAGGCCCGATCCGGGGCCGTATCCGGCTGCCCTGGCATCGGTGTTCTCGGCGGAACTATTCGGCGCCGCCGAGCGGGAAATTCCCCAGTGGCCGGGCTATGCACCGACGCCCTTGCGGGAAATGGACCGTCTGGCCGACGAGCTTGGCCTGGCCGGGATCTTGTACAAGGACGAGAGCGGCCGCTTTGGCCTGGGCAGCTTCAAGGCCCTGGGCGGGGCCTATGCGGTGATGCGGGTGCTGGCTGGGCAAATGGATCATTGCGCCGTAAGCGATATTCGAACCGGTGTGCACCGCCAGGCCGTCGCCAATATGGTGGTCTCGGCCGCCACGGATGGCAACCATGGCCGCTCGGTCGCCTGGGGCGCGCAACAGGCGGGCTGCCGCTGCCGCATCTACATCCATCGCGATGTCAGCCTTGGCCGGCAGCGGGCCATGGAGGAATTGGGCGCCGAGGTGGTGCGGACGGCGGGCGATTATGACGACAGCGTCCGCGTCTGCGCCCGCGTCTCGGCGCAACATGGCTGGCACGTGGTCTCGGACACGTCCTATCCGGGCTATGACCAGATACCCCGGGACGTCATGGCCGGCTACGGTGTCATGGCGGCGGAAATTCTGGTGGAAATTCTGACGGAAGTCCCGGCCCAAGGCCCGGCCCCCAGCCATCTCATTCTGCAAGCCGGGGTTGGCGGATTGGCCGCCGCGTTCTGTGCCCGCCTCTGGTTGCAGCTGGGAACGAATATGCCCAAGGTGATCATCGTCGAGGCGGACCGCGCGCCGAGCCTGCTGGCCAGCGCGCGGGCCGGGGCTCTGCAAACCGTGGCCATCGAACAAGAAACCATCATGGCCGGTCTGTCCTGCGGCGAGGTCTCGCCCCTGGCCTGGGACGTGCTGCATCGTTGTACGGATCATTTCGTCACTATGGCGGACGACCTGGTGCCATCGGCCATGCGCTGCCTGGCTTCGGGCGAGCTCGGTGGCGGCGCCATCGAGGGCGGGGAATGTGCCACGCCGGGCCTTTTGACCTTGATCGCCATAGCGCGGGATGGGGCGCATGACCGGCGGCTGCGGCGCGAATTCGGCCTGGACGAGACCAGCCGGGTGTTATTGATCGGCAGCGAAGGCGCCACGGACCCGAATATCTATCAAGCCATCATGACGGCGGAATGAATAGCCGTTGCACACCGCCACCGCGAGGCTTTCCAGAGGCGGAATTCGCCGGCCGTCTGGAACGCGCCCAGGAACACATGGCCGTGCTATCCATGGACGCCATGTTGCTGACAACAGATGTGGATATCCGCTATTTCTCCGGCTTTCTGACCCAGTTCTTTCAAAGCCCGACGCGGCCCTGGTTCCTCGTCGTGCCCAAGGCCGGCAAGCCGGTGGCCGTGATCCCAACCATTGGCGCCGTGGCCATGTCGCGAACCTGGATCGAGGATATCCGCACCTGGTCTTCGCCCCATGCGACGGACGACGGCGTCTCGCTGCTGGCCCAAACATTGTCGGAAGCCGGTGGCCGCATCGGCCTGCCCCGCATCGGCATACCCATGGGCCGGGAGTCCGCCCTGCGCATGCCCTTGAATGATTTCGCCCGCCTGCGCCAGCAGGTCGACGGCACGGATTTCATTGATGCATCGCCCCTTATCCGCGCCCTGCGCCTGGTGAAATCGGAACGGGAAATCGACAAGATTGCCCATGCCTGCGCCTCTGTCGGCGACGCCTTTGATGCCGCGCCGGACCTGTTTTCGATTGGGCAAAGCGACGTGGAGGCCTTTCGCGCGTTCAAGATCGCGTGCCTAAAGCAGGGCGTGGACGATGTTTCTTATCTGGTGGGCGGCGCCGGACCGGGTGGCTATGGGGACATCATCTCGCCGCCCACCGGCCGCGCGATTGCCCACGGCGATGTGCTGGTCCTGGATACAGGCTGCACCTATGACGGCTATTTTTGCGATTTCGACCGAAACTTCGCCTTTGGCGCGGCGGATGATCCAGCGCGCCGGGCCTATGACACGGTCTATTGCGCCACGGAGGCCGGTTTGGCGGCGGCCCGCCCAGGCGCCAGCTGCGCCGATCTCTACAAGGCCATGCAGAGCGTTTTGGGCGTCATGCAGGCAGAGGGGGATGTGGGCCGCCTGGGCCATGGCCTTGGCATGCAATTGACCGAGGGGGCCTCGAACACGCCCTGGGATGAAACGGAACTGCGCCCAGGCATGGTCATGACACTGGAGCCGAGCCTGGCGTTCGGTGCCGGCAAGGTTATGGTGCATGAGGAGAATATCGTCATCCGCGACGGCGAACCGCAATTGCTGAGCCGCCGGGCCCCACCCGAGCTGCCGGTGCTCGGTTCATGTTCGGTGACGTGACAATCTCAAAAACGGACATGATGGAGACTTATGCCTGGGTATTGAAATCCACGGGCCAGGGGGCCTGTTTCAGATGCTCCACCGCCAGCGCCGCCAGGCCTGGATCGCGGCCGATGGCGCCGCAGTAGACCGACGGGCCCGATGATGCGGCGAAAGCCTCCACCATTTCGTTGGCGCCGTGGCGGCCCTCGCCCGCGAACAGGCCGATACCAATCAAGGGGCTCTGGTGGTGGGCCAGGACATGATCCAGGCGCGGCGGCTGGTCCAGGAAGGCAACTTCGACATCGGCGAAAATATCCAGTGCGGCCAGGGCCCGTTGATGCATGCGGGCGGCCTGGGCCGAGGCCGGGTCGCGAAGGGTGCCGTGGCCGATCAGGACAACATGGTTGTCCGCCAAGGGCCAGGCCCAATCAAGGGCCGCGGCCTGGGCCCGATTTGCCAATAACGGGGCCAAGCCGGGGTTAAACCCCAGCGGCGGATAAATGTGCGGCGTTTGCGCCCAACCAAAGCCGCGCATGGCGGCCACAAGACGGTTTTGAAAGGTCACGGCGCCGCTCATCAAAAAAGGCAGCAGGCGGACGCCATGATCGCCAAGGCCCGCCATGGCCGCCGCCAAACCCGGCTCGCCGCGCAACAGAGCGACCCTGACATCGGCGAACAAATCCCGCCCGGCCAGGTGGGCGGCGAGATCATGCAGGGCGCCATCGCCCTCCGCCGAGCCGGTGCCATGACCGACAACGATCAGCACGTCAGCCATCACGTCCCGCGCGGCCCGAACAGGATCACCGCCGCGCCGCCCAGGCAGATAACCGCGCCCGCCAGATCCCACCGGTCCGGCCGCTGGGCCTCCACCAACCACATCCAACCCAACGACGCAGCGATATAGACCCCGCCGTAGGCCGCATAGGCCCGTCCCGCAAAGCCGCTGTCGATACGGGTCAGCAAATAGGCAAACAAGATGAGAGAGCCCATGCCCGGCACTAGCCACCAGGGCGATTTGTCCAGGCGCAGCCAGGCCCAAAAAGCAAAACAGCCAGCAATCTCGGCGATTGCCGCGCCGATGTAGGTCGTCATTGCGAGCAATGGCCTAACCGCCACTCGGATAAGCGGCATCGCACGGACGAGCCAGGGTGGCGGCCCCGTCCAACCCCACGAGCCGCGAATAGCCGACCACGTCAATGGCCACGATGGCTGACAGTCTGCGTTGAGGTTGGTCCCACATCCCTGCAGCTTAACCCCGGCATCAGTGATTTTCCATTGGCTAAATTTCTCGTGATCACCAAAAGTTGCCGGTGATTTCACCGGCGAATTGATCTAATACAGCGATATTACAGGCAAATGGACGGCAAGCATGAACGACGATCAGGTCATATTGCACCACTATCCGCAATCACCGGTGACCGAAAAAGTCCGCGTGGTATTGGGCCTGAAGGGCCTGACCTGGAAATCCGTGGAAATTCCCCGCCTGCCGCCGAAACCGAACCTGATGCCGCTCACCGGCGGCTACCGCCTGACGCCGGTGATGCAGATTGGCGCGGATATCTATTGCGACAGCACATGCATCATTCGAGAGCTGGAGCGCCGCTTTCCCGAACCGACACTGTTTCCCGGCGGCGCCCATGGCCTGCCCTGGGCCCTGGGACAATGGACGGACGGGCCGTTGTTTCAGGATGTGGTTTGCGTCGCCCTGGTGGAGATGAGCGCCAATATGCCCCCTGAATTTCTGGCCGACCGGGGACCGTTATATTTCGGTCCCGATTTTTCCCTCGACGATCTCAAGGCCAGATATGGGGAATGTCTGGCCAATGTGCG
>JAPYUH010000190.1:5765-7749 GCA_029936195.1 Alphaproteobacteria bacterium
CGGCGCCCGGTCTGCCCGATGCCTTGGCGTATTACCTGGTCTGGTTCCTGCGCGACCGCATGGCGGCAGGGCGGGAATTCCTTGGCCAGTTCAAGAACCTCGTGGCCTGGGGGCAACGGGTCAAGCGCATTGGCCATGGCGCACCAGAAGATATGAGCGACCTGGACGCCCTGGCCGTGGCATGCGCGGCCACGCCGCAAACGCCGGAACAATCCGATCCCGGCGATCCCATGAAATTGACGGTTGGTGAAGGCGTGGGCGTCGAACCCGTCAACGGCGGCCCGCGCGTTGCCGGTGTGCTGCATGGCTTCAGTCCCAACCATCTGGCCGTGATGCGCCAGGATGACCAGATTGGACAGGTTTGCGTGAATTTTCCCAGGATCGGCTACAGAATATTCCGGTCCTGATGCTTATTGGTTAGGCCATGGCCGCGACGCCGTTTCGTCGGGAACTGCGTCGCGGCCATGCCAGTTGGATCAGCCGACGGCTAGGCCGGTGGCATTGCCCATGACGACCACGTCGCCTTTTTGGTTGGTGGTGGTGATCTTCAGATCCACCAAGGTTTTGCCGCCTTCCTGGCGGATATCCTCGACCACAGCGCTGCCTTTCAGGTCATCACCGGGCCAGACCTGGTTGGTGAAGCGGACGCCAAATTTTTTAACGTTTTCGGCCCCGAACAAACCCGTAACGATGCGCGAGGTCATGCCCATGGTCAGCATGCCGTGGGCAAAAACGCCTGGATAGCCGGCCGCATCCCGGCAATAGACATCGTCCGTGTGCAGGGGGTTGTAGTCACCCGAGGTGCCCGAATACATCACCAACTGAGTGCGTTTCAGATCTTCGACCAGGACCTCTTCAAAGGTATCGCCAACACTAATTTCACTTGCCTTGACTGTCATGGTTCTACTCCTCAATCCTGGTCCACGGGGCGTTCGGTCTTCACGCCGACACCGCGGGCGGTACACACCAATTCGCCGTTCTGGTCGCGATATTCCGTGATCTTTTCGGAAAACATCAGTTTGCCGGCGCGCTTGCTTTCCTTTTCCCAGGTCTTGCCCGGTTTGGTGACGACCGAGAGCACATCGCCGGGACGGATCGGACGTTCGAATTCGAAATGCTGTTCCGCGTGCAGGCCGCCGGACGAGGCGGGCTTGCCCTCGACCCCGCTGGGGTTCTTACCGGAGCCGAACCAGTCCACGCCGGGTTTGATGCGCAAAAAATAGTCCGGATCGAATTGCGCCGCGGCCTGGGGGAAAGTGGGCGGCGCCACCAGATCGCCTGCCATGGCGTCATTGGAGTAATCGCCGATGGAACGGTTGAACATCATGATGTGGGTTGCCTCTATGGGCATGGTAATGGTTTTTTCGTCTGCCATTGTCTGTTGTCAGTGCCTTTGCTGGTTTCGGCAACAGCGTTGCCATATTGTTTTACTCAAAATCGCTGCCGCCTAGGGTTCCACATCTTGAGGTGAGTCCGCAAGCCGTATGCAAAATTCGAGACTTTGGCGGCGAAGATCATCATACTTAGCGGCAACGGATTCGAATTGACGGGGAAACCATGACAAAAGCCAAGGCGCGCGAGCGGGCAAAGGCCAATGCGGCGAAAAAAGCGAAACGGCGGGCCACAAAGCCCGAGCAGCCGGACCAAATTCCGCCCGGGCAATTCGACCCGGGTTCCGGTTCCATCAAAAGCCCGCGCTTCAACGCCAATGCGCCGCGCTTCAGCGCCGGCAAACGGGGTTCGGCACGCTCAAGATAGGCCGTGAGGGGGAGCGATGGCCTGGCGACTCCGTTCAAGATTGAAAGACGCTAGGCCGGCAACAGGTCTTCGTCGATGATGCGGTCGGGCGGTTTGTGGCCGTCGACGAAGGTGCGAATGTTGATCAGCACCTTTTCGCCCATGTTGATGCGCCCTTCGATGGTGGCGGACCCCATGTGCGGCAGCAAAACCACGTTGGCCATGTCCAGCAGCTTTTTGTTGACGG
>JAPYUH010000442.1 GCA_029936195.1 Alphaproteobacteria bacterium
CCTGAGCCTTGTTCGGTGAAAAGTACGGTGATGAAGTCCGCGTGGTGTCCATGGGTGACGGTGATGGCGACGGCGACGATGAGAGTTATTCGACGGAACTTTGTGGCGGCACTCATGTGCGCCAGACCGGCGACATCGGCGCCTTCACCATTGTCAATGAGAGTGCGGTGGCGGCGGGCGTGCGCCGCATCGAGGCATTGACCGGGGCGGCGGCGCTGGCGCATTTCCATGCTCAGGACAGCCAGCTGCGGGCGGCGGCGGATTTGTTGCGCACCACCCCGGCGGAGCTGCCCGAACGGATCAACGCCCTGTTGGAAGACCGCAAGAAACTGGAACGGAATTTAAGCCAGGCCCGCCAGGCCATGGCCTTGGGTACATTGGGGGGCGGCAGCGGCGCGGGCAATGGGGACGACGGTGCCAAGCAGGTAGCCGGGATCAGCTTTTCCGGCCGCCGTCTCGAGGGCGTGCCGGCCAAGGAATTGCGCGCCATGGTGGACGCGGCGAAACAGAAACTGGGATCGGGCGTTGTCGCCTTCGTGGCGGTGAATGAAGGCAAGGCGGCCCTGACCATCGGCGTCACCGACGATTTGACCGAACGCTTCAGCGCCGTCGATCTGGTGCGCGTGGGCGCGGCGGCGGTGGGGGGCAAGGGCGGCGGCGGCCGTCCGGACATGGCCCAGGCCGGAGGGCCGGACGGGGCCGCGGCCGATGGCGCCCTGGCGGCCATTGAAGATGCCATTGCGGCGGCGGGTTAGGCCGCCAACCCCCCCGCCATGGCCATCAAACAGCGACTCTACGATCTGCTGGAAGGCGGCAACAGGGCCACGGCCAGCCAGCGCACCATCGATGGTCTGCTGGGTGTCCTGATTGTCGTCAACGTTTTGTCCGTGGCACTGGAAACCGTGCCCCGGTTCGAGGCGCGGTACGGCCCAGCCTTCGTCTAGTTTGAAGTGGTTTCGCTGGCCGTATTTTCCGCCGAGTATCTCACCCGGCTGTGGGTCTGCACGGAGCTTCCGCCATTGAAGCTGTTGGCCCCGGGCGCGGCGCGGCGGCGCTATGCCTGCTCCCCCTCCATGATTATTGATCTGTTGGCGATCCTGCCGACCCTGGTGGCGGGCGCCTTCGGCATGGACTTGCGGTTTTTGCGGATCTTCCGCCTGCTGCGCCTGTTGAAGCTGGCCCGCTATTCCCCGACCATCATCACCCTGGGCCGGGTTCTATGGCAGGAGCGGCACGCCTTGGGCGCGGTGGGGGTTATCATGTTCGGGTTGATGATGCTGTCGGCGTCGATCATCACCATATTTGAAGGCGCGGCCCAGCCGGAAGCGTTCGGCACCATCCCCGCCGCCATGTGGTGGGCCATGGCGACCCTGTCCACCGTGGGCTATGGCGACGTGGTGCCGATCACCGCCATGGGCCGGGTTTTTGGCGGCCTGGTTGCCCTGCTGGGGGTGGCCATGTATGCCCTGCCCATTGCCATTATCGCCGCCGGCAACAAGGTCAACCGCCCCAAGGACGACGCCGCCACCCTGGCCATTGCGCAGCAATTGTTGGGCAGCTTTGCCGGCACCGAGGCGGTGCGCGATGGCATAAGCC
>JAPYUH010000443.1 GCA_029936195.1 Alphaproteobacteria bacterium
GAATTCGAGGCCAAGCATGGCACCGCGCCGAAATTCCGCGTCGGCATACACAGCGGCCCCTTGGTGGTGGGCGAAGTGGGCGACGGCCAGCAATCGGGCATCACGGCCCTGGGCGACACGGTCAATCTCGCCTCCCGCATCGAGACGGCGGCAGAGGCCGGGACAGTCTTGTTGAGTGCCGATACCCAGACCTTGGTCGAGGGTTTCGTTGAAAGCACTTGCATCGGGGCCCGCGCTCTGAAGGGTAAATCCGAGGCGCAGGAATTGTGGCGTCTGGACGGCGTGAAGGAAGGCGTCACCCGCTTTGACATCTCGAAAAGCCATGGCCTGACCCCCTTGGTGGGACGCGGCCCGGAGTTGGACCACCTAGCCGGCCTGTGGCGGGAAACTTTGAGGGGCGAGCAACGCACGGTCTGTATCCTGGGCGAGGCCGGGATCGGCAAATCGCGCCTCAGCTTTGAATTTTGCGACGGCCTTGAAGACGAACGCCTGTTTTTCCTGGAAGGCCATTGCGCGGCCGACACCAAGGAGACGCCGTTCGCACCCTTAATAGAAATTGTCCGCCGCGCGTTCCGGATAGATGGAGATGCTACATCGGGGGAGGCGGAACACCGCTTCGATCAAAGTCTTGCGTTTTTGGATCTCGACCGGGCGGAAAATCTTCCCTATCTGATAAACCTGTTGGGCTATCCGTCGGGGGACGTGGATTTCGACAAGATCGCCGGCGAGACTTTGGGTATCCGGACGCGGGATGCCGTCTTCGCCATGTTGCTGGAACGCTGCAAGATTTCACCGACCATACTGATCGTGGAAGATCTCCAATGGGCGGATGGTGCCACACTGGCGCTTCTGAAACGGATTGTTGAGAGTAATGACGGCCCGCCCCTTTTGACCATCACAACCGCCCGCACCGGATATGCCACGCCCTGGTCCGGACAGCCGGGAACCTCGGAGCTGCATCTGACACGATTGTCGGCCAGCGGCACGGATACACTGTTGCAAAGCCGGCTGGAGCAGCCGAACCCTCCACCGGGACTGGCCAGCTTTGTTGCCGAAAAATCCGACGGCAATCCGCTGTTTGCGGAAGAAATCATCGCCTATCTGCAAAACAGCGGCGCCTTGCATGGCGCAGATGGCGATCTAGTCTTTGATGTCGGCACGGGTGGCGCGGCCTTGCCGGTGGCGATTGAGAACCTGCTCATGGATCGCGTGGATCGTTTGGAAAGCGGGCCGAGGGCGGTGTTGGAGACCGCGGCCGCGACGGGGGCCAAATTCACCGCCGAACAGTTGGCGTGTGCCGCGGATCAAGGCCATGAAATAGCGCAACACTTGGAAACCCTGGTCCGGCAGGATCTGATCCGCCTGGACGCGGCGACGGGTGACTATGGTTTCCGCCATGCCCTGACCCGGGATGCGATCTATGACAGCCTGTTGAGCGCGCGGCGGCTGTCCCTGCACCGCCAGATCGCCGAAGCGATGGAAGCACAAGACAATTTCCAGCCCGATGACGCCGCCGAAACCCTGGCCTACCATTGGAGCCGCAGTGCGGAACCGGGCCGCGCGGTGCCTTACCTTGCCCTCGCCGGCGAGAAC
>JAPYUH010000444.1 GCA_029936195.1 Alphaproteobacteria bacterium
CTGGGAAAACGACCCGTTCAATCAGCAGTACCTTGTGCCCCTGGCGTGCTAGTAACACGGCAAGCGAAGAGCCTGCGCATCGGGCCCCGATGATGATCGCGTCCCATATAAAGTGTCTTTTGAAGCCTCGGATCTAACCCGCCGCGCCGTCCGCCTTCAAAGTTGCTAGCGCGGCATCGTTCAGCCCCAGCCATTCGCTGATCACCTGATCCGTATGCTCCCCCAGCATGGGCGAGGCTTTCAGGCGCGTCGCTTGGCCGTCAACCCGGACCGGCCAGCCCGGCATCTTGAAGGGGCGGTGTACGGGATGCACCATTGTTTGCATGATGCCGCGCTGTTCGAACGTTTCATCGTTGTTCAATTCGTCCGTATCCAGCACTGCGCCCGCTGGGATGCCCGCCGCGCCGACCAATTCCATGGCGTCGTGTTTGGTTTGGCGCCTGGTCCAGGCGGCGATTATTTTATCCACTTCATCTATATTTTTCACGCGGTCAGCGGGAGTGAGGTAGCGTTCATCGCCGATCAGATCCTCCCGCCCGATCACGCCCAATAACCGGTCCCAATGCTCCGGGTTGGCGCGGCTTGTCATGATATAAACATAGTCGTTTGGCCCACCGGGCGCGGAGGGAAAGAGGCCCATGGGCGCGTTGCTGACGCCTGGCACCCTGCTGCCGCCTCGCTGAGCCGCTTCGCCGGTCCGGCCCTGGGTTGCAAAATTTACCCGCATATAGTGCAGCATGGCGTCCTGCATGGCGATTTGCAGCCGGTGCCCCTCTCCAGTTTCCCGCCGTTTGTATAGCGCGCCCAGAATGGTGATCGCCATCAACATACCCGTGCCGGTATCCCCAATGGTCACGCCGGGACGGGTCGGGGGACCGTCCATATCACCGGTTACACTGAAGGTGCCGCCGCAAGCTTGGGCGATCATGTCAAAGGCCAGGTTTTTTTCGTACGGGCTGCCCTCACCAAAGCCCTTAACCTGGGCATAGATAATGCCTGGATTGATGGCCTTGACCTCTCCATACGAAAGTCCCAGGCGTTCGATGGCGCCGGGGGCGAAGTTCTCCATCATCACATCCGCCTGTGCAATCATCTCCCTGGCCAAGGCCAGCCCCTCGGGTGATTTCAGGTTGACGGTGATCGACTTCTTGTTGGCATTGAACATATGAAAATAATAGGGATCGGTATCGGGTTGATCAGGCCGTAGGCGGCGGCCGGGATCACCCATTTTTGGGTTCTCAATCTTCACCACGTCCGCGCCAAGCCAGGCAAGGGATTCAGTGCAGGAAGGGCCGGCCTCGAACTGCGTGAAATCGATGACCTTAACGCCTTGCAGGAATGTGAAATCAGTGACGCTGTCGGACATGGGTTTGTTTCCTCTGGAATAGCTGGTGAGCTGGAATAGCTTGAATTTGTATGTGGCGTTAAGATTGACACAATCCGCCGGTCGGCGCCAACCGCCCGCCGAGATTCAGGATCAGGGGCTCAGGACGCGGGGGAGGCCAACGACCCCTGCCCTCGCTGTGGTGCGAGAGTGCCCCGCGTGTTTGTTCATGGCCACTACCAATGCCAGTCGTGCCGCAGTAACAT
>JAPYUH010000445.1 GCA_029936195.1 Alphaproteobacteria bacterium
GGGCGAATGCGGCGACAGCAAGAAAGCCATCGTGCACATCGGTGATACCCCCAACGTCGCCGCCCGCCTGGAGCAGTAGGCCAAGGACATGGGCCGGGACTGCCTGATCTCGGGCAGTTTATTGGAGCGTCTGGAGCTTCCCGCAACAATGCGGGCGGAGCCGCAGGGCGCGGTGACCCTGCGTGGGCACGAACATGAGACGGAAATCTATGCTCTATCGCCGGCAATGCTTTAGGCGGCATCCAGTTCCGCCAGCACGGCGTCCGCATCACGAACAATGTGGCTGGCCTCGACCGAGACCGCGATTTCGCGCGCCTCCATCAATTTTGTGCGCGCCCGGTCATCTTTCCTGGCGGCCTGGTCCAAAAGAGCCAGAACATATTGGCATCTGGCGATACTGGTTGGCATATCAAGCGTGCGGTAATTATCCAACGCGGACTGCAGGTGCCGGCGGGCCTTGGCCTTTGCAAACGGTAGGGTGCGCAATAGAAAAGGCAGATTACCGAGGATGACGGACAGTGGCGGTTTTTCCTTGGAAAAAGCCATCTGCATGTATGTTTCACCCAGAAACAGATCGCTCATGGCGTCCATGCCGATCATGCCCCAGTTTTCGCCTTCGTCCCGCGCGGCCTCAACCGCGCGAACGCCGGCCGCCATCTCGCCCTGAATGACCTTGCCGACACCCAGTGCCATGTTGATCGCCGGCATCATCATGTAGCAAGATTTTCTTCGCAATTCACGCATTATGCCGGTGATTGCCCGGCCATCTTCATGGCCCTTTCCCGACAACGCCACGGCGGCGCCCCGGTAGCCTCCCGCCGCCGCCCGATCGACGGGACTGAGACAAATGCGCAGGGCATCGTCGGCTTTCTCGATTGCATCCGCGTAATTGCCGGCCAACATATCCGCCGACGCCAGAGCCCATTGCGCCATGGTGCGCGGCCGGGGGTCATTGGTTTCCCGGCTCATGGCCATAAGCTTGGTCAGTTCGGCGCGCCCTTCGCCCAAATGCCCCCAGGCCACCAGGTCCAGGCCATTGGCAAGCTGTGCTTTTGATGCCAGCCAGATGTCGCCATGACGACGGGCAACCTCAACGACGCGGGCGCCGGCTTCCCGTTGCGCGTTATGTCGCTCGTCTCCAGGCTGTCCCCAAAAGCAGCGATGCCACATGATGCCCATGTCGGCGTAGGCCACGGCCAATTCGTCGCCGTCGGCATCGGCAAGTGCCCTGGCGCGATCCAGGAATGCGCGTCCCGTCTCCGCCTGGCAACCGAAAACGTGGGCATAGCCGGTTTCAAACAAAAACCGGGCCAATCGACTGGTATCGCCCAGGGCCTCGACCCGTTCCAGGTAGGGTTTGACCAGTGCGATCAAGGCGCCAAAATCGAATTGGAAATACAGCGCGCGGGCGATCAGCAATAAAATATCGGCCAACACCGTATCATCGACGCAGCCCGGATTGGCTTCAATAATGTCCAGCGCTTGCTGCAACTGGTTCTGCGCTTCCTCCAAGGTGTAAATGCGCAAGCCGTTCTCGCCGGCGAGGGCAAGGTAAGGCACCGCGCGGCCCGGTTCCGCACTGCGG
>JAPYUH010000446.1 GCA_029936195.1 Alphaproteobacteria bacterium
CGGCGGCATACAGACCCGGAATGGCGTCGCCCTCGGAGTTTATCACACGGGCGCGTTCGTCGATTTTGACACCGCCGAAGGTGAAGCAGTTAGAGCAGATCATCGGCCAGGCCCGAAAAGGTGGCCGGGATATCGGTCTTGCCCAATGGGATTTACGTGGCTCCAGGTCGGTCGTTGACAGGCCATCGGTTTGCAATGGATCGAACCCATCTGATGTAGGACAGGCTTGGTTGTAAGCCTCCACAGTGGCCAGGAAGTCTCTCTCATCGATCCCCATCGCACTGGCCAGTCCCGCAAGGCTTTCTACTTCGATTGGTGGCACCCGCGAACGCACGGTCACGGGCCAGTTCGCCACGTCATCGAGACCGGCGTCGAACACGGCATAGGCGATGCCGTGACGCTGCGCCATGATAAGGCGGGCTACTTCCTCGTAGGTCGCATCGACCATGCCCGGTGCCTCGTCGGTGAAACGCCGGCCGGTATCGTTAACCAGGATGCCATATGAATAATTCAAAACCACCGGTTCAACATCCGTGGAGCGCGGGTCGACCGGCTGCGCGTGGAAGCTGCCGAAATCTCCGCAGGGTGCTGCACCGACTGACAGTGCCATGCGTACGCCCTCGCCGCGATTGTAGTGGCCGCCACGAGACACCGGGCGGACAAACTGGGCCTGTGGACCGACATAGTGGCTCAACATTTCCTGGTTTCCCTGGTAGCCACCGCTGGCCAAAACCACATTGCACCCTCGGAACTCAACCGGTTTGTTGCCACGCCCGACCGCTTTTACGCCGATGATCGCGCCATCATCATTCCGGATCAATTCGCGCGCACTGGTCTCGTAGAAAACCTCAATATCCTCTGGCCGTTCGTCAACATATCCGCCGAGCGCCTCGACCAGCGCCAAGCCACCGCCAATTGGGCCCATTCTGGTGGTAGACTGACTCAGGAAATAGAGTGGCAGAAAATCGAACTTGATCCCAAAAGCCGTCAGCCATTTTAGGGCTTTGGGAGCTTCATCTGCGATGGTGGCTATCAAATTGGGATCGACCACGCCGAGCGCGCGAAGCACCGCTGGTTGGTTCTCCCGGTCGCGTACCGCATCACGTACAATGCCCGGGTCTGGCCAGCCCCCGGCATTGGCAGCGAACCGGTCTTCAAAATCGTCGGAAACTGCATCTTCGGACTTCATACGCCAGAAACTCTCGGTGTAGCGTGTGTTGCCGCCGCGTTCGTCCTTTGGCGCACGTTCCAGGATCGCGATACGAGCGCCGTTCTGCTGTGCGGTTATCGCCGCCGAAAGCCCGGCGATCCCGCACCCAACGACAATCACATCAAAGTTGTCTCTGTCCATGGCCAGAAATCCCCCAGGCCGGAAATAGTGCCAGGTGACAAGTATTGCCCGTCATCATATAAATTGGAACACTCAAGGGGCTGATTTAAAGGAGTATCCGGTTCATCTGTTTCAAGATATTAAGCGGCGTATTTGTGGTATTGCAAGCCTCGGGTTATGACGGGGGCAGCTAGCCAGGTGCTAGCAAGCGGATTGCCAATCCGTCGCACCGTGACGTGAAATGATCGCCCCTA
>JAPYUH010000191.1 GCA_029936195.1 Alphaproteobacteria bacterium
CTTCGCACCATGTGCAGGTGCAGGATTGCGATATTCACTATCTGCGCTGGGGGCCAGAAGAGTCCGGGAAGCCAGGCATTTTGTTCATCCATGGCGCCGGCTGCAACGCCCAATGGTGGTCCTTCATCGCGCCGTTTTTCTGCGCCGCCCGCCCCGTCGCGGCCATTGATCTGTCCGGCATGGGGGATAGCGGCTGGCGGGAGAGTTATGGCAGCAAGTCACATGTAGCCGAAATCGCCGCCGTCCTGGCGGACGCCGGTCTGGGTGAAAAACCAATCATCGTGGGCCACAGTTTCGGCGGTTTCATGACCATGTGCCACGGCAAGGATCATGGCGCCGAACTATCCGGCGCGATCATCGTTGACAGCCCCCTGCGCCCCGAAAACCGGCCCACCGGCGAAGGGCGCCGGGGCTATGACCCGCCCAAACGGCCGGCCAACCGGGTATTCACGGACCCGAAGGAAATGGTCTATCGTTTCCGCACCATACCGCCGCAATATTGCGAGAACGAATACATCCTGGAACACATCGCCCGCAATTCCCTGAAGGAATGCGAGGGCGGCTATATCTGGAAGTTCGATCCCGCCGCCCGCGTGGCGGGCCTCCATGACGAACCGCTTGAAGACTATCTGCGCGCCATGACCTGCCCCAAGGCGATGATTTACGGCGACGACAGCGCGATTTTCGGCCCGGATGTCGTGGACTACATGTCGCCCATTTTCGATCCCGCCAATCCCATGATCGGCATCCCTGACGCCCAGCACCACATCGCCATCGATCAACCGCTGGCGTTTGTCACCGCGCTGCGGGCCATTTTCGCTGGCTGGGATGTTTGATTCGTGAGTACAACCGCCGACAGCCGGGCACGGATCAAATGGGTGACCCAGAACCATTCCCTCGTCGCATACGAAGACGCCAAAATTTCGGTCATGGCGCCGGGGTTGACCTTTGCCGCGTTGGTGTTCGAGGGCTTTCGCGCCTATTGGAACCCGGAACAGGAGGAGCTGTTGATCTTCCGCCTGGAAGATCACCTGAAACGGCTGGAGTTTTCCGTTGTCTTGCTGGAACTGGATGACCCGCCCGCAACGGAACAGTTCACGCGCGACATTCTGGCCACCTTGAAGGCCAATGACTTCCGCGAGGACACTTATATCCGCCTGCAGGTCTATGTGGACGATTGGGGCTCCATGACCGCGACCGGGCCCGTGGGCAGCACGGTGATCTGCCGGCCCCGGCCCCGCGTCGCGACCTATCAGAATGGCCAGAGCTTTATCACTTCGTCCTGGAACCGCAATATCGAAAACGCCTCGCCGCCGCGCATCAAGGCTTCCGGCAACTATCTCAACAGCCGTCTGGCCGGGCTGGAGGCCAAGCGCCAGGGCGCCGGCGGCGCGGTCCTGTTGAACCAGGATGGCACCATTGCCGAGGGGCCGGGGGGCTGTCTGTTCCTGCTGCGGGACGGCGTCTTTCTGACCCCGGACGTGAACAGCGGCATTCTGGAAAGCATCACCCGGCAGACCATTTTGGATATTGGCCAGGATTTGGACATAGAGATGGAGGAACGCCCCGTTGGCCGGACCGAGATGTATCTGGCCGAGGAAGCCTTCTATTGCGGCACCGGGCAGGAGATTGGCCCGGTGACCGAATTTGACGGCCGAGCGGTGGGCACGGGCGAACCGGGACCGGTGACCAGGGCCCTGCAGGCCAAATTTGACGAGATCGTGCGGGGCAATTCGCCCGGCCATGAACATTGGCTGACGAGAGTATATAATGGCTGAACTTGATCCCATCCGCCTGGGCCTGATCTGGCAGCGTCTGAACGGCATTGTGGACCAGGTCTCGGAAACCTTTATCCGGGCCGCATTTTCCACCGTGGTGCGGGACAATTACGACATGGCGTTCAGCCTGCTGGATACCCAGGGGCGCCAGTTCGTGCAGTCCAAACGCTCCATCCCAAGCTTTATTGGCACCCTGCCCCGGACCCTGCGGGCGGTGCTGGAAAAGTTCCCGGCGGAGAGCCTGAGCCAAGGCGATGTGATCATTTCCAACGATGCCTGGATCGGCACCGGGCATTTGAATGATATCTCCATGATCTGCCCCATGTTCAGGGACGGCCGCCTGATCGCCTTTGCCGGCAGCACGGCGCACACGGTGGATATTGGCGGCGCGCCGTCGCCCAGCGCCCAGGATTGCTACGAGGAAGGCCTGTGCATACCGATCTGCAAGATTGTCGAAGGTGGTGTCGAAGGCGGTATTGAGGGTGGGCGAGAAAACCCCCTGGTGATCGATTTTCTGACCGAGAACCTGCGCGCGCCCAACGAGACCCTGGGCGATATCCGGGCCCAGTTCGCGGCCTACCACGATTGCCAGAAGAAGATTATCCAGGTTCTCGAGGAGGAAAACCTGGATGATTTCGAGGTCGTGATCGAGGAGATTATCCGCCGCTCCGCCGCCTCCATGCGGGCCGTCATCGCGGACTTGCCCGACGGTACCTATGGGGACGAATTTCAGATCGACGGTTTCGATGAACCCCTGACCATCCGCTGCGCCGTGACCATTCAGGGCGAGACAATCGAGGTGGATTTCGCCGGAACATCGGATCAAATTAAGTTTCCCATCAACAGCGTCATGAACTACACCCAGGCCTATTCCTGTTTCGCCCTGAAATGCCTGCTAGACCCCGGCGCGCCCAATAACAGCGGCTCGTTCGAGGCGGTGACCATCCGCGCGCCCGAGGGCTGCCTGCTGAACGCCAAGCGCCCGGCACCTGTCTGGGGCCGGCATCTATCGGGCCACTACGCCCCGCCGGCGATCTTCGGCGCCTTGAGCGCGATATTGCCCGACCGGGTGATTGCGGAGTCCGGATCGCCCCTGTGGAACGTCTATTTCAAGGGCACCCAGGGCGCAGACAATGCACCGTTCGTGAAAATGTTCTTCATGAACGGCGGCCACGGCGCGCGGCCCAACGGCGATGGACCGGGCTGCCTCAGCTTCCCCTCCAACGTCTCCAACCAGCCCATAGAGCTGTTTGAAAACCAGGCGCCGCTGTTGGTTTTGGAAAAAGCCTTCGTGCCCGATACCGCCGGACTGGGCAAGTTCCGGGGCGGCGATGCGCAACGGCTGTCCTTCAAGGCGCTTTCCGATACGCCCATCACCATGACCATCCGCCACGAACGCATTACCTACCCCCCGCGCGGCCTGTTGGGCGGGGAGGCCGGCGCGCCGGGCCAGGATCTGGTCAACGGCAAAGTCATTCCCGCCAAATCCCGCCAGGAGCTGCACAAGGGCGACATCGCCACTTTCCAAACACCGGGCGGCGGCGGCCTACTGCCACCGGGGGAAAGGGCGGGCGCGGCGGTGGCGGAAGATCTGCGCCGGGGTTTGTTGAGCGAGGAGAAGGCGCGCCGGGATCATGGCAGTCTCTAACGGCGCCGCCTACCGCATCGGCGTCGATATTGGCGGCACCTTCACGGACGTGGTGTTGTGGGACCTCGGCAACAGCCGCACGGAAAAGACCAAGCTGCTGACCACGCCGGATGATCCCTCCCGCGCCGTGATGGCTGGGATATCACGCATTCTGGACGAACATGGCATCGCGCCTGGGGAGGTGGACGCGGTCATTCACGGCACTACTCTGGTGGCCAATGCCCTGATCGAGCGCAAGGGCGTGAAAACCGGGTTGATTACCACGCGCGGCTTCCGCGATGTGCTGGAGATTGGGCGGGAATGGCGCTACGACCTGTTTGATCTGGAAATCGAAATGCCGGAACCCATCGCCGACCGGCCCCGCCGGCGGGAGATCACCGAACGGATCGGCCCCGACGGCGTGGTAATCGAGGCGGTGGCCCTGGGCGAACTGGATGACATCGTCGCGGACTTTGCCGAACTGGGCGTGGATGCCGTCGGCGTCTGTCTGTTGCACAGCTATCGCAATCCGGTTCATGAAATTGCCATCCGCGACCGATTGGGGGAACTGGCGCCGGATCTGTCCGTGTCGATCTCCGCCACCGTCAGTCCCGAGATGGGGGAGTACGAGCGCAGCTCCACCACCATCGCCAATGCCTATGTGCACCCCATCTTTAAAACTTATGTGGAGCGTCTGGTGGCGGGTCTTTCGGCCATGGGCTTTACCCGGGATCTGTTGTTGATCCTGTCGGACGGCCGTCTGGTGCGTCACGACACGGCGACGGAGTTCCCCATCCGCCTGGTGCAATCGGGCCCCGCCGCCGGCGCCCAGGCCGCCGTGCTGTATGGCGCCATGTCGGATGTGGATGATCTGCTCTGTTTCGACATGGGCGGCACCACGGCCAAGGCTTGTTTGATCGAAGGGGGGGAGCCGCAACGATCCGCCACTTTCGAGGTCGCCCGCGTCTTCCGCTTTGCCGAGGGCAGCGGGCTGCCCCTGCAAATCCCCGCCATTGATATGATCGAGATCGGGGCGGGGGGCGGCTCCATCGCCCGGCTGGACCGCCTTGGGCTGATCCAGGTGGGGCCGGACAGCGCCGGCTCCGATCCGGGCCCGGCCTGCTACGGTCTGGACGGTCGGGAGTCCAATCCGGCGCCCACCGTAACCGACGCGGACCTGGTCCTGGGTTATCTGGATGCCGGCAGCTTTCTGGGCGGCGACATGGCGCTGGACCGCGACGCGGCGGCGGCGGCCATCACCAAGTTCCTGGCGGAACCCTTGGGCATTACCGTGGAAGAAGCGGCCTGGGGCATACACGAGACCGTAACCGGCAACATGGCCCAAGCCGCCGCCATCCACGCCATCGAGAAAGGCCTGAACGTGGAAAAATTCGCCCTGGTGCCCATCGGCGGGGCGGGGCCGGTGCATGTTTGCGCCATGGCGCGGAAGATGGGCATTGAGCGTCTGATCTGCCCCGTGGGCGCCGGCGTGGCCTCGGCCATCGGCATGCTGGGGGCGCCGATTTCGTTCGAATTGGCCCAGGCCAACATGGCCCCGCTAACCGGCGTCGACTGGGGCGAGATTTCGGCGATGATCGCGGCGATGGCCGCCCAGGGCCGGGACCTGGTGCGCCACGCCGGCGTGGGGGAGGCGGATATCACCACCGCCATCTCCATCATGATGCGCTATGTGGGCCAGGGATACGAGGTGGAAGTGCCGGTGCGGGGAGGCTGGATCACGGACGGCGATGCGGCCGCCATCGCCAACAGTTTCGCCGACAGCTACCGCCGCCGATTTGGCCGGGTTGAAGCCATGCCGCCGGAGACCATTTCATGGCGGGTGGTCAGCTCCGGCCCGCGCCCGCCCCTGGAGCGGACCTTGGAGCGGACCCTGCGCGGCGATGCCGGCACGGGGCAAACGGCGGCAGCGGCGGCGGCGCGCGGCGGCCGCCCCGTCTGGTTCGGCCTGGAAAGCGGCTTCATCGACACGGCGGTGTTCGACCGCAATGCCCTGACGCCGGGCACCCGCATCGATGGCCCCGCCATATTGGAGGAGGTGGAATCCACCTTGGTGCTGCCGCCTGATTTCGGCGGCGAGGTGGACGCTGGTCTCAACTTCATCGCCACCCACCAATATGAACGCCGGTCATGACCGCCGGGCATGACATCCCCCTGGCCGACCTGCTGATCGGCCGTCTGCGGCGCATGGGTCTGCGGCGCATGTTCGGCGTACCGGGGGGCGGCAGCTCCATGGATATCATTGACGCCGGACGCCGCGCCGGCGTGGATTTCGTGCTCAGCCGGCGGGAGGATGCGGGCGCCATCATGGCCGCCGTCACCGCCTGGCTGTCCGGCGCGCCGGGCCTGGCCCTGGCCACCAAGGGACCGGGCCTGACCGCCGCCGCCAACGGCATCGCCGCGGCCTATCTGGACCGGGCGCCGATGCTGTTCCTCTCGGACGGGTTTGGGGCGGATGAACGCAGCTATGTCTCGCACCAATATTTCGACCAGGCCGGTGTTCTGGGTCCCATCACCAAGGCCGATAGCACTCTGTCGGGCGATGATCCATGCCGGGAGATCGATGATCTGCTGGCGATCATGAACAGCCACCCCAAGGGCCCGGCCTTTGTCGAACTGACCGGGGCGGCGGCAAAACGCATGGTGGCGCCGGGGCCGGAACCGGTCAATTCGAAACCGGGACAAACAGCCGGCGATCCAGGCGCCGTCCGGGAGATGCTGGCGCCGGCCCGCCGCCCGGTCATCGTCGCCGGTTTCGAGGCCACGGCCAGGGATAATGGTGGCGAGAATGCCCATGCCAACGCCATTGCCGTGCGCCACTTGGCCGAGGCGCTGAATGCGCCCGCCCTGGTGACATACATGGCCAAGGGCGTGATCCCGGACAGCCATGACAATTTCGCCGGAATATTCACCGGCGGCCAGGCGGAGTTTCCCTGCGTGTCGGAGGCCGACCTGATCATCCTGGCCGGACTGGACCCCGTGGAGCTGATCCGCAAGCCCTGGCCCTATACGGCCCCGGTACTGGATATCGGCGAAGTGCGTCACGACAAGCACTACCTGACCCCGGAGCAAGGCCTGTATGGCCCCATGGCTGCCACAATCAACAGTCTGGTCGACGGCCTGATTGGCGGCCTGGCCGGCACGGCGACATTATCGGATTGGACCGGCGCGGAAATTGCCCAGCATCGGGGGGCGTTCTTCGATGCCATGGCCTTTCCCGAGCGCGCCGCCTTGACCCCGGTGGCCGTCGTCAAGGCCGCCGCCGATGCCTTTGGAGGCCACCCGCGCCTGGCGGTGGACGCGGGCGCGCATATGTTCTCCGCCGTCGCCTTCTGGCCGGCCAGCCATCCCCATGACGTACTGATCTCCAACGGCCTGGCCACCATGGCCTTTGCCCTGCCCGCGGCCATTGCCGCCGCCCTGCACGACCCCGGTCGCGGCGCCGTGGCCATGAGTGGTGACGGCGGCCTGATGATGTGCCTGGGCGAACTGGTTACCGCCGCCCAGCAAGAGGCAAACATCACCGTCATCGTCTTCAACGACGGCGCCCTGTCCCTGATCGACATCAAGCGGCAGGAGATGCAACTGCCGGACCTGGGCTTCACCTGGCCCCGCCCCGATTTCGCCGCCATGGCCCAAGGCCTCGGTCTGCGCGCCTGGCGGGCCGACAATGCCGAGGACCTGGCCACGGCACTAGACCAGGCAGCGGCTGACAAGGGCCCCTGCCTGATCGACGTCACCCTGGACCCGGACGGCTATCTGGAACAAATGCGGTCATTGCGCGGTTAGAGCATTTCCAGTTTGACTGGACTCGCCAGGCCACCCGCTCCCCTACCCGGCCACCCAATGAGTATGATTCCGTGGGTGGCCTGGACCAATCTTGAAATGCTTTAGTAGGCGGAGTCCGGCTCGGCGGCTTTCTTGGCGTCCATGAAGGCGTTCAAGGCTTCGTCGATGCCAGGGTCCAGGCTAGGAGCTTCGTAATCCGCCAGCATTTGCTTCCACAGGCTGTTGGCCCTGGCCGTCGCATCCAGGCTGCCGTCGATTTCCCATTGTTCCAAGGAATTATTGTCGGCAATCTGGGACAAATAGAAGGCCTGCTCGAAATTGTTCTGGGTATGGGCGCAGCCGAGGAAATGGCCGCCCGGCCCGACCTCGTGAATGGCGTCTAGGGCCTGGCCGTTTTCACTCAGGTCGATGCCCTTGCCATAGACCGCCAGCATGCCCAG
>JAPYUH010000192.1 GCA_029936195.1 Alphaproteobacteria bacterium
CGACCACCCTGTGCCATGGCCCGGAGGCGGCGGCGGCGGCGGCGGAAACCGCCCGGCGGACGTTTGAAGAGGGCAGCATGGCAACCGATCTGCCGTCGATCGAGGTGGCGGCGGACGAATTGCGGGACGGCGTCCTTCTGTTCGAACTATTACGCCGCGCCGGGCTCTGTCAGTCCAATGGCGAGGCGCGCCGCCTGATCAAGGGCGGCGGGGCGCGGGTCAACGACAAATCCGTTAGGGATGAAATGGCCAAGGTGTCCATCGATGACCTGACATCGGACGACGTCGTCAAGCTGAGCGCGGGCAAAAAACGTCATGTATTGATACGCCCGAAATAGCCTGACTTTGCCTTACGGTTTCCGGCTGCATTCGTCTGATGGCTAAGCCTGATCCGTAAAAATTGAAATACGCGCATGCATGTTGCAGTTTGAGCATTCTGTCGCCCCATGAATTTGATCAGGAAAACCGGCAGCCATGTCTCCACGAGCCATATGCGCATATCTGCTCATCGGTGTGTTGGTTTTCGCCCTTTCCACACAAGTCACCATCCGGGCTGAAGACAAGGCATCGCGCATCATCCGGAAGAACGACACCAATGGCGATGGCGGGATCAGCCGTGGAGAATGGCGCAAGTCCAAATCGAAATTCGAGAAGCTGGACAGCAACAACGACGGCACCTTGACGCTTGAGGAACTTCGCCGACGGTTTGCCGCGCCAGCACGGCCCGCCACCGCTACCGCCAAGCAAATCGGAGGGAAGCGCGCGATCGCGCATTCGGTCAAAGTGATGCCCGAACAAGTCGCGATTGAAAATCTGAACGATCTGACCATTTGCGCCATGACCCGCCGGAAAAGCTGCTCGTTGGATGTAGCCATTAACCGGGGCATGTCCGAGACCGGCATCCAGCCCAAATTTCCTGACGAATTGAATTGCCGAGGTATCGATGACACCTGGGCCATGGACTACAGTTGGAAGCGCAACAGGCCATCACTACACGGCGGCATCGACATGCCGGCGCCGTTCGGCACACCCATGCTGGCGGCGGCTTCCGGCACGGTGGTTGCCAAGTTCATGGGCGAGCGGAGCCCCCGCGGCATTCAAATCGTCCTTCGCCACGGCCCGGACGAAACAGGTATCCCGTTATGGATCTACACAATGTATGCGCATTTTCAGAGCATGCCGGAGCTGGCAATCGGCCAAAAGGTGAATGTGGGACAACACCTGGGACCGACCGGCAATTCCGGCATCAACCCAAAAAAGGGGTCTTATACGGGCAGGCGCCGGCCAGCGATCCATTTCGCAATTTATTATTCCACCAGCCCGGACTATGCGATCCACAAGGGCCGCTTAATCCCAAGGGATGGATACTGGATGGACCCCAATGCGTTCTACCGAGGTAGGCTACCGCTGGATACCGCGTCCATGAAAGCCTTGTCCGATGCGGATAAACAGGTGCCCATCCCCGTGGTTTTGAAGGATGGAACGAAGCTGCCTGGGGGAACAAAATTGGTCTGGCCGTATGGATGCTGGCGGAATTAAAGGACCTTACTGATCACCCGAATTCGGTTTTGGCGGATCCGCCGCCACGGCCGGATTGTCCAGGCCGTCGACGATACGGCGCAATATTCCCGGCGCCAGGGCGGACAGCAGGTTGACCGAGACCTTCGGTTTTTCAAGAGTACCGTCCACCTTGTAGGTGAAGGCAAAAACCCCCTCGCCTTTCCGGCCGATCAGCAGTTCGCCCAGAATCGGAATGACCCCCAGCACCGAGTTCAAAGTGTAGGACGGCACAACGGTGCCCTGAAAACGCAGGGCCTGGGTTTCGCGTATATAGTCTCCGGTGGCGATCACCGCCAGCGCTGGGCCGACGGCGCGGGCGCGCTCAATATGCAAAACGCCCGCCCGCATGGTGAAGGGCACATCCAGGCGGGTGAAGGATATGCCCTTGTCGTTGAGCACATCGCTTAACCCGGTCAGGGAACCCAGGGTCAGCAGCCGGGTCAGCACCTGGGCCTTGACCACGGAGAAATTGTCGGCGCGCAAGGTGCCGGTGATCGTATCGTCGAGCGGATCGCCGGGAGCATTGCCGCCGGGAACCAGAAAATTTAGAAACATAGTGCCGCCACGGGCATCGGAATAAATTCCCAGGGCCCGCGCCATGCCCCCCGCATCCCCGGCGGCCACCGTGAAACGCCGGCCCCGACCCGCCCCCGAACCTTCGCCCTGAACCGTAAAGCCGACGGTTTGCCCCCCCGCCAGACCTGCCCGCATGTTGGCCGCCTGCCATTCACCGCCCGCGCGAAGGCCCGTGCCGACCAGCTTATGCAGCACCACGTCTTCGGTCAGGTAAACCCGGTCAATTTGCATTTTCAGATCCAACGGTGGTTCCTCGGCCGATGTGCCCTTGTCCAGCAAATGGGGCGCAAAAGCCCGCAAGTCGAGGCTGGGACCCATCAGATCAACCCGATAGCCGCCTCCCGCCCGAGGCGCGGCCCTGACCGCCAGTTGCGTGGCGCCAAAAATAAAATTGTCGCTGTTCAGGGAAACCAGGTTCTGGTCCTTGTCAAAGGCAGCCCGGCCGCTGAACTGCAGACCACCACCGGAGAATTCAAACCGGTCCAGGACCAGCTCTCCCGCCACCTCTTCCTGAAAGGTCAAATTCATGGCGGCGGGAACCGTCGCCGGTTTGTTCCAGCCAATATCCGGCCAATGCAATTCGGCTGCCGTCAAATCAAACCGGCCAGCCCCGCGCCGGGTGCCGCCTGGATAGAAATCGATTGAAACCGCCATATCGACGGCGCCACGCAGTCCGGGCAACGGGGTCAGTCTCAAGGCTTTCCATTGTTCCCCATTGGCCGTGCCACGAATGGTAAGGTGGTCGCTGGGGTTCGTCCCGGAACTGGCATCACCAGCTTGCAAATTTCGTTTCCACGTCAGTTCCAAGGGCACGCCGTTGATTCTTCCCCGGCCCGAAATTTGCAATGCCCCGCCTTCCACGGAAACGGTGTATTCACCGCCCTCCACCGCATAGCCGCCGGCAATGCCGCTCAGGGACAATTCGGCCAAATTCGCGGCTGCGGAATAGCCGATCCGCGCCAACGTGACATCCTCGTCCAACGGGATCCGCAACAGTGCCCTGGTGGCGGACGTGCCCCTGGTATCGCGGGCGGTGATGCTCAGCTCCTTGGCAAAGCCAAGGGGTTTGGCTTCCAGCACGGCAAGGGCATTCGACACGGGCCCATGGGCGACGAAAGCCACATCGAGGACCGGCGGTTCGACGGTCAGGTCGGCAACATGCAGTTTGCCTTCGCTCAATTGCAGACCACCAGCGGTGGCACCTGAAACGGTCAGGCCAAATTCCAGTCCGTCGATATAGCCGCTGCCCGCCGCCGCCACTATGCTCGGCAGTTCACCGAAATAATCGGCCGATACATCCCGGAATGTCCAATCCAGACGCGCCATGCCCGGACGGGGTCTCGGAAGAAGCAGATCGCCTGGTCGCAGATCGATGGCAAATCGTCCTTCCGTGATCAAGCCGTCATGGACGTTTTTCAGAACCCATTTGCGAGCACCAGTGCCAAGATCTTCAGGCCAATAGTGGGACAGTTCGCCAACCGGCAAATTAACAAAGTTGCCCTTGGCCCGAAGAGCGATGCCCCCCGTGTTCATGGACCAATCGCCCCCCGCGCGCGCGGTCAAGCCTTGGCCCAAATCCAGATGCAGGTCGCTAACGTTCAACTGCGTGAAATTTTTGACGAACCGGCCCTTTGCGGCCAGGCCGGCGATGGCCAGGGTTTCGCCCGGCAGTTGTGGCACACCAAGCCGGCCCGGGCCGGTGGTGATATCGAAGCCGAGGCTATCCACGGACCCATTCGGCAGAATAGACAAATCTAGACGGCCGGCGGCGACCACCGCCATCCCTCGTAATTTGTCCAGGCGGTTGCCGCCTATGGCATTGGCCAGGCCGGCGATATCGACCTCGGCGAAATTGACGGCGGCGACAATCGCCGTGCTCTCGTCCCGATACAGCGCGGACAGGCCGAAGGCCGCCTCGGACTGGCCGATCCGCAGGCGGGTAGACAGGCGCACGGACACGCCGCCGGGCTCCTGACTTAAACTCAGATCGGCGGACGGCATGGCAAGACGCAGATCAGAGGCCACGTCATGAAAGGACAGATCGGCGCCGCGCACGCTCAACCGCCGCAAATCACCGAATGTATCCAGCCCCCCCTCACCCGCGCGGCCGGCCAGCATACCCGGTTCAATACGAAGTCCCGATCCCTTGACGCCACCGGAGCCGGAACTCTCATTGGTGATCTCGATCGCGCCGTCCGCATGGCGTAGCAACCGCAACTTCGGCCCAATCAACTCCAGTCCGCTGACCCGGACTTGCCCGGACAGCAGGGCCTGTACGTCAAATGCGACCGACAGGCTTGGCACCGAAATCAATTCGCCACCGCCCCGTTCCACGAAACGGGCGCCGATAACGCGCAGGTCCAGCTTCTTGCGCCAACCCTCCCAACGCAGCACCGCATCCTCAAACCGGACCCGGAAGCGCCAGGATGGGTCATCCATGAAATCTTCCAGATAGGGTGCCAGGGGAGCCAGGGAGACCGGGCCCCGGGACAGCATGACGCCGCTTCCGATCAACGCCAGAATGACGAGTGACAAAATGGCCGCGAAGGCCTTGCCCAATATGCCGCCGATTATTCCAAGCATCGTCTATGCAAGATGTTTCATTAACTTAATTCGCCCTTGTTGGCCTTCAGGTTAGCCAGTCTGGCGGCAAAAGGAAAACGGCCCCCCGCATGACGGGAGGCCGCTCATCCAAACATGATCAGAGAATTATTCCGCCGCGACCGCGCCCAGCACCGCCTTGACTTCCAGGAACTCCTCGAAACCGAACGAGCCCCATTCCCGGCCGTTGCCCGATTGCTTGTAGCCGCCAAACGGCGCGCCTTGATCGCCCGGTGCATTGTTGATGTGCACATTGCCCGTGCGCAGGCGGGCGGCGATCCGCCCGGCGTGGGCCAGATCGGACGAGGAGACATAGCCCGACAGCCCATAAGGGGTGTCGTTGGCGATGGCGACCGCGTCATCCTCGTTCTCATAACCAAGAATCGTCAGCACCGGGCCGAACACTTCCTCGCGCGCGATGGTCATGCCGTTATTGACGTTGGCAAAGACAGTGGGGCGTACGAAATAACCCTTGTTCATGCCGTCGGGCAGGCCGGGACCGCCGGTGACCAGGGTGGCGCCTTCGGCGATGCCGGCTTCGATCAGGGTCTGAATTTTGTCGAACTGGACCTTGCTGACGACCGGGCCCATGGCAGTGTCTTCCTGGGCCGGGTCACCGGGTGCCGCGCGTTCGGCGGCCCCGCGCGCGACTTCGATCGCCTCCTCCATGCGGGCGGCGGGGACCAGCATGCGGGTCGGGGCATTGCAGGACTGCCCGGAATTCAACATGCAGCCGGCGACGCCTCTGGAAACCGCCTTGGCGAAATCCGCATCCTCGAGAATAATATTGGCGGATTTGCCGCCCAGCTCCTGGGCCACCCGCTTGACCGTATCGGCAGCCGCCTTGGCCACCGCGATGCCGGCGCGGGTGGAGCCGGTGAAGCTCATCATATCGATATCGGGATGGGCCGACATGGCCGCGCCCACGGTGGGACCGTCGCCATTGACCAGATTGAAGACACCGGCGGGTACGCCCGCCTCGTCCAGCACCTGGGCGAAGATATAGGCGTTCACGGGCGCCACTTCACTGGGCTTGAGGATCATGGTGCAGCCGGCGGCCAAGGCGGGGGCCACCTTGCAGGCGATCTGATTGATGGGCCAGTTCCATGGCGTGATGAAACCGCAGACGCCGACGGCTTCCTTGCGCAACAGGGTGGTGCCGCGCACCTCTTCAAAGGCATAGTCCTTGAGGATCTTGATCGCCGTCATGAAATGCCCGACGCCGGTCGCCGCCTGGGCCTTTTGCGACAGGGTGATTGGCGCGCCCATCTCGGCCGAGATGGCTTCGGCAATATCGTTGTAGCGGGTTTTGTAGACCTTCAGGATCTTTTCCATCAGGGCGATACGGTCTTCCCGGCTGGTCTGGGAGAACGCGGGGAAGGCTGCATTGGCGGCGGCCACCGCCCTGTCCACGTCCGCCATGCCGCCCAGGGATATTTTTGCCACCGCCTCTTCCGTGGCGGGATTGATCACTTCCAGAGTTTTGGCTTCCACGGGGTCAACCCATGCGCCATTGATATAGAACTGCAGATATTCCTTCATGACCAATCTCCACTGGTTGGCGTGTCTGAAAAACGGCCTCGGAATATACAGCCTGACAGTCATTGGTCCATGGGCAAATTTGTTTTCCGCCGACACCCGTCTGGAATGTGGTAGTCAGCAAAAATCGGGTATGGAAGTGGACGGTCGCGTGCAAAACAATCCCCTCAAGGGTATCTTGTTGATGAACCTAGCGATGGTCCTTTTGGCCGGCATGGACGGCATTTCCAAGACCCTGGCGCCTGACTATTCCATTCCGCAGATCCTCTGCGTGCGGTTCCTGATCTTCTGCCTCTTCGCCCTGGCCATTGCCCGGCCGAAGAGCCTGCGTGCCGCATTTCGATCAAACCACCCCTATCTGCAAATCGCCCGCAGCCTGATTATCACCATCGAGGTCGGCATCTTCATCCTGGCCTTCCGCTACCTGCCCCTGGCCGACGCCCATGCCATCTCCGGCATCGCGCCCCTGCTGGTAACCGCCCTGGCGGTGCCGTTTCTGGGCGAAAAAGTCGGCCGGCGCCGCTGGACCGCCATCGCCATCGGCTTCGTCGGCCTGCTGGTCATCGTCCGCCCCGGCATCGGCATCTTCGACCCCGCCGCCCTGATCCCCCTGGGCGGCGCCGGCCTGTGGGCGGTCTACCAGATCCTGGTGCGCAAGGTGGCCGACGACAGCGCCGCCACCTCGCTGCTGTACATGGCCGTGATCGGCGCCGTGGTGATGTCCGCCCTGGCGCCGTTCTTCTGGCGCGCCCCCGACACCACGGGCTGGATCCTGTTGCTGGCCCTTGGCGTGGTCGGCAGCCTGGGGCACTACATTTTGATCCTCGCCTTTCGGGCCACGACGGCATCCACCCTGCAGCCGTTCCATTACGTGGTGCTGATCTGGGCCACGATGATCGGTTATCTGGTGTTTGGCGACCTGCCGGATATGTGGACGGTTCTGGGCGCCGTAATTATCGCGGCAAGCGGGATGTATGCCTTCTACCGGGAGCGGCAGTTGGGCCATTGAGCTATTGGTCTGGAGCTATTGGTCTGGAACTATTAGTCTCGCACGCAGCCGGGGGTTTCGACAAGAGGGGCCAACCGCCTTGCCTCCAGTTGCGCTCATTTGTTGAAAAAATCCAACAATTTACTTTTGACCGCACTCGGAAATGGTATGTCCGGCGAATATTGCCCATCACGAGAAACCCTATCGCCGGATTTCATGGTTACATGTTAGAAATTGGTTCGAATATGAATGCTATTTGGCCGTCTTGGAGGGTTGCAAAGTATGGATTAACAGGAGCTATGGTATTTCGAAGAAAACCCGAGCGAGCTGTATGAACGCTCGTTGGTAC
>JAPYUH010000447.1 GCA_029936195.1 Alphaproteobacteria bacterium
CCGCCTAAAAACAAGCCAAGCGCGGAGATTATGCCTTTAGAGTGAACAGCTTGCGCTTGGTTATAAAAGTTGACACCCCCTGCCATTTGAACATAAAAGCCGGTTCCAGCGATTAACTCATGAATCCTTTTGCCACCCTTCACAACTCTCGCTTGGCCAAGCGCCCGGTAGCCGGATGGCAAGCCCCACATTACAACTCAACCGCCGCTCAAGTTGCTCATCCCGCTATGATGGCAGTTGAAAACTTGCGCGTGAATCCGCAGCCCTTCGGCTGACGGATGCACCGGCCTTCCCATTGGCGTGATGCATCCACAAGGTTCAAATCGGCAAAAACGCAATCTGGGCCTGTGGTCGGCGGCAGGGGTCGTGGTGTGCGGCATGGTGGGCGCGGGCATCTTCACCACCACCGGGTTGCACGCCGCCGAGTTGGGCAGCGTTTGGGCGGTCATGCTGGTGTGGGCGGTGGGCGGACTGCTCGCCTTGTGCGGCACGCTAACCTACATTGAGCTGGCTGCTCTCTGGCCGGAGGCGGGAGGCAGTTATGTTTTTGTCCGCAATATCTATGGTCCGATGAGCGGGTTTGTCGTCGGGTTGTCGGTGGCCATTGTCGGTATCATGGGATCAATGGCGGTGGTGGGGCTGACCTTGGGGGCCTATTTCCAAAAAGTGGTTCCGTCGGTTTCCCCAGGTACCGTGGCCACCGTGGCGGTCCTTGTCGCAACGCTGGTTCATTGCTTCGGAGTGCGGGAGAGTAACGCGGTGAATCAGTTGGGTGCCCTGTTCAAAATAATCCTGTTGACGGGCCTGGTGTGTTGGGGCTTTTCCGTCGACGCCACGGCGGCAACTCCCCCGCCCTCCGTGGGCGGGGATCCGACCGGTTTGAGTTCTTCAGTTTTCGGATCGGCGATGGCAGCAGTAGCCTTCGCCTATCTGGGCTGGGACAATCCAACCTACATTGCCGGTGAAATTCGCAATACCAAGCGTTCGCTGAAGTGGGGAATGACGCTGGGCATGCTGGCGGTAACGGCGCTTTACCTGTTGGTGAACTGGGTGTTTTTGCGCGCGGCAGCGCCTCATGAGATGATCCACCCTGACGGATCGCCCGTTGTGGACATCGGTCGGTTCGCCGCAGTCCGGCTGTTTGGCGAAACCGTGGGCGGGACGTTCAACATCCTGATCCTGTTGGTGTTATTTTCCACCCTCAGCCTCACCGCGATGGTGGGTGCCCGAGTGTTCTATTCGATGGGGCGCAAAAGGGAACTGCCCGGAGCCCTCACGATCCTGAACCGCCGGGGCTCGCCAGTCATTGCCCTCGCCGTCCAGTGCGCCGGTGTGCTGCTACTGATCCGGTTCACCGGCTTGAAGGATTTGCTGGAATCGGTGGGCGTCATCCTGACGGTGATCTCGGGCGCGACCGTCCTGGGGGTGATTCTGCTGCGAATCCGGCGGCCCGGACTGCCCCGGCCCTTTCGGGTCCCCTTATATCCGGTGCCCCCGGTCATCTATTTACTGCTTACTGTCTGGATGGCGTGGAGTGTGTTCCGCTCGAATCCCACCAGCATAATCCTGACACTGG
>JAPYUH010000193.1 GCA_029936195.1 Alphaproteobacteria bacterium
GGCTGCATGCGCGCCTGCCAGACCAGGCTGCCATAGGCGGTGGCATAGATGGTTGGGAAATTTGTGGCGGCGGGGAAATCCAGGTTATCGGGAATGGCAAATGTATTGTCGGCCAGGGCGACCGCCTTTTCGGCAAAGGCACCCCGTGGCATGCCGGCCACGACCCGCTGACCCGGTCGCAGCCTGTCTACATCGTCGGCCACGGCGTTGATGGTGCCGGCAACTTCCGTACCGGGAATAAACGGCACGGGCGGCGAATTCTGGTGTTTGCCCGCAATCGCCAGGACGTTGGCGAAACCCACCCCGGCGGCCGCGACATGGATCAAGACGCTGCCCGGCGCCAACACCGGTTCCGCGACGTCTGCTATTGATACATCATGATAGGGGCCATATTCCCGGCACAGGACGGCCCGCACGTCAAGAAATGCCGTTCATTATGCCGTTCAGGGCCAACGTCAGATCCTCTTCCAGGTCGGCGGGGTCTTCCAGGCCCACGGACAGACGGACCATGCCATCGCCGATGCCCACCTTGGCGCGTTCCTCCGGCCCCACGGCGCGGTGTGTGGTGGTGGCGGGATGGGTAATAAGACTTTTGGAATCGCCCAGATTGTTGGAGATGTCGACGATGTCCAGGCCGTTCAGGAACTGGAAGGCCTCCCGTTTGCCACCGCGCAGATCGAAGGTGATGACGGAGCCGCCGCCGGTCATTTGCTTGGCCACTAGGTCGCGGCGGGGATAGCTGTCCAGGCCGGGATAAATCACCCGTTCGACGGCGCTATGTGCCTGCAGGACTTCGGCCAGGGTTTGGGTATTGGCGCATTGTTCGGCCAGGCGCAATTCCATGGTTTCCAGGCCCTTCAACAGCACCCAGGCATTGAAGGCGCTCATGCACGGCCCCGTATGGCGGAGAAAATTCATCAACACCTCGTCAATGAATTCCCGGCTGCCCAAAACGGCGCCGCCCAGTACGCGGCCCTGGCCGTCCATGTGCTTGGTGCCCGAATAAACCACCACGTCGGCGCCAAAATCCACCGGCCGCTGCAGGATCGGCGTGGAAAAGACATTGTCCACCACCACCCGGGCGCCGACGGCGTGGGCCAGGTCGGAGACGGCCTGTATATCGATCAGATCCAGGGTCGGGTTAGAGGGTGTCTCGAAAAAGACGCAGGTGGTTCCGTCCTTGATCGCCGCGCGCCATTGTTCCAGATCGGCGCCGTCGACCAGATCCACGGCGATGCCGTAGCGGGGCAGCAATTGGGTCAGGATATAATGGCAGGAACCGAACAGGGCGCGGGAGGCGACCACGTGATCGCCTTGCTGCAATTGGCACAACAGCGCCGCGAACACCGCAGACATGCCCGAGGCGGTGGCAAAACAGGCTTCCGAGCCGTCCAGTTGCGCCAGGCGCTCCTCGAACATGGACACGGTCGGGTTGCCATAACGGGAATAGATGAAGCCCTCGTCTTCACCCAAAAAGCGCGCCTCGGCCTGCTCGGCGGTGTCATAGACAAAGCCGGAGTTGAGATACAAGGCCTCGGATGTTTCGCCGTGGGGCGAGCGGTCCAGGCCGGCCCGCACGGCGCGTGTGCGGGGCCGCCAGGAAGCTGATTTATCGTTACTCATGATCTCACTCCTTGGATTACATGTTTAGCCCTGCTTCCAGGGGAGCCCGGCAAATTTCCATCCCCCGGTCTTGCCCCGGTGGCCACTTTCATCTTTGTCGCCTTCGAAACCGCCGGCAACGTTGTAGCAACGTTGATAGCCCTGACTAGTCAATAGGATGGCCGCATGCTTGCTGCGCACGCCGGAGCGGCACAGCAGGAAAATCGGCGCGTCCTTTGCGATGCCGGCCTGTTCGATTTCGGCTGCAAAATCGGCATTGCGGTCCATGGCGGGAAAAACCTGCCATTCACAGCACAATACTTCCCGATTGACCGTCGATAAATCCGGCAGACCAACGTAATTCCATTCCGGTTTTGTGCGGACGTCGATCAGGACGGAGTCTGGATCGTTCCACAAACGGTCCCACGCCTCGTTGACGTCTATATCGCCAGCGTAGTCCTCGGAATTGCTCATTGCTTTGGCCCCCCTACTTTGAAATCCCGGCTACATGCGGGATGCCTCTCGCGGCGAATCTGGCAAGTGAATTCCGCATTCAGCCTTGTCGAAATCCGCCCAGCGTCCATCCCGCGTGCCTGGACCGCCCGTCGTCCGGCGGGTGCAGGTGGCGCACCCGATAGAGGGATAACCCTTTCCCACCAGTGGATGTGCCGGCAGACCGCGCCCGCGGAAGGCGGTTTTTACCTGATCCGGGGTCCAGTTGGCCAGCGGATTCACCTTTACCTGTTCGCCCACGTACTCCACCGTCGCCAGGGCAGCGCGCCCGGCACCCTGAAACCGCTTGCGCCCGGTGATCCAGGCCCCGAACGGCGCCAGGGCGCGTTCGAGCGGCAGCACCTTGCGCAGGTGGCAGCATTGGTCGGGGTCGGTGCGCCATAGATCACCGGCGGGATCGGAGGTTTTCAGATCCCGTGGTTCCGGTTCGATTGTGCGCACGTCGGAAAATCCTAAGCGCCGGACCAGCACGTCCCGGTACATCAGGGTTTCCGGGAAATGCTTGCCGGTATCCAGGAAGATGACTGGCACGTGGCGGTCAATGTCCGCCAGCATGGCCAGCAGCAGCGCCGCCTCCGCCCCGAAGGACGAAACCAGGGCAATGCGGCCCGGGAAGGCCCTCCAGACCATGGCGGCGAGCAGGTCCTGGCCGTCCAGTTGGCCGAAGGCCGCCCGGAACCACTCTAGGCTGCGGTCTTCAACCGATGGATCGGCCAGAAGATGTTGTATATCCGGTTGGATCGACATTGGTTCGTTTATTAATAGGCCCAGGTCGCCGCAACGCCGGTCGCCCCGGTCTCCCCGGCGGCCTCGGTCGCCCCTGCCGCGCGCCGCAGGCTGGGAATGGTGGCGCTCCGGTCCAGGGCCAGTTGGTACCAATGGGCGAACTCGTCCACCGCTTCCAGAATGGCGGCGGCCCGGCTGTCGGTGGCGACCTGGAAACTGTCAAAGCCGCAGCGCAGCATGAAGGTTAATTGATCCCGCAGCACATCGCCCACGGCTCGCAACTTGCCCTTGAAACCATGGCGTTCCCGCAGCAGACGGGCCTGGGAATAGGCCCGGCCATCGGTGAATTTAGCGAATTCCAGGGCGATCAGATCGAAATGATGCAGATCGGAGGCCACCAGGTCGGGCGTTTGCCCTGGTTGCAGGCGCAACCCGACCGGGCTGTCGAGTGCCAGGATTTCGTCGCGATGCCGCCGCCAGGTGTCCAGGTCAACAATGATTGGACCCATGGGCGCCAAGGCCTGTGCGTCAGCGAAATCGTCGGTGTCGTGCCAGATGTCCTCAGCTAGCTTGCCGTGCTCGATCAGTGCCATAGAGCTTCTCCTTGAAAGGTTGGGGTCCAACGCGTTGATAGGTTTCGATAAATTTTTCATTTGTCTGCCGTTGGCGGAGGTAGACATCGACAATGTCCTCCACCGCGCCGGCGATCTGCCATTCGTCGAAGGCCGGGCCGATGATGGCGCCGACCCGGGCATTTTCGTCCGCCACCCCGCCCAAGGTGACCTGATAGTATTCGGTGCCGCCCTTGTTGACGCCCAGGACACCGATATTGGCAACGTGATGGTGGGCGCAGGCGTTGATGCAGCCGGATATGTTCAGGCTGATTTCGCCAATATCCTTTTCCCGGGCCAGATCCGTGAAGCGTTCGGAAATGCGCTGGGCGATGGGGATGGAGCGGGCATTGGCCAGATTGCAATAGTCCAGGCCCGGGCAGGCGATGATATCGCTGATCCGGCCTGCATTGGCGGTGGCAAGATCCAACCCATCCAGGGCCCGCCACAGGGCCAGGAGCCCCAATTTCGGCACGTCGGGCAGGATCAGGTTCTGTTTGTAGCTGACCCGGATTTCGCCAAAGCTGAATTTTTCGGAAAGGGCCGCGACCGCGTCCATCTGATCGGCGCTGGCGTCGCCCGGAATGCCACCGTGGGGTTTTAGGGATATGGTGGCGATGGCGTAGCCGGGCTGCTTGTGATCCTGGACATTTGCCTCGACCCAGGCGGCAAAGCGTGGATTGGCGGCCAGAGATAGATCCAGGGCAAGGTTCAGTTCCGGGCAATCGCCCGCCAGATCGTCATAACCGGGGGGGCCAAAATAGGCCTTAATGCGGTCCCGCTCTTCCTTGGGCAGGTCCAGGGCGTTGTCCTTGATGGCCTGCCATTCGGCCTCGACCATCTGGGCGAAGGTATCGGTGCCCTCGCTCTGCACCAGGATCTTGATACGGGCCTTATAAATATTGTCGCGCCGGCCCAGCTGGTTATAGACCCGCAATACGGCCTCCAGATAGGACAACAGGTGATCCACGGGTAGGAAATTGCGGATCGTCTTGGCCATGATCGGGGTCCGCCCCTGGCCGCCGCCCACCATGACCTCGAAGCCGGGATTGCCGGCCAGATCCCGATGCATGCGCAGGCCGATATCGTGGCCCCGGGTGACTGCCCGGTCGTTGGGAGAGCCGGTGACGGCAATCTTGAACTTGCGCGGCAGGAACGAGAATTCCGGATGCAGGGTGGACCACTGGCGAATGATCTCGGCATAAACCCGGGGATCGTCGATCTCGTCGGCCGCGACGCCGGCCAAGGGATCGGCGGTGGTGTTGCGGATACAATTGCCCGAAGTCTGGATGGCGTGCATCTCGACGCTGGCCAATTCATTCAATATGGCCGGCACGTCTTCCAGCCTTGGCCAGTTATATTGAATATTCTGCCGCGTTGTGAAATGGCCATAGCCCCGGTCATAGGTGCGGGCGATATGGGCCAGCTTGCGCATCTGCTTGGCCGAAAGGGTGCCGTATGGAATGGCCACCCGCAGCATATAGGCATGCAATTGCAGATACAGGCCGTTCATCAGGCGCAGGGGCTTAAACTCGTCCTCGGTCAACTCGCCGGCAACGCGGCGGGCCACTTGGCCGCGAAACTGCTCCACGCGCTCGGCGACGAAAGCGTGATCGAATTCATCATAGCGGTACATATGCTTATCCCGGATTCAGGCAGGTGTCAGGCCAGATTCAGATCGGTGCCGACGCTGGGCCCGGTGGTACGCAGGATTTCCCGCTGGCCGATGGGAATGGTCCGTCCACCCTCCGTGGCAACCTTAAAAAGGTAGGGACCGACCACCAGATCATCGGCGGCTTGGTCCGTGGCGCGTTGCAACAGATCATCCGCCGCCGACCTGTCATCGACGATTTGGCAGTCGGCAATCCGTTCCGACCAACTGTCGCGGTCTGTCAGATAAACCACATAACCATCGGTCAGACGGTTGGCTGTAACAGCTTGCGTAAAATTTTGGCTGTTGGAATTTTGGGATTTGGTTTTGTCGCGAATAATGGTCACGGGTGCTCTCCCCAATAGGCCTGTCAAAGGGCCCACGGGAGCTTCCTACCCGTGGCGCTTTAGCAATTTTTGACGCGGTTGCAAGCTGCCCAATCAAATTTCCGCGGGTCCGTAGAGGTGGACCAATCCTGATAATGGGGGGCCTTGCAGCGCTACGTCAAGGCTGGAAAATCCAGCCCACTTCACCTTGGCCCCGATCGTGTGGTGTCGTTTCTCATCTTCTGGAAGTATATTTACGCAATAAAACGTGATAGTCAATTAATTGCATAAAATTAAATATAATTTTTTATAATACAGAAAATAAATGTTATTTAAGGTTAATTCAGTGTATTGTTCCAACACGACGATGGCGTCAGGACGGGTTGTGTTTGGCCGGCAGGCGGGTATCAACTTTCATGCGTTGGCCATGGGCGTGGACGCAGCCCAAACCGTTGGGCATGAGCTCCACCAACGTCCAGGTGCCCCGGCGGGAGAGGAACAATTCCACCCGGTGGCCGTTGTCCAGTTCGGCCTGGGCAATGCGGCCCTCGCCATAGGCGCGGTCGTGATAATTGTTCAGGGTGTCGCGGGCCAGACAGCTGACATCCAACATATCCGGCAGGACCGCCGCCTGGGCCGCAGACTGGATTGGTAACGCCAGGGCGAGGGGCACCGCAAGAACGGCACCGAGGGCGAAGTTGATTTCTGACATTATCGTGCCTTCCGTTGCCTAGCCGTTGCCTTGATCTCACCATATGGGATCGTGGCGCAGGCATTAGAAGTCACGTTGCCTCAATTGCTTGTGAAGGCCTGATAGGCAAGAAACAGCGCGATCGCGGCGGTGGCCGAGACATTCAGGCTTTCCATTTCCGAGCTCATGGGCAGATGCACCAGGGTGTCGCAGTTCTTTTGCGTCAGGGGACGCAATCCATTCCCCTCGGCGCCCAGCACCAGGGCGACCCGGCCGGACAAGGAGATGTCCGTCAGCGCCTGCCCTTCGCCCATGGCCAGGCCGTGCCGCCAGAAGCCCACGCCCGCCAGTTGTTCCAGCGCGCGGGCCAAATTGCTGACCCGGACCAAGGGCACGGTTTCCAGGGCGCCGCTGGCCGCCTTGGCCAGGGCGCCGCCTTCCATTGGCGCGTTGCGGTCCTGCGTGATCACCGCCATGGCGCCAAAGGCCGCGGCCGAACGCAGGATGGCGCCAACATTGCGCGGGTCACTGATCTGATCCAGCACCAGGACAACGCCGTGTTCACTTTCGTTCGCCAACAATGTTTCCAGATCATGATTGCCCAGGGGCACGACCTGGGCGGCGATGCCCTGATGCACGGAATCCAGGGGCAGCTGTTCCTCCAAACCACGGCGGTCGACGATCTCGGGCTTTTGCTGGTGGTCGGGCGGATTGGCATCCGTCGTGCAGAGCAGACGCAGGACTTGCCGTTCGGGGTTGGCGCAGGCGGCTTCCACCGCATGCTGGCCATAAATCCAGTACGGTTCCCGCTGATTGCGGCCGCGGCGCGCGGTCGGCTTGTCGGGCCGGCCCTCGACCCAGCCTTCCCGCCGCCGGCCGCCATGTTTGCTGCCGTGCTTGCCGCCGTGCCGTCCACTTGTTCGCTTGCGCCCTGCCATGGCACCGCATATAAAGCGGCACAGTTTGTAATGCAATTACATCCGGCCCCGCACGGCGGGACGTAAAACACTAACGGTGTGCTTTTTTCGCCTTTTTATGCATTGACTTGGCGGATTGAAAGGTACATATCAGCCCACCGCCGGGCGTGGCGGTTTGGCGTGTGCGGAGGGGTGCCTGAGTGGTTAAAAGGGATGGGCTGTAAACCCATTGGCTATGCCTACGTTGGTTCGAATCCAACCCCCTCCACCACTTCTGCTGATCCAAGGCGCGCGTTAGGGTGAGGCGTTAGGGTTCAGTGGAGCCGTACGCGCGGGTGTAGCTCAGTGGTAGAGCCCCAGCCTTCCAAGCTGGTTACGCGGGTTCGATCCCCGCCACCCGCTCCAAGCCCGGCCGAGAGACAGATACGACGCAGAGACCAATACGACGCAGAGAAGACGTAGAGACAAAAGTACGAAACTGACGTTCGGAGAACAAGCGAATGGCGAAGGCAAAATTTGAGCGTACGAAGCCCCATTGCAACGTTGGCACG
>JAPYUH010000448.1 GCA_029936195.1 Alphaproteobacteria bacterium
AACGGGGGTCGCCGTACCAGCGCTCCCGATCGGCAACGGCCAGCTTCACCGCTTCCGTCACGTGGTGGATATGGGCGGCGGAATTATGTCCCATGGCGGCGATATTCCGCCCCCGCAGCAACTGCATGATCTGCAGCAGCATGGGCCCCTGGCACCAGGGCCCGCAGCTGTAAATCCGGGTGCCCGCCACATCCACGGACAGGGCATCCTCGACCTCCACCTCGAAATCGGCAAGGTCATCCAGGCCGATCAGGCCATTGTTGGCGCCGTGATAGGCGGCAATTTTTTGCGCTATGTCCCCTTTGTAGAACGCATCGCGGGCCGCCCGCAGGCCGGCACGGCGGTCGCCGTTCGAGGCCGCCTCGCAATCCGCCATGTATTGCAGGCTATTGCCCATGTCCACCTGGCGGAAATTCTCGCCCACCCCCGGCGTGCGGCCGCCGGGCAAATAGATCTCGGCATTGGCTGGCCAGCGGGCGTATTTCTTGGCCTTGCCTTCCAGCACCTCGGCCATCAGGGCGTACATTATGAAGCCGTCCTTGGCCAAACGAATGGCGGCGGCGGCCACTTCGCCAAAGCTCATGGTGCCGTACAATTCCAGCGCCTTGATCCAGGCGGCGGGGGCGGCGGGGATGATACAGCGCAGAATGCCTTCGGGCACGCTGTCGGGATATTCACGGGCAAAGAAGGCCGGATCCGTGGCGGCTGGCCAGGTACCAAGACCGGAAATAGTTACCACGCGGTCTTCGTCGGCCAGATAAATGATGATTGGCGCCACGCCGGCCATCCCGACCAGCTCGCTTTGCACCACGCCCAGGGCGATCCCGGCGGCAACCCCGCCATCGATGGCGTTGCCGCCTGCCTCCATAATCTGGAACCCGGCTTGAGTGGCCAGATAATGGCCGGCGGAGGTCATATGACGATGGCCCCGCAGCGAGGGGCGGTAAGCATCCATGAATGTAGCGGGGGGGTGCATGATTTCTCCTAACGGCCCAGTTTCAACGGACACAAATCGGCAGCCACAAATTAACGGCTCAAATTAACTGCCTTTGAACACGGGCGGGCGTTTTTCGGCGAAAGCCAGCATGGCCTCCTTGGAATCTTCGTAGCCGGACAGGTCGTGGGTCATGTTCTGTTCGAACCGGTAGCCGTCCCGCAGGCTCATTTCCTCGATCGTATTGAGCGCCCGTTTGGCGATACGGGAGGCGACGGGGCTTTTCGCGGCGATGGTGCGGGCCAGTTCCATGGCCCAATCCATGAGCTGATCCGGCGGCACGCAGGCTTCAACGATGCCCAACCGGTACAGTTCCGGCCCCGGCACGCGATAGCCGGTCAACATCACCCGGCGCAGCAGGGAATGGGGGAAGAGGCGTTGGGCATGCCGCCCGCCGCCCATCAGGCCCACATCAATCTCCGGCAAACCCAACGACGCGGTTTCCGAGGCCACCAAAATATCGCAACTGGCCGCCACGGCCAGACCGGCGCCCAAGGCGGGGCCGTTCAAGGCCGCGATCACCGGTTTGCCAATACGTGAGGTCACAGGGCTCTTAGCGGCATTGGCGCGGGCCGAGTA
>JAPYUH010000449.1 GCA_029936195.1 Alphaproteobacteria bacterium
ATGAAAATCTCCTTGGGGTTACGGGTGCCACGGCGCGCGCGTGGGCGGGTTGACAAAGCGGTTGGCTTCCGGGTCGCCGATGATCTCCTCCTTGACGGGATCATACTTGATCTTTCGACGCACGCGGATGGCGATGTTAGCCAGGTGCAGCATGGTGGCGCAGCGGTGCGCCGCCTCGGCGTGGCCACCGGCCTGCCCACGCGTCTTCACCGCCTCGGCAAAGGACAACAGCTTCGCAGGATCGGGCATTGCCTCGACCTTCTTGCGATTTTCCGGTGACAGGTCATTCAGGCTCACGCCGCGCTCCTTCTTGCGCGTGTAACGATCGCCCCATTCGCGGCTGTCCATCGCGAAAGTCAGTCCGTCAGCATACTTCAACTCCACCCAGCCCCACATGCCCGTGCACTCCGGGTGCGGCGGCGGCGCGTGCGCCTCGATCTCCACCGGGCTTGTGTCGTCCTTACCAAAGGTCCACTGCACCGGATCGAAATGATGCTGGGCCATGTCGGACAGGCCGCCGCCCTCGTAATCCCAGTAACCGCGATGCGTACCACCGGTGCGCGGGCGCACGTACGGCTTGAGCGGTGAGGGGCCACAGTAGAAATCCCAGTCAAGACTCCCTGGCACAGACTGCGGCAGTAGCCCCGGATCACCGCTCCACTGTTTTACCTTGAGTCCGCCGGCCTTGATGTGCACCGCCTCGCACGGCTTGAGCAGGCCGCTGCGCATGATCTTGTGCGTGATGATTTTGCCCCGATCACCGCTGGCGCCAAACCGCCCGAAGGTGCCGATCTGGAACACTCGATTGTATCGCTTGAAAGCATTCACCACCGCGCGCCCCTCGGCGATGAACCGCGTCATTGGCTTCTCGCACAGCACATCCTTGCCCGCCTCCGCTGCCGCAATGGAAATGAGCGCGTGCCAATGCGGTGGGGTGGCGATGGCGATGAGGTCGATGTCCTTGCGCTCCAGCACCCGCCGGAAATCCGTGTAGACTTTTTTGTTGTCCGCGCGCCCCACAAACTTTACATCGCACAGGGCAAGCTGCTTGACGTTGAGCCCGCGGCACATGCCGTTATACGTCCCCGGCCCGCGTCCGCCCACGCCGATGAGCGCCCCGCCAAACGTCTCGCTCGGCGGTGTTTGCCCGGCCCCGCCTACCACATGCCGTGGCACAATCTGGCAGGTCGCCGCCGCGGCAACGGTGGCGGATGAAGTCTTAAGAAAACGACGACGGGAAACAGAGGAAGCCTTGAGGGTCATGCCCGAATTGTGGGGATTCGCCAATAATTCGCAACTGAAATTAACCTGTAAAGAGAAGTGCCCCATCCGCTAGAACTCTAAGAAGCAACCCGCCCCCCTCTTCTCCCCCAACAGCATTTACACCAGAGCCGGTGAGGCGTAGGGTGGCGGGCATGAAGCAGATTCTGTTGATGATTGCAGAGCAGGTGGCCGACTTGCTTCGTCTTGTGCGCGTGGCTACAGTCGGTGCCCATGCAGACACGTATTCTTGGCAACTCCGATTTGGAATTAACCCCCGTTGGCTTTGGCACCTGGGCTATTGGTGGGG
>JAPYUH010000194.1 GCA_029936195.1 Alphaproteobacteria bacterium
AAAAGTAATTACTTGAAAGAATACGCAGCCTGCATATGTAGTTTTAATAAGAATTTTCTTTTTAAAAAAGGATGGACCATGGCGGCCAGCACATTCACATCCCGCATGGACCTGGTGAAGGCGTGTACCCTTGAGCAATTAAAGGCCGGCAAGGGCATATTCGTTTTAAAAAACGGGCGCAAACAGATCGCGGTATTTCAGGGCAAGGGCGAGATCCACGCCTGCAACAACAGATGCCCCCATGAAGGCTATCCCTTGAAAGTGGGCACCTTGACCGAAGGTTGCATCCTGACCTGCAATTGGCACAATTGGAAATTCAACCTAGCTACCGGCGAAACCCTGGTGGGCGGCGATCAGCTCCGGCGTTACCCGGTCAGCGTCAAGGGCGGCGCGGTCTGGCTCGATCTGGCGGAGCCGGCGCCCGAGCAACGGATCGCCCGGGCCACGGACAGTCTGCGTGAAGCCTTCGAAGATTTTGATTATGACCGCATGGCCCGCGAACTTGCCCGCCTTGAGCAGGCCGGTGCGGACCCACTGGACGGCCTGAGGCATACCGTACGCTGGAGCCATGACCGGTTTGAGTACGGCATGAGCCATGCCCAGGCCGCCGCCGCCGACTGGCTGGCCCTGCGCGCGGACCGGGGCCGGGGCCGGACGAAGCAATTGGTGCCCTTGTTGGAGACGGTGGCGCATTTTTCCTATGACACCTTGCGCCAGCCCTGCCATCCCTATCCGGAGGAGGCGATAGAGTTTGAGGCTCATGGGTTGGTCCGGGCGATCGAGGCGGAGGATGAGGCCACGGCCATTGGCCATGTCCGTGGCGCGCTGGCGGCCGGTCTGGGTTTCGCGGCGCTGGAGCGTCCCTTGACCGAGGCCGCCCTGGCCTATTTTCAGGATTTCGGCCATTCCATCATCTATGTCTACAAGACCCGGTTGCTATCGGAACGGCTGGGTTCCACGGTGTTGGAACCGCTCCTGCTGCCGTTGGTGCGAAGTCTGGTTTATGCCCGGCGGGAAGACTTGATCCCCGAGTTCAAGGCCTATGCGCCCGCTCTGGCCGCCTGGGACGGCAAGGGCGGGGCCGCTGTCGGGGCGGAGGATTTCAGGGGCCTGTCCGTGCGCCGGGCCCTGGCCCTGACCGTATCGGCCAGCGGCGATAGGGGTCGGCTCTATGATGCGCTGTTCGGCACCTTGGCCTGGAACATGCTGCACTACGATATCGCCATGCAGGCGCGCGCGGACAATGCCATCAGCCGCAACGTCGGCTGGCTGGATTTCACCCACGGCATCACCTTTGCCAATGCGGTTCGCGTCCAATGCGGTCGCCACGCCGATCTATGGCCCAAGGGTCTTTTGCAAATGGCCTGTTTCGCCGGCCGCAATGCCGGCTTCCTGGACTGGGAGGGGGAGGGGTCGGCGGCGGATTGGCGGGTCGATAATCCAATGGCGTTTTTCGAAGACACCTTCGATACCCTGTTCGATCATGGACAGATCGAACATATCGTCGCCTGCCATTATATAAAGACGGTGACCGCCGCCCATGCCGAATGCCGCAACGCCCCCGATGCGTCCTGGGTTTCGACCCTGGCGGCGGCCCTGAACCGTCTAATCAACTCACCCCTGAAACGCCGACATGCCGCCCGCACGGCCCGTCAGGCCCTGGATTTCGTGGCCGCCGAAGGATAGCGATCTAACGCAGTTCCACTGTCAGGGGATCGTAGGAGAACAGCCATGCCGTGCGCTCGGCATTCATGTCGCGCCGTGCGAAGGCTTCCCGCAGGGCAGCCTCGCTGGGCAAGTGGAACATCTCCCGGTTGGCGGAACTTTCATTGACGATGCGGGCGGTGCGCGCCAGACGGTTGCGCTGGTAGAGGTCCAGCGCCGCACCGACGTCATTCTCTTGCTGCAAGGCGCGGGCGATGACGGCGCCGTCCTCGATCGCCATGGCCCCGCCCTGGGCCATGTAGGGCAGCGATGGATGGGCGGCATCGCCCAACAGGGTCGCCCGTGCCGTGCTCCAATGATCAACGGGGGGGCGGTTGTTCATGGCCCAACGGAAACACTGGTCCTTGTCCGCATGATCAATGATCGCCTGGATGTCGCCGTGCCAGCCGGCAAAGTCCGCCTTCATTTCCGCCCAGGGGCGTCGCGCGGTCCAGCTTTCGTCGTCCCAGGTTTCGTATTCCACGCAGCCGACCATGTTGACCAGGCCGTCGCGCCGTATGGGATAGACCACGCCGTGTTTGCCTGGCCCGACGCAAATATTCACCGTATCGGGCCGCTGGCCGGGTTGCAGCCGTCCTGCCGGTACCAGGATGCGCCAGGATTGATCGCCGGTATAATGCACCGGTGTTTCGCCAAGGATCGTGGACCGCACCATGGATTTGATGCCGTCGGCCCCGATCAGGATATCACCGCGGGCTTCGCCGCCGTCGGCGAAATGCAAAGTCACGCCATCCGCGTCTTCGGCATATCTCGTGGCGGTGGCATTGAGGGTCACCGCGTCGATTTTTAAGGCCGCCACCGCGCCCACCAGGGCCTCCAACAGATCGGCCCGGTGCACGGAGAGATAAGGCACGCCGTGGCGTGCCTCATATCCATCGCCCAGGGGGATTTCCTGCAAAATTTCCGCCGTGTCGAACATTTTGAATTGATAGGCATGTGGCCGCACGCCCCGTTGGGCAAGGCTGTCGACCAGGCCGAGGTGTCGTAGCACCCGCATGGGGTTGGCGCTCAACTGAATGCCCGCGCCGACTTCGCCCAGTTCGCCGGCTTGTTCAAAAACGGCAACGTCAAATCCTGCCCGTAACAAACAAGCCGCCGCCGTCATGCCGCCGATGCCGCCGCCAACAATAAGAATTTTCGTCATATGCCCGTTCGGCCCGTCTGCAATTCCAATGCCTTCAATAGCGTAACACTATCAGACAACGGGCTCGACACTCAGCAGCATGAGCATATCAACATCCACGCCATTGCCCGCCAGCGGCAGGGCCAACGTGTCAATGGCCACAAACTCCCGGCCCTTGATGATGGAATGGTTTAAATAACGGACCGGTCCACCCGTATGAGCCGCCGTGGCCAGGTGTTCCGTCCGTGCCTGCAGTTGAGGTTGGGTGACGGCCTCGTCAAGCCATCGCCCGGTGGAATCAGCGCCCGACCGCTCCGCCACGCCCGTCCCCATAAGGCGGATACGAAACCGCCGATGGTGACCGGTTCCCGCAACATCCAGCAACAGCATCCAAGGCAACAGCCTGGGAATATCAATTGGTTCCAGATCGCAGCGGCCCGGCAAACCTTTGGGTGGCGACATACTGCGCCAATGGTCAAGAAATTCCCGGTGCATGGGATGCACCAGATTTTCCCGAAAAGGGTCCGCTTGGGCCGGTTGTCTGTCCAACGTCACCGCCATGTATAATCCTCCAAGAGACAGTATGATACCGTAAAAGTTGAAGAAAAATAAAGATATTAATATCAAATAAACTCTATCGGGCGCTTGCGTATTGCCCTCGGACAGACCATTTTCCGCCTATGAACATAGATAAAATTTTGGGCCGCCTGCCGATTAAGGCGTTGCGCGACCGGGCCCCTCTGGTACCCGTGGTAAGGCTTTATGGCGTCATCTCGGCACAAGGTTCACCCTTGCGCCCGGCTCTCAATCTCGCCTCCCTGGCGAGTTCGTTGGAAAAAGCCTTTGCCATGAAAGGCGCCAAGGCGGTGGCTCTTGCGGTCAACTCACCGGGGGGCTCGCCGGTGCAATCGGCGCTTGTCCACGACCGTATCCGTCTTCTGGCGGACGAAAAGAAGCTGCCGGTTTATGTATTTTGCGAGGACGTGGCGGCGTCGGGCGGCTATTGGATTGCCTGTGCGGGCGACGAAATTTACAGCGCGGAGACGTCGATCATCGGTTCCATCGGGGTGATCGCAGCCACCTTCGGCTTCGAGGAAGCGATCAAGAAATTGGGGGTGGAGCGGCGTCTGTTTACCGCTGGCAGCAAAAAGAGTCTGCTGGACCCTTTCCTGCCCGTGGAGGCGGACGACCTAAAACGCCTGACCGCGTTGCAGAAGGAAATTCACGATGCCTTCAAGGTTCATGTCCGCGGTCGACGTGAAGGCCGCCTGAAGGTGGGTGAGCGGAAGCTGTTCACGGGCGAATTCTGGACCGGCGCCAAGGCGGTGGAATTTGGCCTGATCGACGGCATTGGGGATTTAAAGTCGGTTCTGCGAGGGAAGTTTGGCGACAAAGTGCGCCTGCCGGTGGTTGGGGCCGAAAAAAGCTGGCTGCAACGACGTCTTGGACTTTCGACCCAATTCTCCGCCGTCAATTTGCCCGCCGATATGCTGGCGGCGGCGGAAGTGCGCGCGCACTGGGCCCGCTACGGGCTCTAACGCGAAGGATTGAATTTGATGAAGCCGGTTCTTTGCCGCTTATCGAAACCAAGATCTTCATAGAGGGCATGGGCCGGCGCCAGGTCACTGCCCGACAACAGCATGACTTCGCTACAGCCCTCGGACCAGGCGAAATCCAACGTGAAGTGCATCAATTCCCTGGCCAGGCCGCGGCGCCGGAAATCGGCGTGGGTCACCACATGCTCGATAACACCGTAACCGCCGCCGCCGCGAATGAACGACGGCGTGATGGTCAGAATACAGGCGGCGGCCAGCTTGCCCTCCCGTTCGATGACGAAATAATTGACGCCGGGGTTGCGCTCAATCTCCTGCCAAATTTCCGCCATATGGGCCGGAGACAACGGCGGGCGGTTCTCCACGGCTGTATAGTGGGCATAAAGTGCGAACAGCTCCTCGCAGTCCGAGATACCAAGCTTGCGGATCATCATAAAGCCCGTTTCGGATTATGCCGGCTTGTACTTTGCAGCGATGTAGCCGTCGCGTAAGGCAAATTTTTGAATTTTTCCCGAACCGGTCAACGGGAATTCCGTTACGCTGAACCAAAGCACGGGCGTTTTTTGCGGCGACAGATGTTCGCGGCAATAGCCACGCAATTCCGAGGTGTCTAGGGAAGAGGTGCCTTCGAGGCGGATAAAACAGGCAACAATTTCACCCCATTTATCGTCCGGCAGGCCGACAACGGCGATCTCGGCCACGGCTGGGTGCTCCAACAGGACATTTTCGATTTCCGCCGGGAACAGGTTCTCGCCGCCCCGGATGATCATTTCCTTCACGCGCCCGGTAATGCGTACATAGCCCCGTTCATCCATGGCGCCCAGATCGCCGGTATGCAACCAGCTCTCGGCATCGATGGTTTCGGCCGTGGCCTGTTCGTTGCCGTTGTATCCGATCATGTTGCAATAGCCCCGAACGCAAATTTCGCCGACGGTATCAAGGGGCACGATCTGGTTGCCATCAAGGCTTCGGATTGAGATGCCGGTCTGGGGCATCGGCTGGCCAATCGTATTGCAGATGTCGTCAAGGCTATCATCATGTTGATGTTGGGTCACCACGGGGGAGGTTTCGGTCTGGCCGTAAACCGTTTCGAATTTGCAGCCAAAAGTTTCGCGGACCTTGCGGACCAGCTCAGGCGCCACCATGGAACCGCCGGAGACGGCAATTTCGAGTGATGCGGTATCGCATGGCTGCTGTTCATAGGCTTGCAGCATTGCCACCATCATTGTCGGTACGCCGACCAGCGCGGTGACACCCTCCTTCTCGATCAGACGCAGGACCGCCGCTGGGTCGAATACCTTGACCATCACCATGCGGCTGAGGTTTTGGACGCATCCGAGCGCGATAATACCGCAGCCGCTGGTATGAAACATGGGCATGAAATTGGCCCAGGTCGCCCCCGGTTTGACCATGGCCCGGCTGAACACCAGGCGGGCATTGTTGGTCAGGCCGCGATGATGCAGAATGGCACCCTTTGGAAACCCCGTGGTGCCGGACGTATATTGGATCTGCGCCGGATCGTCCGGCGTCACATCGGGCAATTTCGCATGACGATCACCGTGACGAAACAGTGCGGCGGGATCGTCCATATCGACGTTTTCCCGAATTCCGCCAAGCCCCTCGATTGCCGTCGCGGCAATTTCATCCATGGGATTGCCGCGGTAATTCTTCACGGAAAAAAGCCCGACCGTCTCCGATTGCTCCAACACATAGCGCAATTCCTGCGCTTGATACGCCGGATTGGCCGTCACCAGGGTCAATCCCGCCAGGGCACAGGCATATTCCATCAACAACCATTCGGGCGTGTTTGGCGCCCAAACCGTAATCCGCTCGCCAGGGGCAAACCGCGTTGAAAGCGCAAGCGCCAGTTTTTCGGAATCAGCCAGTAATTCACCATAAGTCCAGGACCGGCCGGTTTGCCCTTCCATGTCGAGTTCCAACATGGCGGTGGTGTCGGGCCGGGCCGCCGCCGCACTGCGCAACACGCCGCCGACGGTCGTCTCCTTGATCACATCATCGTCTTGCGGGGCAACCAGGGATTCCGTCAATTGCAATTGATACATTCCACCAACTCCATCAAGCCATCAAGACCAGCAATAATTTGTCGGGTACAGGAAAATTCGACCGGATAATACTTTGCCCCCGCCGCTTGGTCCAAGCGAGAAAATGGCGGCAGAAAGTCGGCAGCTCCCGGCACGCCATTCCCTGCTGTTGGTCGGGCTTGGTCTAGGCGGCCGCCTTGCGCCGCACCAGGTTGTCGAAATCTTCGATCAGCTGGGCCGTGATGGCGCCCGGTTTGAAGCGGTAGTCGTCAATCTCGCCCACGGGCGTGACCTCGGCCGCCGTGCCGGTCAGCAGGCATTCCGTGGCATCGGCCATATCTTCGGGCATGATCACCCGTTCGATGATTTCATAGCCTCGTGCCTTGGCCAGCCCGATTACCGTGCGCCGGGTGATGCCGTCCAGAAAGCAATCCGGGATCGGGGTGTGCAATTTGCCGTCAATGACAAAGAAAATATTGGCGCCCGTGCTTTCCGCGACCTGGCCGCGCCAGTCCAGCATCAGGGCGTCGTCGTAACCTTCCGCCTCGACCGCATGTTTGGACAGAGTACAAATCATGTATAGCCCGGCCGCCTTGGAGTGCACGGGCGCGGTACGGGGATCGGGGCGGCGCCATTTGGAGGTTTTCAAGCGGATGCCCACCGATCGCATCTCCGGGTCAAAATATGACGGCCATTGCCAGACCGCGATGGCCAGATTAATGCGGTTCTCCTGGGCCGAGACGCCCATCATTTCCGAGCCGCGCCAGGCCACGGGACGGACATAGCCATCAACGATATTGTTCTGCAGGACTGTTTCGCGGCAGGCTGCGTTGATTTCCTCGGCTGTATAGGGAATCTTAAAATCCAGCAGGGTGGCGGAATTGATCAGCCGCTCGGTATGTTCCGCCAGCTTGAAGATTTCGCCCTCATAAACCCGCTCCCCCTCGAAAACCGAAGATGCATAGTGCAAGCCATGGGTGAGGACATGCGCCTGGGCGTCTTCCCACGGCAACATCTCGCCGTTGTACCAGATGCTGCCTTCCATCTTGTCGTATGAGATCGTTGCCATAA
>JAPYUH010000450.1 GCA_029936195.1 Alphaproteobacteria bacterium
CGGGCGTCGTGGCAAACAGCATGAGGGCGATCAGGGTGGCGATCAGGGCGCGCATTTGAGGAGTGTGGCCGAGTTTGGTGGTGGCTAGCCATTGGCTTCTATCTTTGGGCCAAATCCGGTGATTTGGGCTAGTGGCCGGAAATTTGAGGCCCTAGGAAGGGCGTACAGCGGAAAGTGGAGGCGGGTTGATACCCCCCCCTAAGGTACCGAGAAAAAGGCGGCTCTGGGGCCGCCCGGTGAAAAATGGGATCGGTGGGGATTTCCCGCCACCCCAGCAAATAGGCTGGCGACTACCGGCTCAACAAAGGCGCGATGGCCCCAGGCGCAGCGACTGCCGCCGCCCTTCAGCCGGCGTCGTCTGCGCGGCCGGCGACGCTCTCGCGGTAGAATACGAAAACGCCACTAGCAATGATGATGGCGGCGCCGATGATCGTGGCGGCGTCGGGAAGATCGCCGAACACCAGATAGCCGCTGCAGGTGGTCCAGATGATGGTGACGAAGGAGAACGGCGCCAGCGCCGAGACCGGCGCGCGGGCGAACGCCTGAATGATCAGATAATGGCCGAGGCCGCCGAGCACGCCGGTCCCCATCATCAGTAGCCAGCCGCTTGAGCTCGGCGTTCTCCAGAAGAAGGGCACCACGGCGCTCATTACCAGAGCGCCGACGACGCCGGTATAAAGGAAGATCGTCGCGGTCGAGTCGGTCGCGGTGAGCTTACGCGTTCCGATCTGGTAAAGCGTATAGGTAAATGCGGTGGCGAGCGGCAAAAGGGTCGCCCAGCTGGCCACGCCCAGGCCCGGTCGGATGATGATTAGGGCGCCGGTCAGGCCCACCGCCACTGCGACCCAGCGCCGCAAACCCACGCTTTCACCGAGCAGGGGAATTGACAGTACGGTCAGCAGCAGCGGCGAGACGAAGGCGATCGCGGTGGCGTCGGCGAGCGGCATGAAACGGATCGCCGTGAAGAAGAAAATGGTTGCGGCCAGCAGCAGCAGCGAGCGCACGACTTGTAATTTTAGATTGCTCGTATGCGCGATCGGGATCGGGTTGAGCCGACCGACAATCCACGGCAGCAGCGCCAGCGAGAAGACATAACGGCCCCACACCACCTGCATTACGTGCAATTCCCCGCTTAGGTATTTGGCGGCGGTGTCGAGCATGGCGAAGGTGAAACCCGAGGCCAGGATAAAAAGGATACCCGTTCGTAGACCGCCGCCGCCTCCCGCCGGCGCGCCCGGTACGCTTACTTTGCTGTCCGCGAGCTTCATGCCGTCCTGTCCCGTGCTGAACTTTGCCGCTTTTAGTGTAGGCGATTTCCGCCGTGTGATTGCTGCTCATACCATTGCACGAAAATTAATTTCATCATTTCGCCCATTCCGATTTCCTTTTCTTCGGCGGTGGCTTCGACCGCCGACATCACCTCATCAGGCATGAAGACGAAGTCTTCGTCATTGTCCACTAATTCAAACTTGCGCCGAGCGCGTGCTACCGCTCATACTGGATCAACCTGACAATAGCGCGACGCAGGAGTGACCCATGGCGCCCACCATCTCACCGC
>JAPYUH010000451.1 GCA_029936195.1 Alphaproteobacteria bacterium
ATTACAACAACCGGCGTTACCATGAGAGCATTGGTAACGTCACACCCGCCGACGCCTACTTCGGGCGTCACACCGCCATCATCAAAAGGAGAGAAAAGATCAAGAAACAGACCATCCAAAACCGCCGCTTGAACCATCAACGACAAGCGGCATAACATCAAACCTAGATGAGCCAAATCCTCCCATTGGAAACAGGGTCAATGTTCCCAAATGATTTGACGACGGACAGATCCTCCCATTGACCGCTACCAATGCTACCATGTCACCGCGCGAATTGTTCCGTCTCTAAAATCGACAGGTCATGGGCGAAGGCATGTGATGTGGGCGTCTGACTATCCTCATCCCGACAGCACATGGCCGTTTTCGCAGCGCAAGATCGACGATCAGATGAAGGATCTTTCAGCGGAAACACGGAAGGCGTTGCTGCACAATAACGCGTGGCGCTCTATGGCTTGGATGCATAGGTGATATTGGTGATTGGACAAATGAGGTGATGGTATGCGGGTTGGTATTGTAGCGGCACCGCGGCCGCTTGATGATGTGACTTCCGTGGCGATGCGTCTGCGGGAGATAGGGCGCCGGGCGGAGGCGTTGGATTTTTCCGGTCTCTGGATTACTGATTCCCTTGGCCGGGGCACGGCGAGCCTAGACCCGCTGCTTTTGCTTGCCGCCGTGGCCTCGGTTACCGATGATATCGAGCTTGGGACCTGCGTGCTGCAGGTGCCGTTGCGGCATCCTGTGGAGCTGGCGCAGCGAGTGATGTCGTTGGACGTTTTGTCCGAAGGACGCTTGCGCCTGGGCGTTGGAGCTGGATCCACCGAGGCAGATTTTCTCGTCGTTGAGGCGGATTACGGCCGCCGATTTAGGGTTCTGCGCGAGAATTTGGAGGTGATGCGGCGCAGCTGGCGAGGTGAGGCGGTTTTTGGGCCGGCGCTAACACCGTGGCCGGGCCATGAACAGGGTCCGCCAATGTTTGTGGGCGCCTGGCACAGCCCACGCTGGGTCCAATATGCCGCCAGACATTGTCAGGGCTGGTTGGCTTCTGGCATCTACAGTACTCTTGAAGAAGTTGCCGAAGGCGCCGCCAAATTCCGCGCCGCTGGCGGCGACCGGGTGCTCCTGGCCAATGTCTTCACCGATTTACGCCCGCAACCGGAGCGCCATTCATTAATTGAACGGTCCAAAATCAATCTCGTTTGCGATCCGGAAGAGGCGCGGGAACGCCTAGCGCAAATCGCCGATAGCGGCGCAGATGATGTATTGTTAATCTGCCCGTTCGATGATCCTGAACAGCTTGAACAGGTTCGTAAACTGGTACCCAACGCCGAGGCGCTCGAATGTTAGTGGCTCGTTCCTAACGCCATGGGATTTGTGCGCAGGCTGGTCCCCAAATTTGACCGCTTCGGTTCACGAAGAGACCATCAGAATTCGCCAATTTTTGTTTCGAAGCTGAAGGCTCCAGGGGCATAGCGGACATCAGCCTGATACCGTTTGATGCTTGAAAATTGCCAATTCCGGACTGTTAGAAAACTCTAATACATAGCACCTAG
>JAPYUH010000195.1 GCA_029936195.1 Alphaproteobacteria bacterium
CCGTGGCGATGCCGCGGATCAGCTCCACCAGCTCCATCACCGGCACCGGGTTCATAAAATGCATGCCCATGAACTTTTCCGGCCGGCCGGACACAGAAGCCAGGCGGGTGATAGAAATGGACGATGTATTGGTGGCGATCAGGCCGTCCGGGTGCAGCACACCGCCCAGATCGGCCAGGATCTCCCGCTTGACATCCTCGTCCTCGGTGGCGGCTTCAACCACCAGGTCCGCATGGGCCAATTCGGGCAGGCCGGCGACGGTCTGGATCCGGGCCAGGGCGTCCACGGCCTCCACCTGATCCAGTTTTCCGCGGCTGACCTGCCGCCCAAGGTTGCCCTCGATCAACTTCAAGGATTTTTGCATGGCCGCATTGGAGGTATCGGTCAGCAGGATGTCATAGCCGGCGACGGCCAGGACATGGGCGATGCCACTGCCCATCTGACCCGCGCCGATAATGCCGATGTTCTGGATCATATCTTAGCCTTCGAGAAATAGGGGGCGAGTAATAGCGGACGAGAAATAGGGGAGACGCAATATTTGTATCCCATGATCAATACTCCGATGCGCACAGGCAAAACGGGGGATAAAATTCTTGCGTCCCCTAATTCGCTTACGCAGGCGGCAGCTTCTTCAGCTCTTCTTCCAGTTCCGGCACCGCCTTGAACAGATCGGCGACCAGGCCGTAGTCGGCAACCTGGAAGATCGGCGCCTCTTCATCCTTGTTGATGGCGACGATGACCTTGCTGTCCTTCATGCCGGCCAGATGTTGAATGGCGCCCGAGATGCCGACGGCGATGTACAGCTCCGGGGCCACAACCTTGCCGGTCTGGCCGACCTGGTAGTCGTTGGGCACGAAACCCGCGTCGACGGCGGCGCGGGAGGCGCCGACGGCGGCGCCCAAGAGGTCGGCCACGGCCTCGATAATGGGGAAGTTGTCACCCGATTGCATGCCGCGACCGCCCGAGATGATGATCTTCGCGGCGGTCAGTTCCGGGCGTTCGGATTTGGACAGTTCCTCGCCCACGAAGCTGGAAATGCCCGGATCGCCGGCGCCGTCCAGATTTTCCACCGGCGCGGAGCCGCCCGTCGCCTCGGCCTTCTCGAAGCCCGTTGTGCGCACGGTGATGACCTTGATGGCATCCGAAGACTGCACCGTCGCCATGGCGTTGCCGGCGTAAATCGGCCGGACAAAGGTGTCGGGGCTGACAATCTCGGAAATTTCCGAGATTTGGCTGACATCCAGCAGGGCCGCGACACGGGGCATGAAATTCTTGCCCACGGTATTGGCCACCGCCAGCACGGCGTCATAATTCTTCGCCAGGGGCACCACCAGGTCGGCCATGGGTTCGGCCACCATGTTGGCGTATTCCGGCGCATCGGCAACCAGAACCTTGGCCACGCCGGCAACCTGCGCGGCGGCCTCGCCGACCGCGCCGCAGCCCTGGCCCGCGACCAATATGTCCACGTCGCCGCCCAACTGAGAGGCAGCCGTGACGGCGGCCAGGGTGGCCGGCTTCAATTCGGAATTGTCGTGTTCTGCAATGACCAGGACGCCCATTAGATTACTCCCGCTTCGTTACGCAATTTATCGACCAGCTCGACCACATCCGCGACGATCACGCCGGCCTGGCGTTTCGGCGGGTCTTCCACCTTCAAGGTGGTCAGCCGGGGTGTGGTATCGACGCCCAGATCTTCCGGCGTCTTCTCGTCGATGGGTTTCTTCTTGGCCTTCATGATGTTCGGCAAAGAGGCGTAGCGCGGCTCGTTCAGGCGCAGGTCCGTGGTGACGATCATGGGCAGGTTCAGCTTTAATGTCTGCAAACCGCCGTCCACTTCCCGGGTCACATTGGCCGTGCCGTCGCCCAGTTCAATGGCCGAGGCGAAGGTGCCTTGGGGCCAGCCCAAAAGTGCCGCCAGCATTTGTCCCGTCTGGTTGCAGTCATCGTCGATGGCCTGCTTGCCTAAAATCACCAGACCGGGCTGCTCAAGGTCCACCACGGCCTTCATCAGCTTGGCCACGTGCAGAGGCTCCAACGCTTCGTCGGTCTTGACCAGGATGCCCCGGTCGGCGCCCATGGCAAGTGCGGTGCGGATGGTCTCCTGACACTGTTGCACACCGATGGAAATGGCGATCACTTCGTCCGCCTGGCCGGCTTCCTTCATGCGCAGGGCCTCTTCGACACCGATTTCGTCGAAGGGGTTCATGGACATTTTCACATTGGCTAGATCGACCCCGGTCTGGTCTCCCTTGACCCGGATCTTGACGTTGTAGTCAACCACGCGCTTGACGGCGACGAGAACTTTCATCAGCTGCCTCTTCTTTGGGGGAAAGCCTATAATTTCGACCATAATAGTCACCGGCGCGCGGCATCCCTTTCCCGTGCCCCGGGCGGCCGGAATTTCGCGGCCGCTAGTTTATGTTGCGGTGCAAAATAGTGAAGCGGCAAACATGAGTCAATCAGAGTCAGCGCGCCTGGGCGCCAAACTAGGCCAAAGGCGGGAAAAGGCGGATTACTCCGTAAAACGCGGCTGTAGCACCGGGTTTGTGGAAAGGAATTCCAGCAAATTTCCATCCGGATCGCGGAAATAGACCGATTGGCCCCAAACGCCATCGGCGGCCCGGCGTGGCGCCGGCCCCTCGATGATCTCGATACCCGCCGCGTTCAAGTGTGCGACCGCCTCCCCGATCGTGCCGTCCCAGCGGAAACAGACGTCCAGGGTTCCGGCCTTCAGGGTCTCGGCCACCAGATAGGCCGGCTCGTCCAAATACTGCAAATTGATCACGGCGCCGCCCAGTTCGATGGGCAGCACCGGCAGCTTGCCAGCCCGAAAGCGTTGCAGATAGCGTGCCCGCCCGCCCAGGGTATCGCAATAGAAGGCAATGGAACGCTCCATGTCCGAGGCCATGACGACGGCATGGTCGATGGTGCGGATTTTCAGGGTCATTTGTCATCTCCGGCTTGACGGCGGGCTGCTGGGCGGCTGTTATCCGGGCAACCAATTTGGAGCATACCATGTCAGAGATCGAATATTTCTATTCCGCCCATTCCATATTCGCCTATTTGGGTTCGGCCCGAATCCAGGAAATCGCGAAGGCCTCCGGGCGCAATCTGGTGCATCGGCCCATTGATCTAAACCAAGTCGTGCCGGCGGGCGGGGCTGCGTCGTTCAAGGAGCGGACGCCGAAACAGCGCGCCTATTTCTTCCGCCGCGAGATCGACCGTTGGTCGGAGGAGCGCAACGCGCCGGTGATGGTGGGTTACCCCACCCATCATTATAAGGATACGGCACTGTGCAACGGCATGGTCATCGCCGGCGTCGTGCAAGGCCACAATGTGGATCAGTTGTCCCATGCCATGTTGCAAACTCATTGGCTGGAAGACACGGATCTGGCTGACCCGGACACCTTGGCGCGACTGGCCGAAAGCGTTGATCTCGCGCCACGGCCCTTGCTGGATGCCGCTATGTCGGACGAGATCCAGGCCATTTATCAGGCCAATACGGACGAGGCCATCAAACGTTCCGTATTCGGCTCTCCTACCTATTTCGTGGATGGCGATATGTTCTATGGTCAGGATCGCCTGGAAATGGTGGAGCGGTCCCTGCGCCAGCCGTACAAACCATCCGGCGCCCCAAATATGCCGCCCGCCTAACCGAGTAAGAGATGCCTGAAATTGAATATTTCTATTCCGCCCATTCCGCCTATGCCTATCTGGGTTCCGCGCGTTTCATGGCCATTGCCAAGGCGGCGGGCCGGACCATCACGCATCGGCCCAATGATCTGCGCCGCGTCGTGCCCGCTTCGGGCTCGACCCCGTTCAGTGAACGCAGCAAGGGGCACTACGCCTATTTTTTCCGCCGCGAGATCGACCGCTGGGCCGAGGAGCGCAATGCCCCGGTGATGGTCGGCCGGCCGACCCATCACGACAAAGACATGACATTGTGCAACGGCATGTTGATCGCCGGTCTGGTTCAGGACAAAAATATCGATCAACTGGCCCACGTCATGCTGGAAAGCCATTGGCGCGATGACAGCGATTTGGCGGACCGGGATACCCTGGTAGCGTTGGCAAGACAGGTGGAAATGGATCCCGAACCCCTGCTGGACGCGGCCCTGTCCGAAGAAGTTCAGGCGATCTATGAAGCGAACACGGTTGAAGCGATCGAACGCTCCGTGTTCGGCTCGCCGGCCTATTTCGTTGACGGCGATATGTTCTATGGCCAGGACCGCCTGGAAATGGTCGAACGCGCCCTGCGCCAACCCTACGCCCCTTCGCGAACCAATTGATACGAGGCAAGCACATGCACAATATTCAAACCATCACGGTAAACGACAGCGAGATGGAGGTTTTTTTCTTCCTCCCCGACGGCCCCGGGCCCCATCCGGGCATCATCCTGGCTCAGCATATTCCCGTCGGGCACACGGGCATTGAAAATGATGTCTTTACCCTGAAGGCGGCGGAACGCTACGCCCAAAACGGCTTTGCCGTCGCCGTGCCGTTCATCTTTCATTGGTGGCCCAAGGCGGAAACCATCGAGCTCAAGCGCGAGGCATTCCGCGATGATTGGACGGCCCTGGATTTGCGCGCCACGTTTGATTTGCTCGCCGGCCGGGACCAGGTGGACAGCGCCCGGATCGGCATCGTCGGTCATTGCTGGGGCGGCCGGGTCTCGTGGCTGGGGGCCTGCCATATTCCCGAATTGGCGGCCTGTGCCATGTTCTATGGCGGCCGGGTGAAATTGCCCATGGGTCCCGATACGCCGCCGGCAATAGACTTGGCCGGCAATATAAACTGCCCCGTCGCCGGTTTCTTTGGCAACGAGGACCAGAACCCCTCACCGGAAGACGTGGACGGCATGGCAAGGGCCCTGACCGCCGCCGGCGTTCACCACGAATTTCACCAATACGACAACGCCGGCCACGGATTTCAGATGTTCGACAACCCTGAACGCTATCGCGAGCAAGTCAGCGAGGATGCATGGGAAAAGGTTCTGGCCTTCATGGGCAAGAACCTCGTTTAACAGTACTTGTGAATGATTTTCAGTATTAGAAAAAAATTCAAAATATTGATATGGATCAAGAGGCAGTATTATAAATTAATGCATAGACATGGAGATATAGTTGAGAGGATTTTTCCATGTCCATGCCAGGAATATTGTTCCTAATTCTTGTGTTTTCTACATTCGGCGCCTTTATGTTCACGCTGGCCTACATATCATGCACCGAGGCCCGTTCGCGCGACTGATACAGTTTTAGGCGCCCAGTTCACCTTTTTGCAGCAGGCGGCAGCCGTTGATGCGCCAGGCGCCCGTGTTGTCCTTCACCATGGAATAGACCGCCAGAACCTTGTGGCCATCCAATCCGGTGAAGGTGACAAGCTGCACCAGTTCGCCGTTCATTTCGCTCAAGGCGCCAAATTCGGCCCGGCGGTGGCGATAGACTTGTGGATAGCCGGCGCGGACCATGGCCATGAAGTTGGCCGGGTTGCCAAACAGGCGCTGGATCAAGGGCGAGGCGACGGCATAGGCCGCACGCTCATCGTCGCGGGAAAAGGCCTCCAGTTGCCGCTCGATCACGGCCCGGATCCGGCCATGTTCCGCCGCTGAAACCCCCGTTGCCGAAACGAATGCCGGGGCAAGTGTCATCAGGCCGCATAGTGCCGCGATCAATGGCAGGCGCCGGCTATAATATCCCATGGCTGACCCTTCCCTCGGTTTGTCGCGCGGCGGCATATGATGCTAGCCTTGCCGTATTGAATTGAAAGGCGAGGATAGCATGAGCGGCGAAAACCATACCAACACCATCGGCATTGCGGAAGTTTTTGGCGACAGCACGGACCGTGCCTCCCGGCTTCCGCGCCCCGCCAGATCGGTGAAAGAGGCAGCACGGGAAACCCCGGTGCTGGCCGAAACCGATGTCCTGGTGGTGGGTGGCGGCCCGGCGGGCACCGCCGCCGCCATCGCCGCCGGGCGCCTGGGCGCCGAGGTGATGCTGGTCGAGCGCTATAACCATCTGGGCGGGCTGTCCACGGGCGGCCTGGTGATCTGGATCGATCGCATGTCGGACTGGAACGGCAAACAGGTGATTGCCGGCTTGGCCGGGGATTTCCTCGACCGACTGCCCGACGACGCCGTGAAAGGCCCCGAACGCAGCGACTGGGGTTCGGCGGATGTCGCCACCGCCGCCTATTGGGCCCAGCGTACGGCGGCCTTTCACGGCATCACCACGTGGTCGCCCACCGTTGACCCGGAGGCGCTGAAGACCCTCTCCATGCAAATGACTCTGGAGCAAAAGGTCCGCCTGCTGTTCCACGCCTATGCCGTCGAACCCATCGTCGAGGACGGCGCCATGCGCGGCGCCATCTTCGAATCCAAGGAAGGCCGCCACGCGGTGCTTGCCAAGGTGGTGATCGACACCACGGGTGATGCCGACCTGCTCGCCCGGGCCGGTCTTTCGTTCGAGACCGACAGTGATCCCACGGACATTCATTCCTGCATCAACACAGCCTTCATGATCGGCGGTGTGGACATGAACCGCTGGATCGATTTCAAGACCGGTGATGGGCAAGGTTTCAAGGATTTCATGGCCCGTGGACGGGAGCGTTTGAAATATTTCGAACGGCCCTTCGTCTCCTGGCGCAACGACATAGCTTTGTTCATGGGCCCGCGCCTGGCCGGCTACAGCGCGGTTGACGTAGAGGATTTGAGCGAGATCGAAATCCGCTCCCGGCAACTCACAATGGGTCATCTGGAAACCTATAAAGAACATGCACCGGGCTTTGAAAATGCCTTCCTCATGCTGGGCGCGCCGCAAATCGGCGTCCGCCATTCCCGCCGCCTGCTGGGTGAAAACAAAGTGGTGCGCGGCCAGTGGGACGACGGCACGGTCTGGGACAACGAAATAGGTGTCTCCACATCTTTGGCGCCGAAGTTCCCGAATATCTCCGTGCCCTACGGCGCCCTGGTCCCGGTCGGCCTCGACGGCGTCCTGGCCGCCGGCCGTCACGTGGCCTGCGACACCAATTCCCATTCCTTCCTGCGCGAGATCCCCCAGTGCTGGCTCACCGGCCAGGCGGCCGGCGTGGCGGCGGCGCTGTCAGCGGATGCGGGCATTGCGCCGCGCGCGCTCGACCCTCGGCTTATCCAGCGGGAGCTGTTGCGACAGGGGGCCTATCTATCGCCATCCATCGAGGCTGCGGCCGACGCTTCAACACGGGCCGCGGAATAGCTAATTATCCAGGCAACCCGGCCTGACGCAAAGCATCTTTGAAACGTTCAAGGCCGGCTTTGTCGTTAATCATATACAGGCCGGAAATCGAACTCAGGCGCAAATTCGGCGCAATTCGCATGACTTCCCTGACCGCGTATTCAGCGTCGTCGTATCGTCCCAACTGGTGCAGGATCGCCGCTTTTTGTAGCCAAGCCTGAAAGAAT
>JAPYUH010000196.1 GCA_029936195.1 Alphaproteobacteria bacterium
TCCCAACCTGGATCTGGGCGGCGCCGATCTGGTGCAACTGCCGCCGGTCCGGGCGGTGGACCTGTATTTCAAGAAGCTGGTGGACGAGAACGACCACCCCATCGACGATGCCTGGCGCGGGCGCCGCCGCGATGCCTTGCTGGCGGTTTGGGCGGATCTCCAGCCACAGGTTATTTTGTTGGAGCTTTTCCCCTTTGGCCGGCGGCAAATGCGGTTTGAATTGCTGCCCCTGCTGGACGCCGCGTCGGCGGCCCGGCACCGGCCCGTCATCGCCTGTTCGGTCCGCGATATCCTGGTCGCCCCGCCGAAGCCGGAACGCCTGGTGGAAATGCTGGATCGGATCGAGCATTATTTTGATCATGTCCTGGTGCATGGCGATCCCGATCTGATCCCGTTCGAGCGGACCTTTCCCCATGCTGCCCAGATCGGTGAAAAACTGCACTACACGGGCTATGTGGTGGACCGCACCGGCCGGCGCGGGGGACCGGGCAGTCCGGGTTGGGACGAGGTTCTGGTTTCGGCCGGCGGCGGGGCGGTGGGCGATGATTTGCTGCGCGCCGCCATCGCCGCCAAGACCAACAGCGCCCTGGCCGATAAAACTTGGCGCGTTTTGGTCGGCGTCAAGGTGGCGCGGGATGAATTTCTGGCCCTCGAGGCGCTGGCCAGGAGCGTGGGCGGGATCAAGGTGGAGCGTGCCCGGGGAGATTTTTCCACTCTGTTGATGAACTGCGCACTGTCGATCTCCCAGGGCGGCTACAATACATTGATGGAAGGCATGCACGCGGGCTGTCGCGCCGTTATCGTGCCCTATGCCGGCGGCCTGGAAACGGAGCAGACCCTGCGGGCCGAATTGTTGGCGGAACGCGGCCTCATCACGGTCCTGCCGGAGGGGTCGTTAACGCCAGAGAGCTTGATCGCGGCCATGGACCAGGCGTTGGCCAAGGAACCCGGTGTTGCTGTCGGAGTTGGTATGGGGGCGGGCGCCTTCCGTACCGACGGCGCCGAGGACGGCGCCCGGCGGATCGCCGCCTGGGCCCGGGCGCTGGATTGGTAAATGATGGCGGACTGGGCCGGGCTAAAGACGGAGTTGGCGCGCTGGATGGATACCGGACGGACGGCGACATTTTGGTGGCGGGATGACGATGCCACCGCCCCCGGGCCTCGCCTGGAACGCTTGGCCGCCTTGTCCGGAACCCATCGCATCCCCGTGGGCCTGGCGGTGATCCCCGGCCGGGCGCGGGACGATCTGGGCGCCGCCCTGTCGGCGGTGCCGCAACTGAAAATGCTGGTGCATGGTCACCACCATCGTAACTACGCCCCGGCGGGCGAAAAGAAAGCCGAATTCGGTGCCCACCGCCCCGTTCCCGACATGCTGGGTGATACCGCCGTTGGCCGCGAAACCCTGTTGGCGCGGTTTCCGAATTTGGCCTTGCCTATTTTCGTGCCGCCCTGGAACCGCATTGACCCAACCTTGGCGGATCAGCTGTCCTCCGCCCACTTCAAGGGCTTGTCCCGATACGGCCGGCGAGGAGACCGTCCGCCGGCGCAAAACATGGTGGAGAACAATTGCCATCTGGATCTGATCAATTGGCGCGGCGGCCGGAACTTTATCGGCAGGACACAAGCCTTGGAACTGCTGATAAATCACCTGGCGGCCCGGCGAACGGGAAGGGCGGATCACGGCGAGATCACGGGGATATTGAGCCATCATGCCATCATGGACGAGGAATCTTGGTTTTTTTTGGCGGAATTGTTCGCCCACACAAAGGAAAGTGACAACGCTCACTGGTTAACCATAAATGAAGTCTTTAGGGTGCCGGAATGAGCGAATACAGATACCCGGTCAAAGAGCTTGTTTCCGACTATATTCGAGCCGGGTCGGGCGTTTTTGTGCCATTGGGACTGATTTTGTTTACGGACCTGTTACCTCTTGTAACCTATATAATGGTCGCCTTGATATTGTTGTTTGGCATTTATGGTTTGCGAACAATGCTGCGTCAGGCGACTGTGATAACCATTGATGACATCGGCGCGCGTCAGGAGGGACCGTTAGGGGCAATTTATGACCGGAGGATACGGTGGTCGGACATGCGCGACTTTCGCCTGCGCTATTATTCCACCCGGCGCGATGGCAAGGGCGGTTGGATGCAATTGCTTCTTCGTTGCCGGGACGGCAGCGATAGCCGTGGCCCGATCCGCATAGATTCCATTTTATCCGACTTCGAGGAAATTGTGCATCAGGTCCATGATTCCGCCCTGGAACGCGGCTTGAGCATTGATCCCACCTCCGCCACCAATCTCGCCTCTCTCGGCATCGGCGATGGTGATCCAGCGGCCCGCCCGCCTGATCATCCGCCTGATCACCCCGCTGATCCGGTGTTGCCGTCATGACCAATGTTCTGCGGGTACGTGACCTGGCCGTGGAATTCGAGGCCGCCGAAGGATTGATCAAGGCGGTCGACGGCGTGTCCTTCACCGTACCGCAAGGTAAGACCGTTGCCTTGGTGGGCGAGTCCGGTTCCGGCAAGTCGGTGGTCAGCCAGACCATCATGCGTATCCTGCCCACCACCGCCAAGATCGCCGCCGGCGAAGTACTGTTCCTTGATCCCGACAAACCCGGTTCATTCGTGGATCTGACAAAATTGCCATCGAATTCCAAGGAAATGCGCGCCGTCCGCGGCGGTCGCATCTCGATCATTTTTCAAGAACCCATGACCTCCCTGTCGCCCCTGCACACCATCGGCAACCAGATCGCCGAGGCCCTGCTGCTGCATCGCGAGGTTTCCAAGAAAATCGCCTGGGAAATGACGGCGGAAATGTTGCGCATGGTGGGTTTCCCCGATCCCAATCAGTCCGTGTTCAAATATCCTTTCGAGTTGTCGGGCGGCCTGCGCCAGCGGGCCATGATCGCCATGGCTCTGGTCTGCCGGCCGGCCCTGCTGATCGCGGATGAACCAACCACCGCCCTGGACGTGACCATACAGGCACAAATTCTGAAGCTGATATCCGATCTGCAATCGGAATTGAGCATGGCGGTTTTGATGATCACCCACGATCTGGGCGTGGTCGCCAACGTGGCCGATGAAGTGGTGGTGATGTACCACGGCAAGGTGATGGAGCGGGGCCCCGTCGCTGCCATTTATAATAATCCGGAGCACCCCTATTTGAAGGCGTTGATGCTGGCCGTGCCCAGGTTCGGCATGAAGCCGGGCGAACGTCTGGTGCCTTTGCGCGAAATCAGCGCCGATGCCGGCCGTCTTCTGAAACAAAAGGAACCTTGGCCCGCATCGGCCCGCGCCGCCGGCCCCTTGCTGGATGTCAGCCACCTGTGTAAATCCTTTGAAACCCGCAAGCGCAAACTGCTGGGCGGCAAGCCGGGCGGCAAGGTTTTGGCGGTGGATGATATATCCTTCCACGTCAATCCAGGCGAATGTGTCGGCCTGGTGGGTGAAAGCGGCTGCGGCAAGACCACCACCTCGAAAATGATCATGCGCGCCCTGACACCGGACTCAGGTACCCTTTCGTTCAATGACCATGGCAACATCGTCGATGTTCTGGCCCTCAAGGATAATGACCTGTTTAAATACCGCCGCAAGGTGCAGTTCATTTTTCAGGACCCATTTTCGTCCCTGAACCCGCGCATGACGGTGTTCGATATTATTTCCGAGCCGCTGAATATTCACGAAATCGGCGACCGCGAGGAACGCTCCGCCCGGGTGCAGGAATTGATGACCTTGGTGGGCCTGGACGCCCGATATCTGCGCCGTTATCCCCACAGCTTTTCCGGCGGTCAGCGCCAGCGCATTGGCATCGCCCGGGCCCTGGCCCTGCAACCCGACCTGTTGATCTGTGACGAACCGGTCTCGGCCCTGGATGTTTCCGTGCAGGCGCAGGTTCTGAACCTGATGAAGGATTTGCAGGAAGAATTGGGCCTGACCTATCTGTTCATCAGCCATAACCTGGCCGTCGTGGACTATGTGGCCGACCGCATCGCGGTGATGTGCGCCGGCCGCATCGTCGAGACCGCGCCACGGGAAACCCTGTTCCGCGATCCTTTGCATCCCTACACGCAGGCCCTGTTGGCCGCCGTGCCCAAGGCCGACCCGGGCGCCAAGCTTGACCTGACGGCGCTGATGGAGGGCAAGGCTTCGATCCCCAGCGCCTGGCCGGCGCCTTTTACCCTGGATGACGGCATCGTGGCGGATATGATCCATGCGGGCGGCGGACACTACGTCCGCGCCGAGGCCGGCACCCAGTTGCCAAAGGAAATATGATGTTTATCACCAATAAAGCCAGCGCCGCCTTGTTGCTGACGGGCGCCATGGCCCTTGCCGCAACGTCGTCGGCAACGTCGATGGCGGCGACTTATGTGGAAACGCCCATGTTCGCGGCCAAAGTCGCCGCGGGTGAACTGCCCAGCGTCGATCAGCGGCTGCCGAAAATACCCTCGGTGGTGAAAATGACCGGTGAAAAAGTCATTGGCCGCCAGGGCGGCGAACTGCGCACCCTGATCGGCCGGGCCAAGGATGTGCGCCTGTTCGTCGTCTATGGCTACGCCCGGCTGATCGGCTACAACGAAAAGTACGAACTGGTGCCCGATATCATACAATCCGTCGCGGTCAAGGACGACCGGCAGTTTACCTTCAAGCTGCGCCAGGGGCATAAATGGTCCGATGGACATCCCTTCACGTCGGAAGATTTCCGCTATTGGTGGGAAGACGTGGCGAACAACAAACGCACCTCGCCCGCGGGCCCGCCGCGGCTGTTGCTCTCCGAAGGCCAGCCGCCGGTGTTTGAAGTGCTGGACAAAACCACGGTGCGATATACCTGGCCCAAGGCCAACCCGTTCTTCCTGCCCCGCCTGGCCGGCGCCTCACCGCTATTCATCTATCGCCCGGCGCATTATCTGAAGCAATACCATGATAGGTATGCCGACCCGAAGACCCTGAAAAAGCTGCTGCGCAAGCATCGCACCCGTTCCTGGGCCTCGTTACACAACCGGTTTGACAATATGTATCGGTTCGATAACCCGGCGCTGCCGACCCTGCAGCCCTGGGTCAACAATACCCGGCCCCCCGCCACCCGCTTCATCGGCGTGCGCAATCCCTATTATCACCGGATCGACGAAAAGGGCCGGCAACTGCCCTATGTGGACAAGTTGATCATGATCGTTTCCGACGGCAAGCTGATTGCCGCCAAGGCGGGCACGGGCGAGGTCGATTTACAAGCCCGCAGCCTAGCTTTCAACAATCTGACATTCCTGCGCGAGAACGAAAAAGACGGCCGTTTCGAAACCTACCTCTGGCGCATCGCCAAGGGCGCCCACGTCGCCCTGTACCCCAACATGAACGCGGCCGATCCGGTCTGGGCCAAGCTGATGCGGGATGTACGCTTCCGCCGGGCCTTGAGCCTGGGCGTGGACCGGGAGGCGGTGAACGAGTCCCTGTATTTCGGCCTGGCCATCATGGGTAACAACACCATGCTGCCCGGCAGCCCCCTGTACCGGAAGGCGTATCAGAAGCAATGGGCCGAATACGATCCCGATCTGGCTTCCGAGCTGTTGGACCAGATCGGCCTGACGGAATACAACGACGATGATATCCGCCTGATGCCCGACGGCAGGCCCCTGGAGATCATCATCGAAACCGCCGGCGAGGATACGGAGCAGACGGACGTTCTGGAACTGGTATCGGAAAGCTGGGCCGAAATCGGCGTGAAACTGTACATCAAGCCATCCCAGCGGGAAGTCTTCCGCAACCGCATCTTTTCCGGTCAGGCCCTGATGTCGGTCTGGAGCGGCCTGGAAAACGGCATCGCCACGGCGCAGACCAATCCGGAGGAGTTGGCGCCGCGCTCCCAACAACAACTGATGTGGCCCAAATGGGGGCAGCACTACCAAACCTCCGGCAAGGTAGGCCAGGCGCCCGACATGCCGGAAGTCCAGGAACTGTCAACCCTGGCGGCGGAATGGATCGAAAGCGCCGATCCCGCCCGCAAGGAAGAGATTTGGCACCGCATGTTGGCCATTCACGCCGATCAGGTCTATTCCATCGGTGTCATCGCCGGGGTGCTTCAGCCCGTCGTGGTCAAGCACGGCGTCATGAACGTGCCCAAGGAAGGCATTTATAACTGGGACCCCGGTGCCCACTTTGGCATCTACCGCCCCGATACCTTTTGGCTGGACCGGTAGCTGGACCGCGCGGATATGAGGGCATAAGGGAACATGTTCACCTATTTCACGCATCGGGTGCTGGTGATGATCCCAACCTTGTTAGTGATCTCCGTCATCACCTTCATCATCATCCAGCTGCCCCCCGGCGATTATCTGTCGAACCAGATGGCCGAACTGATCGCCAGCGGCGACCGCGCGGCGATTGAAAAGCTGGCCTTCCTGCGCCAGGAATTCGGCCTGGACAAGCCCATGCTGGAACAATACGCCGTCTGGCTGGGCATCTGGCCCGGCAACAATGGTTTCTCCGGCATATTGCAGGGCAATCTGGGCTGGTCCTTTGAATACAATCTGCCCGTGGGCGAAGTGGTCGGCGACCGGCTGTTTTTGTCCCTGGTGCTGAATTTCACCACCATGCTGTTCGTCTACGTGGTGTCTTTTCCCATCGGGGTTTACACGGCGGTGCGGCAATACAGCTTCGGCGATCATGCCATGACCTTTATCGGCTACATCGGCCTGGCGACACCGAACTTCCTGCTGGCCCTGATCCTGCTGTTCCTGGCCAAGAAACATTTCGGCGTCTCCATCGGCGGTCTGATGGACGAGGAATACATCGACACGGACATGTCGTGGGGCAAGTTCCTCTCCATCTGCGAACATATGGTGGTGCCGGTGATCGTTATCGGCACCTCGGGCACGGCCGGGATGATCCGCCGCCTGCGCGCCAACCTACTGGACGAATTGCAGAAACAATATGTCACCACGGCCCGGGCCAAGGGCTTGAAAAACTACCGTCTGTTGTTGAAGTATCCCCTGCGCATGGCCCTGAACCCTTTCGTGGCGGATATCGGCAATTTGCTGCCGCAGATGATCTCCGGCTCGGCCATCGTTGCCGTGGTGATGAGCCTGCCGACCTCCGGGCCCATGCTGGTCAGCGCCTTGCAAAGCCAGGATCAGTATCTGGCCGGCTCGTTCCTGTTGTTCCTGGCCGCCCTGACGGTGGTGGGGATGTTCGTCTCTGATCTGGCGCTGGCTGCTCTTGATCCCCGCATACGCCTCGGTTCGGAGGCCTCGAAATGAGCCTGCGCGAAGATCAGGATCAGCACTGGGTTTCCGACGCTCCGTTCAATCCCCAGGAGGTGGAGCGTTTGACGAAGGAGCAGGAACGCTTCTTCATGGCCTCGCAATGGACCCTGATGTGGTGGAAGCTGCGCCGCCA
>JAPYUH010000197.1 GCA_029936195.1 Alphaproteobacteria bacterium
CGACGACGAGAAGCCCAACAAAAACAGCAAGATATCAAACTCGCGCACAGGTCTCCCTAGAGCATTTCCGACTTACTCTGACGCATAGCCATCAGCAATGAAGTAGTTGAGACATTCGTCTGGCTTGAAGAGATCACAGACGACCCCGGCGGCTTTCCACAGCTCATCGACGGTGCGCGGCTTGAGCCGTTTCATATGTGCCTTGAACTTTGAGAAGGCCAGTTCGATGGGGTTCAGGTCGGGGGAATACGGTGGCAGGAAAAGGAGCCAGGCACCGCGTTTCTCGACCAAATTTCTGATCGTGTTACGCTTGTGCGCGGGCAGGTTATCAAGAACCACAACATCGCCCCTCTTGAGCGTCGGCGCCAGTTGGGTTTCGATGTAGGTCTCGAATATGTTGGCTGTCATGGGGCCGTCTATGACCCAGGGCGCGGTCAAGCCGTCATGGCGCAATCCGGCGATGAATGTCAGGGTTTTCCAGTGCCCGTGAGGGATTGGGGCCACCATCCGCTGGCCACGCGGACACCGCCCCCGCAGACGCGCCATCTTGGTATTTATACCGGTCTCGTCAATGAAGACGATGTCGCCAATCCCGCCGGGGTGGGCCAGCAGCCAGGCTTGACGCTTACGCCAGATCGTACGCGCCGCCTGGACATCGGCACGTTCCTGCTCAGAGGCGTGAGCGGTTTTTTTTCCAGCTGATTTTCTTGGCCCGGAACCAGTCATCAAGGGTCGAGGTCGGCGCCGCCATCCCATGTACCTCGTCGAGGCGCGCGGATAGTTCTTCCAAGGTCATGTCTGGCGTTTCCTGGATCCAGCGCAGAATATCATCGCCATAAGGATCAAGGCGGCGCTTCCTGGGCGGGGGATGCTTAACCGCGACAGTCCCTTCTTCGGCGTAGCGCTGAACGAACCGGATCGCCGAACTTGGGCTCACATCAAAATGCGCCGCCGCACCTCGGCACGACATCCCCGACGCCACCTTTCCGACTAACCGAATGCGCAAGTCATTTGATATCGCCACGATTCACCCTCCAAAAGGGAATCGAATCAAATTTCGATGATCAATGCAACAAGCTTATGATTCAGTCATCGTCGGAAACGCTCTAGACAGGTCTAACGCAAATGGGAAGGACCGCTTCGGGTCAATCTCTGCCACAAGGTTTCCCTTATGCGCTAGGCTGAACTAGCCCCTGGCGGTAAAGCCGCCGCGTGCGACCGCCCGCCGCCGTGGTGCGAAAGCTCGAAACCCCGGTAGCCGTCGGCGGCGATTTCCTCGCATAGCGCCGCATATCTGTCGAAGCCGCCGAAATACGGCATGAAGACGCGCTTCTTTCCCGGGATGTTGGCGCCGACGTACCAGGAGTCGGCTCTTGGCATGAGCGTCGCCTCGGCTACCTCCCGGGTGTGCTGCACCCACGCGGTCTGCGCCTGATCGCTCGCCTCGACCCGGTCGCGGCCTGTCATCCCGAGATGGTCGATAACGCCCATGATCCAGTCGGTATGCTGCTCGAGCGCGACGATCATGTTGGCCTTGACGGAGGGACTGCCTGGACCGTTGATCATGAACAGGTTGGGCAACCCCGCAACCATGAGGCCAAGATATGTCGACGGGCCGTCCGCCCAGGCATTCTTTAGCGTGTAGCCGTCGGGGCCCTGGATGTCGATCGCAAGCAATGTCCCCGTCATCGCGTCGAAACCAGTGGCGAAAATGATGGCGCCCAACTCATAATGCTCGTTGGCCGTCCTGATGCCGTCGGCCGTCAGCCGCTCGATGGGAGCATGCTTCACGTCGACGAGCGTAACATTGTCGCGGTTGAACGTCTCGTAATAGTCCGTATCGATGGGCGGGCGTTTCGATCCAATGGGTAGATCCAGCGGCGGGCAGAGAAGCGCGGCCACCTTCGGGTCCTTGACGATCTCATGTATCTTGTCGCGGACGAAATCCGCCACCACGCGGTTGGCTTGCTCGTCGACATTGACACCTTTGTAGCTCGCCAGCAGGGACTGGGGCATGCCGCCCTCTTTCCACCGCTTCTCCAGAAAGGCACGGCGTTGTTCCGGCGTGTCCTCGTGGGAAAATTTCGTGGGCAGGGGGAACCCCGTCATGGCGGCGAAGGTATGCCGGACCTCCACGCGCCAAAGGGCGTGTCGGGCCTGGAATTCGCGTTGTTCGTCGGGCGCCAGCTGCCGGTTGCGCGCGGGCGCGGTGTAGTTCGGTGTGCGTTGGAAAACCGTCAGATGCTTCGCCTGCGCGGAGACGACAGGGATGGCCTGAATGCCCGTTGATCCCGTACCGACAATACCCACCCGCTTGCCGCTGAAGTCGACCTCCTCGTGCGGCCACATCGCGGTGTGGTACCAATCGCCACGGAAGTCGTCTAGGCCGGGAAACGGCGGCCGATAGGGCTTCGACAAGCTGCCCGTCGCCATGATGCAGTAGCGCGCCGTCGCGATATCCCCCCGGTCGGTCCGCAGGGTCCATAGATTGGCCGCGTCGTCGAAATGCGCCGAGGTTACGCGCGTATCGAACTTCACGTCACGCCGCAGATCGAAGCGGTCCGCAACGTGGTTGATATAGCGCAGCAGCTCGGGCTGGGCGGCGAACTTCTCGGACCATTTCCACTCCCGCGCCAGTTCGTCGGAGAAGTGATAGCTGTATTGTGTGCTCTCCACGTCGACCCGCGCGCCGGGGTAGCGGTTCCAGTACCATGTCCCGCCGACACCGCTGCCGGCCTCGAAGGCAAGCGCGGTCAGCCCGCGTTGACGCAGGCAATAGAGGATATAGAGCCCCGCGAGGCCCGCGCCGGCGACTAGGACGTCGACGTGCTCATAGGTGTTTTTCGTGTTGGGGCCGGTCATGGCGTCTCCCTTCGGTCAAGCTGACAATTGTTTGGCTGCAGTTGTTTGGCCGCCCCGACCAAAAGGTCATGTACCAGTTCAAAGAATCAACTAATATTCTTGACAGTCGCCCGCTTCATCTCGTCATTGACCTAAATTTGCCGCTGGGTCGTGACGAGGTGTTTGTGTCCAGCCAATTCCATAATGAACTTGGCCGAGAGGCCGGAATGAGCAAGCTTGGTGATGAAGCCTCGGCGACTAGGTGCCGCCGCCAACTGGCGTGCCTTCAAGTCGTCAAGCATAGCTCTCTCTCTTCATTGATCATTGTACGGTGCAATCTCAGACGCAATGGCCATAGTGGTGTATAATTTACGGCACGATTCTATCAATCAATCTGAGGGCAGTCTTCTATGAACAAAAACGATCTTTCAGCCGCCGTCGCCGCTTCAACTGGCACTTCTAAGAGTGATGCCGCCGGTATAATCGATAGCGTGTTCGATACCATTACTGGCGCTTTGAAGAGCGGCGACAATGTTCAACTGATTGGATTTGGAAGTTTCAGTGTTGCTGATCGGGCCGCGCGTGAAGGCCGAAATCCCCGCACGGGGGAAACCCTTCAGATCGCTGCATCCAAACAGCCAAAATTTAAGGCTGGTAAGGCCTTGAAGGATGCTCTGAACGGATAACCGATTTGAGGCCCCCCTTCGGCCAAGCTCTCGTCTAGGCCAACCTTGGTCAGACCGAGAGTGTTTTCGCGTTCATGGGATATGGATTTGCATGGCAACTTGTGGCACTTCTCGAGGATGAGAGGGCGTCAGGCTGATGACCGCCATGGCCCTGGCTTCGAGCCTGGCTAGTATGGTTGAGGGGCAGTGGATTGACCAATCATAGCCATGAAATTAGCCTGACGGGCTTAGCAGCCAATTGCAGGGGGTCAAATGTCGCACACTGGAAATTGTCTTTGTGGCGCGGTGGCATACAGTTTCGAAGGCGAGCCTTTGTCTGTTGGCCTTTGTCATTGCCGGGATTGTCAAAGAGCCAGCGGGACATTATTCCAGCGCGCAATTGTCATCCGCCGCAGCCAATTGTCTTTAGAAGGCGACCTTGCCTCTTTTGAAGTCGAGGGCGGCAAGGACAAAATTACTCGCAAGTTTTGCCCGAAATGCGGTTCTGGTGTTTTGATGGAACCTCATGTTGCGCCAAAAGTTGTGATTATTAAGGGCGGCACATTGGATGACCCATCGGCTTTCAAACCTGCTCGTGAGGTTTTCACCGCTGAAAAACCGAGTTGGCTACATACAGTTGAGGGCATTCCTGCGTTTGAGCGCGGGCCGGAATACAGTTGAGAAATTCGAAGGTTTGATGTCGCTCCTGGCACGAACCGCGTATCACAGGGCATCAGCCTCGTTTCCGCTATAGCCCCAGCATCAAGCCTAGTCCTAAATTCTGACGAACGTTGAAATTGACACACAAGGCCAATGCTGGCTTGGATCTGCGATTTCCGCTTCTTACCCTGTATCGAGCTATGCGGAACGGATTTTCGCCCTTCGAGCAAAAAATTACTCAGGAAGCTACATCATCGGCGACGTCATCGACGGTGATCTGATCGCCCAATGCTTCAATCCCATCTGCGAACGCTGTAAACCCAGAGGTTAGCGAGGCCAGGGCAAGTGCTTCCATAATTTCCTTGTCACTCGCGCCATGATGCATCGCCTCACAGCCCCGCTTGCGCGTGCCAGGTCCGTATCGTATGGCAGCCGAGCATGCCATTAGGATCAATTCCTTATATTTTCTAGGTATCTCGGACTCGGTTTCCAGCACATGGCCGCTAAACGCGGTGACATGTTGCTCGAGCGTCGGGTCAACACTCTTGATGATCTGGCGCCAATTGTGGTTACGCTCATACATTGATCTCTCCTTTTTCCTTGGCGCTTTTCAAGCTTGCGGCATGTTCGAGCATCAAACGTGCCGCCACGGTGGCCGGATCGTCCTGATTGATGCCTATCGCGGCGGCGGTTTCATTGAGGCAGCTTATACGGCCGGTCAAATAGGTGCTCCGGGCGTCACCTACTCGGGCGGTCGTACCATATACCGTAGCTGCCGGAACCTTATAGGGGTCGAGCAGAGCCAAGCCTTCAATGCCTGAATCGTCCTTCGCGCGGCCGACATCGTTGGTTATCACGCCGGCTAGTTTGAAGCCCAAATCATCAACATAATCCGCCATGGCACGTGCCGCGTGCGATCCCATACAGAGAACGCCGCCGGCGATCCGTTGATCGGCATATTTGACTGTGTCGAGTGCGAAGACGTCTCCGAGTTCATCGGAATGTACTTTGATCTGACGGCGGGCCGGTGGCACGTGAACCGGGTTGTTATCCAACAACTGTTGTGCCGCCGCCGATACCGCCATCCCCTCGCGCAGTCCCATTCGATGTGCGGCCTGATTGACGCGCGAAACAATTCCATTTTCGTACATGTCCCGGCCGTCCGAAATCCTGGCGGACATGCCGTCAACGGCGGCGCTGGGTATCAGATAGGTGTCAAGCAGCTTTAGGCCGTTGACACCGCCGTCGCCCAGCCCAATCCCGGCATCGTGGATAAACAGCCCACGCGGCCGCGCCCACATGACTAACTGTGTCGCGCAAGGCGCGCCGTGGGAGCCGCAGATAAGGACATCCGAGACATCATTCCGCTCATCGACATAACCGGCTGAGTCCATCGCCAAAATCTTGCCGCGCGGGCTCGAAATCATCTCGTATTGTGGCCATTGTGTCATTTGCCCATCTCTCCTTCCAGGCCAAGTCCGACCGACTGATCAGGCGCAATTCCGTGGGCGGCAATGTTAGCGAGTTCCATCTTCTTCGGCTTGCCAGCTGGCGTTTATGGCCGCGCGATGCGCTTTCGGGCCGTCCAATTTACGCTGTTCGTCGATCCCCGTGAGCCGCAAGTATCCAGCAACGTCTATGGCGACAATGCCCGCCAATCTGCGTAGAGCACCCACCGCGTGACCTGAGTGTAGCGATAGGTGTTCAGCATATCCATGCGAGAATGCGCAAGGGAGACGTAAATCCGGATGTGTCGGACGGCATGCAGTGAAAAATGCAGCCACAGCTGTCTTGATCAGTTACCGTGCGATGGAGACAACGAATTGGGGCACATGTTCATGGGCAAGTTAGATAGCAAGGTTGCCATCATCACTGGTGGTTCAGGCGGCATTGGTGGTGCGGCGGCAATATTGTTTGCGTCGGAAGGCGGCCGGATCGTTTTAGTCGATCTCGATAGCGACGCCATGGAAAGCATCGTGGCGGATATTGGCGCGGATCAGGCGATGTCCGTCGTTGCCAACGTATCGGACGCCGCTGAGACGCAAGCCTATGTCGCGGCGGCGGTCGAACGGTTCGGTGGAGTCGATATTGCGTTGCTGAATGCTGGCATCGAGGGTGTGATATCCCCAATCAGCGAATACACAGAAGAAATGTTCGACAAGGTCATTTCCGTAAATGTGCGCGGCGTTTTCCTTGGCTTAAAATATATCATGCCTGCCATGGGCAAACGCGGCGGCGGCAGTATCGTCATCACGTCGTCGACAGCGGGAATCCGAGCAACTCGCGGGATGTCTGCATACATCACTTCCAAGCACGCGGTCATTGGTTTAATGCGGACGGCGGCATTAGAGGGGGCTGAATCAAATATCCGCGTCAATACGGTTAACCCGGCGCCCATCGACACACGCATGATGACTTCAATCGAGGAACAATGGGGATTGCCGGCAGGCGACCGCTCGAACCGCCCCTTGGCGCAACGCTTGCCGTTACAACGCTATGGGGAACCCGACGAGGTGGCGCGGCTGATGCTTTTCCTTGGCAGCAGCGATAGCTCGTTTTGTACCGGAGGCGTTTATATGGTCGATGGTGGCGTTTCTGCAGGCCAGGTGTAAATTGAGTTTCTCGATTTGGATAATATGCGGTGAGCAGTAACCATCTACTGGAATCCCGGAACCAAACGTGCGGATGTATAACTGTATCTATGAAAGATGATTTCTGCTTTTGGCATGTTTGTCGCAGGCAGCGGTATTCGGCCTTTTTCCGCAACGCCCCCCATAGCGACTAGGGCCAAATGGAATGCGGAGGCGAAGTTAACTCCGGACACCGTCGGCCACGTTTATGACAACGAAGTGGATGATAACAACCATGTCTTTTTGCACGGCGTCTGCTAAATTTACTCCCTTGCAAGGAGGAGTTCACCATGTCCGAAAATATCCTAGTCGTGCTCACCAACCCGGTTCCCGGGAAAGAGGACGAATTTAACGAATGGTACACCAACATTCATATACAGGAAATTTGCCAGCTTTCCGGTTTCAAGTCGGCCCAGCGCTTCAAGCTGAGCGATGCCCAGATGGGGCCAGACGGCGCGCACGGTTATCTCGCGATCTATGAGATCGAGGGCGATCCGGCCGCAGCTTTGGAGTCGCTAAAGGCGGCGAGGCCGGATTTGAATATGACGGACGCACTCGATAGCGCTTCGACATCGGTCCAAACCTTTG